>NZ_JBQUYV010000005.1:347503-368249 GCF_056314185.1 Sphingomonas sp. DMC8 | reverse complement strand
CCCCGTCACCACGACCTCCCTCGTCATGGTCACCCATTGATTCAGAACATGATCAAAAACGCAACTGTAATGCTAGGAGGCCACGTCCTATATCGGAGCAACCGGTCATGTCCTCCCTCCACGCTGCGCTCGCCGCCTTCGGCCTCGCCCTTGCGGTACCCGCCGCCGCGCAAACCGATTCCCGCGCGATCCTGAATGCCGACAAGGCGAAGGTCTCGGCGCCCGCGCTGGTCGCATCCTACGGGCCGGACCCGCTCCAGAAGGGCGAGTTGCGCCTGCCCAAGGGCAAAGGCCCCTTTCCCGTCGCGGTGCTGATTCATGGCGGCTGCTGGAACGCGACGATGGAAGACTGGCAGGGCACCGCGCCGCTGGCCGACGCGCTTACCGCGCGGGGCTTTGCCACCTGGAACATCGAATATCGCCGCACCGGCAATCCCGGCGGCGGCTTTCCCGGCAGCCTGCAGGACATAGCCGCCGCGACCGATTACCTTGCCACGCTTGCCCGCACCCAGCCGCTCGATCTTACCCGGGTCGCCGTGGTGGGCCACAGCTCCGGCGCACATCTGGCGCTGTGGGACGCCGCCCGCCCGAAGCTGCACGATCCCATTGCCGGGGCGATGACGGTAAAGCCCGCGACGGTGGTGGCGATCGACGGGCCGGGTACGCTCACGCCTTTCGTCGGCATCGACGCACAGGTCTGCGGCGCGCCGGCGATCGTGCCGTTCATGGGCGGCACGCCAGCGGAAAAGCCCGACGCCTATCGCCTCGCCAGCGCGCAGGACCATCTGCCGCTGGGCGTCCACCAGTTGATCGTGCTCGGTGCGCTCGGGGCGATGATCGAGCCCTACACCCAGGCTGCGCTGCTTTCAGGCGACACGGTGGTGAAGCTGGCGCCGGGGGGTGCCGATCATTTCAACATCATCACGCCCGGCACGCCGCAGGGGAAGCAGGTCGCCGACTTCATTGCGGCACAGGCGTTCGGGGACTGAGGCAGCCTCTATCCTTTCCCGCCAGCGGGGGGATGAAAGCTGCCCTCACCCGAACAGCCGCGCCAGGCTCCGTTCGAGCATCACCAGTTGCCACAGCGTGCGGCCATGTTCCTCCCGCCCGCTGCGGTGCGCCTCGGCCAGCCGGGCGATCGTTGCCGGATCGAACCAGCCCGAGCCGAGCAGCACCGGCGAGCGTGCCAGCCCCGCCGCTTCCTCGGCCAGCGCCTTGCGGAACCAGGCGCTGATCGGCGTGACGAAACCCATTTTCGGCCGGTACAGGATGTCGCGCGGCAGCCAGGGTTCGAGCGCCTTCTTCATCAGCCACTTGCCCTGCCCGCCCCGGATGCGCAGCGCCGGCGGCAGCGTCGCGGCGAACTGGACCAGCCGATAGTCGAGCAGCGGCTCGCGCGCCTCCAGCCCCACTGCCATGCTGGTGCGGTCGACCTTGGTGAGGATGTCGCCGGGCAGCCAGTGGTGGATGTCGGCATATTGCGCGCGGTCGAGCGCGTCGCGGGCCGGGGCGGCGCGCATCGTCTCGATATAGCGGCGCTCCGCGCGATGGCCGTCGAGCGCCTTGCGTGCCGCATCGCTGTAGAGCGCATGGCGCAGCGCAGGCGTGGTCACGCCGACCGCGCCGGCATAGGCAGTCTCCCCGTCTTCGGCGAGCGCGAGCAGCGTCGTCTTCGCGCGGAACGGCCGGGGTGCCCAGTCGGCCTTGGGGTAGAGCCGCCCGAGCGTGCCGAACAGCCGCGCGCGCATATCGGGCGGCAGCAACCCGCGCACCCGCTCCTCGGCGGCGAAGAAACGATAGCGGCGATAGCCGGCCAGCGCCTCGTCGGCGCCATCGCCCGACAGCGCCACCGTCACGCTTTCGCGCGCCAGTTCGCACACCCGGTAGGTGGGCAGCGCCGAGGCATCGGCGAAGGGCTCGTCGAAGGCGGCGACCAGCGTGTCGATCAGGCCATAATCGTCGGCGCGGACGGTGCGGGTGCGGTGGCTGGTGGCGAACCGCTCCGCCACCTTTTGCGCATGGGCGGTTTCGTCATGCCCCGCTTCGTCAAAGCCGATCGTGCAGGTCTTGACCGCAGCCTTGCTCGCCTCCGCCATCAACGCGACGACGCCCGAGCTGTCGACGCCGCCCGACAGGAACGCGCCCAGCGGCACGTCCGAGACCATCCGCAGCCGCACTGCCTCACGCAGGTGATGCGCCAGCTCGGCCTTCAGGTCGCGGGTGCGGCCGCGCGCCCGGCGGGAAAAGTCGATGTCCCACCAGCGGATGGGCCGCGGCACCGGGCGGCCGCGTTCGAGCAGCAGGAAATGCCCAGCGGGCAGCTTCTTCACCCCGGCCAGCAGACTGGCATCGTCGGGGACATAGCCGAGGCCCAGATAATCCTCGACCGCGCGAAAATCCGCCGCGCGGCGGAACAGCGGATGGGCGAGCAGGCCCTTGAGTTCGGAGGCGAAGGCCACCGCGCCATCGGCGAGTTCGGTGTAGAATAAAGGCTTCACCCCGAACCGGTCGCGCGCGACGAACAGGCTCTGCCGCTGGCTGTCATACAGCGCGAAGGCGAACATGCCGTTGAGCCGCGCGAGCATGTCCGGCCCCCAGGCGCGCCAGCCATGGAGCAGCACTTCGGTATCGCTGTCAGTCAGGAAACGGGCGCCGAGCCGTTCGAGTTCGGCGCGGAGTTCGCGGAAATTGTAGATTTCGCCGTTATAGGTGACGGCAATGCCCTGATCCGGCGTCGCCATCGGCTGCACGCCGCCTTCCAGATCGATGATCGCCAGCCGCCGGTGGCCCAGCCCGACGCCCGCCACGCACCACACGCCCGAGCCATCCGGGCCGCGATGGGCGAGCGCGTCCGTCATCGCGACAATCCGCGACGGATCGATCGGCCTGGCCA
The DNA here is from genome assembly GCF_056314185.1 of Sphingomonas sp. DMC8. Classification (NCBI taxonomy): domain Bacteria; kingdom Pseudomonadati; phylum Pseudomonadota; class Alphaproteobacteria; order Sphingomonadales; family Sphingomonadaceae; genus Sphingomonas; species Sphingomonas sp. DMC8. The sequence goes on along the minus strand of NZ_JBQUYV010000005.1, from coordinate 365,356 downwards.
GAGCGGGGTAATAGAGCCCCGCGATCCCGCACATCAGTGCGTGCCGGCAGCGCGGTCGGCAACCGCCTCGACCGGGCCGAGCGCGCGCAGGAAATCGGCGATCGTCGTCATCGCATTGGCGCCTTCGCTCTGTTCGGCGGAGACGAGCACGGCGACGGCAGCCTGATTTCCGCCCAGCAGCTTGGCCCTTAGTGTTTCCAGCTTCACCCTCTTGTCGCTCCCCGTCAGCAGTCCGCCGATCCGGTACCAAGTGATGACCTGTCGTTCTACCCTTCCCGGCCCGGTCATGCGCAACGCCGCACCGCGCGCGAAGCTCGGCTCGTCCTCGATCTTCACCCAGCGATCGTTTTCGCGGATCGCGCCGATGCCGAAGCCGACCAGTTCCTTGCCCTCATGCTGGCTGCCATAGACGGCGACGGCGAGATCGACGCTGCGCCCCTGCCCGTCGGCATAGCGGGCGGTGACGAAGCGGTCGGCGCCGGGGAAATTCGGCGACCAGGGCGCGCGGGCGGGCGTATCGATCCGCTGCCAGCCCGGCGGTGCGGGGAGCGCAACCTGCGCCGGCAGGGGTGCTGCCCTTGCGGCATTGAGCGCCGACCAGCCGGGAAAGGCACTCGCCACCGTGAGCACCAGCAGCGCGGCAAGCGCCGCGTCGATCCGGCCGGGCGGCACCGCCTGCAAGCGGGCTGGATCGAACCAGGGCGCATCCGGATCGCGGTCGAACCAGCGCCAGCCGATCGCCAGCACCGCCGCCATCACCAGCCCGAAGAACACCCAGCCATAGACGATATGGTCGACCCCCGTCGCCTGCTCCACCGAAGTCCACCAGGCGATATAGATGGTGCCGAAGGCGCGGATGCCGTTGGCGATCACCGGCACGATCAGCGCCATCACCATGAAACCGACACGTCTCCGCCAGGTGACATAACAGACATTGGCGACCAGGACACCGTACGCGACCATAGCGATCAGGAACTTGGCCCCCGAACAGGCCTCTGCCACCTCGAAAAAGCCGTTCGGGGTGGAGATCAGCACCCCGTCCACGCTGGCCGGCACCCCGAAGAGGTGAAGCAGCGGCATGACCATGGCGATGGTGATGCCTTGCAGCGGCTCTTCGAGAAAATCGCCGAACGGCACGAGGAACAGCATATAGGCCAGCGGGAACAGCAGCGCGCGGGCGACATTCGGCCCCAGCACCGCCAGCACCGTGCCCTGCAACATCAGCACCAGCCCGAAATGGCGGAACAGCGCGACGCTGGCGGCATCGCCCACCAGCCAGGTGACGCCGCCGCCCGCGACCCAAACGAGCCCCGGCCACCAGCCCTGCGGTGACACCTGCGCCAGCCCGTCGCGGCGCTGCCACACCAGCCAGGCGATTACCGGGCCGACGAACAGGCAATGGCCGAAGGTGGTGTTGGTCCAGTAGATGCGGGCCAGATCGCCGGTATCGCGGCCGAACAGGATCAGCAGCACCGCCCAGCAGCCGGCGAGCAGCGCGGCATGGCGTTGCCAGCGGCGATCGAACACAGGCATGCTCAGGCTGCCGTCTTGCGTGTCTGGCGCGGCGGCGGGAGCTGCATCAGCGCATCGAGCGGGGCGAGCCGCGCTTCCCAGCTATAGCGATCGATCACCCGCGCGCGCGCCGCTTCGCCCAGCACCCTGGCCGTCTCGCGATCGGCAAGCAGCGCGCTGACGGTTTCGGCAAATTCGGTGACGCTGTCGGCAACGCGGATCGTGCCGGCATGGTCGATGCCTTCGGCGGCCGCAACGGAAGCGACCACCGGCCGCGCCATCGCCATGCCTTCCAACACCTTGTTTTGAATGCCCCGCGCCAGCCTGAGCGGCGCCACCACGACCGAGGCGGCCGCCAGCCAGCCGCGCACGTCGCGCACCGCGCCGGTAACGCTGACGCCGGGCAGCTTGGCCAGCGCCTTCACCGCATCGGTGGGCGCGCGGCCGACAATCGCGAAACGCGTGCCGGGATGGGCCACACGGATATGGGGCAGCACCGTCTCGGCGAACCAGGTTACGGCCTCGATATTCGGGCGATAATCCATCTGGCCGGTGAAGACGAGCAGCGGCCCGGTCGATTCGATCCGGCGGAAGCGCCCGCGCGGGTCGTAATAGCCGGTGTCGATGCCGTTCTCGATCGCGTGCACACGGCCCGCGCCGCTCGCCTGGCGGAACAGGTCTGCTTCCGCCTCGCTGACGAACAGGCTGGCATCGGCACGCGCGGCGACGGCCTTCTCATGCTGCAGCAACAGCCGCGCCTCGCGGCGATGTATCCACGACATCGGCCAGGCCGAGCCGCCAGCATAGGCGGCGAACTTGGCCGAATCCATGTCGACGAAATCCATGATGACGCGCTGGCGCGGGCGCGCCGGCAGATATTGCGCCATCTGGCTGGAAAAGACGAATATGGTGTCGATGGCGTGGCGCGCGAGCAGCGCCTCGACCGCGCCGCCCAGTTCCTCATTCTCGAACGCCGTGATCGACACCGGCTGGCGCCGCATCAGCGCACGGATGCCGGCAACCAGCCGACTGCGCCCGCGCCACAGGATCGAGCGATTGCCGATATAGGGCGCCAGTCCGCCCTTGCGCTTCATGTCGGCCGGATCGTCGGCAAAGGCTATCAGGTGCACGCGCTTGCGGGCGGAGAGATATTTGAGAATGTGGAAGCCGCGCATCTTGTCGCCCCGGTCGGGCGGATAGGGTACGCGGTGGGCCAGGAACAAAATGTCGCCCATCAGCCGAGCCCTCGCGCAATGAACGGCCCCGCCCGGTTGGCGATGAACAGCGGCAGGCGCTTCCACATTGCGATCTTCAGCCGGTATTTGGGATCGAGCGGATTGACGCTGCGCGGGGCGGCGCCGTCGGCGCTGCGGCTGTGATAGGTGAGCGGCTGCGGCACGAAGCCCCAGTTCTTCTTGAACGCGGCCGGGCCGCTGCCGGTCTTGGAGCGGCCGAAATCGAACTGGCTGCAGCCGCGTGCACGGGCGTGGGCCATCAGCGCGAAATACATGCGATCATTGGCACGCAGCGCGCGCGCCGCCGCCACCCCGCCGCCCCAGTAGGGAAAGACGGTGCCTCGCCAATAGAGGCTCAATACGCTTGCCACTGCCACCCCCTGATGGCGGACGGTGAGCACGTCCGCATCGTCCCCGAATACATCCAGAATGGCGGAAAACAGACTCCGTGGGAACACGGGCGTGCCCAGATTGCGGACGCTTTCGGCATAGACGGCATAATGGGCACGGCGCGCAGCGGCATCTCGGCCGGTGGAAACCGCCAGATCGGCGGCCAAGGCCTTGCGAACCTCGGCGCGCTGCTTGCGCGGGATCGCAAGCAGTTCCGCCTCGTCATCGGCGGCAAGCGGGCGGACGAAGCCGAGATGGCTGTCGCTGCTGCTGTGCCAGTCCGGGCCGGGCGACGGCCCGCCGCGCAGCTCGACGCCCGGGCAGCCGAGCCGTTCCGCGAGTTCCCAGGCCGCCTGCGCAAGCGGCGCGACCGCTGCTTCACGCGCGGCAAGAATGCCGCCGCCGACACCGAAACCCGCCGACACCAGCGCAGGGCCGAACAGCCGCGAGCGAATGGCGGTCAGCGGCAGCACGCCGGCAATGGCGCCGGTCTCCTGCTCCGCCACCAGATAATGGCTGTGCTGGCGGCAACCGCGCGCGACGCCGATGCTCCAGCCGGGCAGATGGAAGGGCGTGCCCTGTGGCTGCTCCGCCACCCAGTCCGCAATCCGGGCACACTCTGCCGGGTCGGCAAGATCGGCGGTGCGGACCGTCAGCACGGGGTGCAGCATCGGCGCGTTCATGCCAGCGCCTCGGCCGCCTGCGCCGCGATCGCATCGATGCGGCCCCATTGGTGCGCCGCGATCAGCGTGCGAAGCTTGCCCGCCATGGCGCCCAGCCGGGCATAATGCCGCAGCCGCGACTTGAGCGGTGCGTGCGTCACGCGCGGCTGACCGGGATCGATTTCCCAGGGATGGAAGTAGAAGATCGCCGAACGATCGGCGGCGTTGCTGGCGCGGACAGCGCGATCGACCACGCGCCCCGGCAACAGCCGGAAAAAGCCGCCGCCTGCCGTCACTTCGCGGCCCAGCACCGTCGCCACCGTAACCGGCAGCTCGATCAGCGGCGCATCCGCCAGCGGCCGGAACGGTGCGCGCGGCGCATCGGGCCAGCCATAATGATCGTGCGCGAGCGGCGCGATGCTGGAGGAATAGGCATAGCCCGCTTCGGCCAGCACGGCATGCGCCCAGGGCGTGCGCCGGTCGATCGAGAAGCTCGGCGCGCGATAGCCGGTCACGGCCACCCCGCCGGCATCCTCCAGCGCGGCACGGGCGCGGGCAAGATCGTCGCGGAACTGATCGGGGGTCAGCGTAAAGACGCGGGCATGGTCCCAGCCATGGCTGGCGACTTCATGCCCCGCCTCGGCGATGCGGCGGATCAGCGTCGGATAGCGCTGCGCCACCCAGCCGAGCGCGAAGAACGTGCCCTGCACGCCTGCCTCCGCGAACAGCGCCAGCACTGCATCGGTATTCGCCTCGACACGATGTTCCAGCCCGTCCCAGTCGGCGCGGGCAATCACCGTTTCAAAGGCGCCGACCTGGAACCAGTCCTCGACATCGACCGAAAGGCCGTTGGTGCGCATGGTCAGGCCGCGTGTTCGCGCAGGCCGCCCAGATTGGGCCGGCCGTTCGCATCGCCCTGTTCCACCCAGTCGACCAGCAGCGTCAGCACCCGGCGGAGTGCCTCGTCCTGCTCGCGCACCTGCGCTTCGAGCTGGGCGATGCGCGCTTCGAGCGCAGCGACTTCAGCATGGGGCACGGCAGGTGCTGGCGCTGCCGAAGGCGGCGGCGCTGCGGGGCGCGGCGGGACGGCGGCATTGCGCATGGGCGCCGACTCGGCGGACGCCGCCGCGATGGGGGCACGGGCCGGCGCAGGCGCGATCGGCAATTCTTCCGCCGATTCCCCCATCGCGTCATCGCCCAGATCGGAAATGACGGCGGCGATGTCGGGCGCGCCGAAAATGTCGATCTGCTCGACCGCGCCGTACAGCATCACGCGCCCGGCAAGCTGATTCAGCCGGCGCGGCAGGCCGCCCGACCAGCGATGCATCGCCGTCAGCGCATCGGCGGTAAAGCGCGGGCGCCCGCGCCAGCCGACGCAGACCAGCCGGTGGATCAGATAGGGCTCGACCTCGTCCGGCTCCATCGGTGCGAGGTGGTGCATGGCGATCACCCGCTGGCGCAGCTGCTCCAGCTGAGGCTCGTTCAGCAGCAGGCGAAATTCGGGCTGGCCGAGCAGGAAGATCTGCAGCAGCGCATAGCCGCCGGCCTGGAAATTGGAGAGCATGCGCAGCTCTTCCAGGCTTTCGGACGGCAGCGCCTGCGCCTCGTCGATCACCAGCAGCGTGCGCCGGCCAGCACGCGCGACGTTATGCAGCCCGCGTTCGACCGCCGAGAGCAGCGCCGCCTTGGAAAGGCCCTGATGGTCGACTCCCAGCCCCTGTGCCACCAGCCGCAACAGGTCTTCCGGGCGAACCTGGGAGGAAACGATCTTGATGACGTTCAGCCGTTCGTGATCGAGGCCGTCGAGCAGATGGCCCATCAGCGTCGTCTTGCCGGCCCCCGGATCGCCGGTGATGACGACGAACCCTTCGCCCTGGCTCAGGCCATAGCCCAGATAGGCCATCGCCTTGCTGTGCGTGGCCGTATCGAACCAGAATTTCGGATCGGGGGTCAGCTGGAACGGCCGGCCGCTCAATCCATAATGTTCGTCGTACATCGTCGATCACTCCGGAAGGGCGCAGGCCCTTCCCCCATCTTAGAAGCCGTAGCGCACACCCACGAGTGCCTGCGCCTGCGCGCTGCTGTCTGTCCCCGGCCGATCATAGCCGAAAAGACCTGCCGAGGCGGTAGCACTCAGATGCCCGAAATTGTGGGTATAGGCGGTGTTGGCACCCCAGCTGAACACGCTGGTGCTGCCGATAATGTCGCTATTGTACCAGGTGGCGAGCAGGCTGCTGCTCAGCGATCCGCGTGCGCCCACCGGGGTAGAGGCAAAGGCCTGGGCATACAGGCTTTCGTCATAGGTGCCGTTGAGCGTGGTGCCCGACGGCGCCAGGAAGGTGCGCCGCGAATAGCCGCCGCCAAAGCCGATGCGCGTGCCGCCGCGCGCCAGCACCGCAATGCCGGTCAGCCCGCGCGAACGATAGGCCGTCGTCACCGCCGAAGCGAGCACGCCGTTCAGGCACGAGCCGGTCGCCGCGCCGGTGGTGCCGTAGATGCAGCCGCTATAGACATTGCCGAACGGATCGGCCGAGCTGACGAAGCTGGACGGCAGCACCGACACCGAACCGTTCAGTTGCTGCCCGAAGGTCTGCACGCTGTCGTACAGGCCGAGCTGGATGCCACTGCCCGGGCCGATCTGGTGCGTGAAGGTGCCGGTATAGCTCATCGAGCCATAGCGGCGCCCTGCCCGCGCCTCCAGATAGGTGCGGCGGCTGGGCCGCCACATCACCCCGCCATCCCAGTAGATGCCGTCGAAATCATAGGCGATGCGCCGCGGCGAGTTGGGATCGGTGACGAACCGGCCATGCGCATCCAGCACCGGCTGGCCCGAACCGTTCAGCAACGCATCGCGCTGGCTGACCTGGATCTTTTCGTACCCGGCGCCGGCCGTGAGCGCGACACCCATCGCCACGGGCAGCACGACATCGCCGCGAACATATTTGCCCTCGAACTGCTGGCTGAGCTGACCGGCATTTTCGTGCGTGTAGGAACCGCTGACCGTCACGCCCACCGGCAGCACCGTACCCGCCTTCACCCCCGCGCTGGCGGTGGCGACATGGACCGTCGAGTCGCTGTAGTAATCGAGCCGGGGCTGGTTGGCCGCGACGCCGGTGCCGTTGGGCGTATCGGTGCGCGTATAGCCCAGGCGATAGGCCGCATTGAGGAACATCGCGCCGACATGGGTGGCGAGGTTCGGCCCGGCATAGACCGAATAGACCTGGCTGCTGTTGCTGATGTTGCCGGCATTGCTCTGCAGCGCAGCGCCGCGAATATCGGCGCGGGTACGGGTGGCGAGGCCGCCGGCCTCCAGCGTCAGCCCGGGCGCCACCTTGGCGCGCGCCTGCACCAGACCGCTATGCGTGTCATTGTCGACCAGCTTCTTGTTCCAAGCGAAGCGGCGCTGATACTGGTAATCCACCTGCACCTGCACGCGGCGCGTCTGCACCGTCGCGTCGAGCCCGGCGCCGAGCTGCGAATAGGTGAGCGTCTCGCCCGATTTCAGGTCGGCGACCAGCACCTGGCTCGCCTCGATATACGGCGTGACCTTGACCTGCTGCGCGGCGGCAGGCTGGATCGCCCAGCCGGCGACACCGATGACGATCAATCGACGGATCACTTGCCCGCCTCCTCATAATAGCTGCCGAACCGGCGACCGGACGGCTGGAACGAAACGGCGTTGAGCACGAGCTGGATATGCTCGCAGGCATCGAGCGCAGCGACCGCGGCGCGCAGATCGCTCTCGCTGGTCTGATCGGCGCGGACCACCAGCAGCGCCTGGCCGACATGCAGCGCCAGCACCGAGGCGGGCGACGCGACGAGCGCCGGCGGCGAATCGAAGATCACGATGCGGCGCGGATTGGCCGCGGCCAGCCCGTCCAGCAGCGCGCGGGCACGGTCGCTGGCCAGCAATTCGGTATCGCTGATGCTGCGGGCACCGGCGGGCAGCACCGACAATTGCGGCACATCGGTATCGATGATGCAGTCTTCGACCGACACCTGCCCGTCGAGCGCGTCGATCAGGCCCGGCCCTTCTTCAATGCCGAGCCGACCGAGCACGTCGGGCTTGGGGAAATCGGCATCGACCAGCAGGATCTCGACATCCTTCTCCGCCGCCATCGACAGCGCGAGATTGATGGCACAGAAGGTCTTGCCCTCATTCGGCTGCGCCGAGCAGACGAGGATCATCCGCGCGCGATCGGCATCGGCACCGGCGACCTTGCGGGCGGTGAGCAGCAGCTGCCGCTTCACCATGCGAAATTCTTCGGCCAGCGGCGTCACCGGGCCGCCGGGCACCAGCATGCCCGCCTCCGCCAGCGCCTCGCGATCGATATGGACGCGGCGGCGGGCAGTTTTGGGAGCAGTCGTGCGGGCGACAGGCGCCGGCTGCGGCGCTGGCTGCGGCTGCGGTGCAGGTTCGGGTTCCGGTACGCACAAGGCGGCTGGCGCCGCCGGCGGCTCGGGCGCAACGAAACCTCGGGTCAGTTCCAGTGCGGGATCGGGCTTTGGCCGGGGGACCGGCGCCGCGGCAACGGGTTCCGGCTCGGGGGCGGCCGGGATCTCGAACACATGGCGCGCGGCGGCGCGCTCGATCAGCGAACCACGGAATTTGCGGGGGCTATGCTCGTTCATTGCTCAGGCCCCCCGCGCCCGCTGGACGAATTCCAGGCCGATCAGCCCGATATAGGCGACGCCCAGCGCCGCCGTGCCACCCAGGAACAGGCGAAGCTGCTTGCGGCGGAGCGCGGTCTGGGCGGCAGTCACCACTTCGCCGATCGCACCGATGACCGGCATGCCGCTGGCCTTTTCCAGCCGCGCGGCAGTATCGAAGCTGCCGCGCAGCTTGGCGATGCCAAAGGCGGCCGCAACGCCCGCGCCCAGCCCGGCGATCAGCACGGCCGAAAGCAGCAGCGGGCGGTTGGGCGAAGTCGGCGCGCGCGGCTGGGTCGGCGGATCGATGACGCTGAACTTCACCGCATCGGCGGCATCCTGCGCCTGCGAGGAAATCCGCACGCGCTCGCGATCGGACAGCAGCTTGTCATACTGGTCCTTCAGCACCTGATATTCGCGCTCGATCTGGCCCTGTTCCGCCGCGACTTCGGGCGCGCCGGACAATTTGGCGTTGAGCGCGGCGAGGTCGCCCTGGATCTGCTCGCGCCGCTGGCGGAGTGCTGCGACCTGCGCTGCCTTGTCGGTCTGCATCGATTTGAGGCCGAGATACAGCGGATTGCCGCTGCCCCCGCCGCCGCCGACCAGCGGCTCGTTACGGGCAGCCGCCTGGGCCGCCGCAAGCTGGCTCTTGAGCGCTACGACGTCGGGATAATTGTCGGTCCAGCCGCGCGCGCGGGCATCGGCAAGCTGGCCCTGGATCGCCGCCACGCGCGCGCGCGCCGGGCCGGCCGCGCCGGCGCTGCCGCCAGCGGTTGCCGGTGTGGATGCCATCTGGGCGTTGACCGCGTTGAGGCTGCTCTGCGCCGCCGCGAGATCGCCTTCGATCTGGGCAAGCTGTTGGCGCGCCGCGCCGATCCGGTCGTCCAGCGAACCGGTGCCGGGCAGCGCCCCCAGATATTTCGCCTGGAAGTCGGCGCGTTTGGCCTCGGCATCCTGCAGCGCCTTCTGGCGCGCGGCGAGCTGATCGTCGAGGAAGCGGAGCGACTGGCTGGTCTGGTCGCGATTGTCGGCCAGATTATTTTCGACGAACACGTCGATCAGCTTCTGCGCGACCTGGGTAGCGATCTTGCCGTTGGCGCCGGTGACGCTGATTTCGAACAGATTGTCCTGCTGCGCCGTCAGCTTGATTGCCTTTTGCAGGCCGGCGATGCGGTCCGCCACGTCGCGGTCGCTGGAAACGGTGCGGGCAAGGTCGGTGCCGCGCACGACCTTTTCCAGATTGACCGCGCTGGTGATCGTCTGGCGCAGCTGATCGAGGCTTTTCTGCTGGTCGATCGGCACAGCGCCGCTGTCTGCGGGCAGGATCTGGCGCATCTGCACGAACACACGCGCGTGCGATTCATACTGATTCGGCATGCGCGAGACGACGAACCACCCCACCATGCAGATCGCCCAGGCGACGGCCAGGGCAATCCAGCGTCGCGTCCATATCGCATGGAGCGCCGCAAGAAGTTCGTTGTAGAGTCCGCCCATCCCGCCCGGCCTCAGAACAGGCTTTGCGGAATGATGATCACGTCGCCGGGCGCCAGCTTCACGTTCGCGCTGGTGTCGCCATTCTTCAGCAGATCGGCGAGCCGCAGCTTATATTCGCGCTGGCGGCCGGTCTGCGGATCATAGCGCACCAGCCGGGCGCGGTTGCCCGATGCGGTTTCGGACAGTCCGCCGACGGCGATCATCGCGTCGAGAATCGTCATGTTGGCGCGATACGGCAGCGAGGCGGGCTTTTCCGTCGCACCGACCACGCGCACCTGCTGGCTAAAGGTGCCCGAGAAATTCTCGACGATGACCGATACGATCGGATCCTTGATATATTCGCTGAGCGCCAGCTTCAGGTCTTGCGCCAGCATGGCAGGAGTCTTGCCGACTGCAGGCATATCGCTGATCAGCGGCACGGTGATGCGGCCATCCGGGCGCACCTGCACCTTGGTCGACAGGTCCGGATTACGCCATACGAAGATGTTGAGCTGGTCGAGCGGGCCGATGACATATTCGTCGCTGGGCGCATCTCGGCCGCCGCTGCCGCCGACAAAGGCAGCCGCGGGCAGTTCGGGCCGGCCACCGCTGCCGCTGCAACCCGACAGCAGCGTCACCGCTGCCAGCGTGGCTGCCAAAACCCTGTGCCTCAACCAAAACGTCATGCCCGAGCCTCCCCGCAGCATGGACGAACAAGGCGACCGACGTCTCGGCGCCCCCATGCTGGACGGCGTTGCTATGAGCCCGAAGAGGTAAAGATAGCGTTAGGGGTTAACGCCCCTGAACACCGCAAAGTCTTTCTTCAACCGGCGGGTGTCCCAGAAAATACTGGGGACTTGCCGAGGCCCCGTAGGCGCCCGAGGCGAAGATCGCGATCAGGTCTCCCACCTCGGCACGCGGCAAGGCGACTTTCTCCGCAAGCCTGTCGAGCGGCGTGCAGAGCGGACCGACAATGCTGACGACTTCTTCCGCCGCGTCCTGCATCCGGTGCGCGACTGCAACGGGATAGTTGCGGCGCACCACCGTGCCAAAATTGCCGGTGGCGGCCAGATGATGATGGAGCCCGCCATCGACGATCAGAAACGTCTCGCCCTGGCTTTCCTTCCGGTCGATGACGCACGCCAGATAGATGCCCGCCTCGCCCACCAGCCAGCGGCCGAGTTCGATCGCATATTGGGTATCGAGTGCGGCCAGCCGTTCGCCCAGCGCCGCGCCGACCGCCGCCACGTCCAGAGGAGCGTCTCCGGCAAAATAGGGAATGCCGAAGCCGCCGCCCAGATTGACCAGCGGCGGCATTGCCCCCGCTTCCTCCGCCAGCCGCGCCGCCAGTGCGATCGTCGCCGCCTGGGTTTCGATCACCGCGTCGGCCGAAAGCGCCTGCGATCCGGCATAGATGTGGAAGCCGCGCCAATCTGCACCCGCAGCGACCAGCCGCCGCACCAGCGCCGGCACGCGCGCTGCATCGACGCCGAAGGGCGAGGCGCGGCCGCCCATCTTCATGCCCGATCCGCGCAGCTCGAAATCGGGGTTCACCCGGACAGCGAGCCTGGGCGTGATTCCCGATGCCTCGCCAATCCGCAGCGCCCGTTCCGCCTCGCCTTCGGATTCGAGGTTGAGCGTGGCACCCGCGCGGATCGCAGCTTCCAGCTCGAAATCGCGCTTGCCGGGGCCGGCAAAGCTGATCTCGTCGGCAGGCTTTACCGCCAGTGCCCGCGCCAGTTCCCCGGCAGAGGCGACGTCGAGCCCGTCGACCAGCGGGGCGATGGCGGCAAGCAGCGCGGGGAGCGGATTTGCCTTGATCGCATAATGGACGGCGACGCTGGCGGGCAGCGCCGCGCGCAACTGCACCACCCGTGCGGCAATGGCGGGGAAGTCATAGAGGTAGACGGGCGTGGCGCCCTCCACCCACGCCGCAGCCGGGCGGCCCGCCACTATCAGCTCGGCCTGTCCCGCATAGGGAGCCGGGATCGGCCCGATCGGCTTTCCGTTCATTCCAGTTCCGCCTTCAGCCCTGCCCGGTCCAGCTTGCCATTGGCATTGCGCGGCAGGCTTTCCCGCCACACAAAGCGCTGCGGCTGCATGAAGGCTGGCAAGTCGCGACGCAACCGTTCGCGAAGCGCACTCTCCTGGCTGCCGTCGCCGCGTGCGACGACCAGGATCGCCTGGCCCAGCCGCGGATCGGGCACCCCGAACGCCGCCGCCTCGCCGGTCTCGCCGCCGGCCAGCACCGCCTCCTCGATTTCAGTGGGGCTGATGCGGTTGCCCGAGGATTTGATCATCTCGTCGTCGCGGCCGACGAAGCGAAGCAGGCCTTCGGCATCCTCCACCACCGTATCGCCCGACCAGACCGCCATGCCGCCGCTCTGCGCAAAAGCGGGCGCAGGGCGGAAGCGCAGCGCGGTGCGCTCGGCATCCTGCCAATAGCCCTTCGCTACCAGCGGCCCGGCATGAACCAGTTCCCCTTGCGCCGCGCGCTGGCCCGCACTGTCCACCACCAGGATTTCGGCAAAGGGAATCGCGCGGCCAATTGAGTCCGGGTGTGCATCGACCAAGGCGGGGTCCAGAAAGGTCGAACGAAACGCCTCGGTCAGGCCGTACATGGGGTAAAGGTCCGCGCCCGGGAAACGGCCGCGTAGTCCCTGAACCAGCGTGCGCGTGAGCGCGCCACCTGAATTGGTCAGCCGCCGCAGCAATGCCGCGGTCTCCGCGGGCCATTCGGCCTCAAGCAATTGCACCCACAGCGGCGGCACGCCCGCCAGCGTGGTAATGCCGAACCGCGACACTGCCTTCACGACATCCCGCGCCGTCAGGTAATCGAGCGGCACCACGCGCCCGCCTGCAGCCCAGGTCGAAAGCAACTGGTTCTGGCCATAGTCGAAGCTGAGCGGCAGCACGCCCAGCACCCGATCGTCGGGCGTGATCTTCAGATAATGGGCGACGCTGATCGCCCCCAGCCACAGATTGGCATGGCTGAGCATCACCCCCTTGGGGCGGCCGGTCGAGCCCGACGTGTAGAGAATGGCCGCCAGTGTATCGGGGTCGGCTGAAGACGGCGGGAGCGCGGGGCCGCCCGCAAGTTCCTCTTCGGTGACGACCCGGCATCCCGGCGGCACATCGCCCGGCTCCAGCGCCGCCAGCCGCGCCGCCTGCGTCACCAGCAACCGCGCGCCGCTATCGGCGAGGATATGCGCGACCTGCGCGCGCTTCAGCACCGGATTGATCGGCACATGGATCAACCCGGCGCGCGGTGCCGCCAGCGGCATCAGGCACGCGGCGCGCGTCTTGGGCAGCCAGCTTGCCACCCGGTCGCCCGGCGTCAGCCCCAGGGCCGCGAGCGCGCCCGCCATCGTGCCGACCATCGCCTCCAGCCCGGCATAGGTGAGCGTGCCGGCCTTGTCCTCCAGCGCAATGGCGTCGCCCGCACCACGCAGGGGCAGCGTGTCGATCGGACGGGGAGCGGGATCGAGCGCAATCATCCGCCCACCCTTAGTCTTGGCAGCGCCGCCGCCAAGCCTTACGGAGCCAAAAAGTCGATAAGGGGAATTCGCATTGCAGCCTCAAGCCACGCTGGAAGTCGAAAACACCGTTCGCGCCGTGCTGCGCGACGTGCTGGGGCTGAGCGAGGAACGCGCCGCCGCCTTCCGCGATGACACGCCGCTGTTCGGGGCGCTGCCCGAGCTGGACTCGCTGGCGGTGGCGGGCGTGCTGACCGAAATCGAGGACCGGCTGGGCATCCTGATCGAAGACGACGAAGTCGATGGCGAGATGCTGGAAAGCTTCGGCACCCTCACCCGCTTTGCGGCGCAGAAGGCGCAGGGGTGATCGAACCCTATGACTGGGCCGGGGGCCGCGAAGCGATGCTTCGCTTTGGCCCTGCCAATGGCCCGGTCGTGGTTGTGGCGCTGCCGCTGTTCGAGGAAGCGAACCGCACCCGCACCTTTGCGGTCGCGGTGCTGCGCCTGCTGGCCGATGCGGGCATTGCCGGCGTCATCCCCGACCTGCCGGGCACCGGCGACAGCCTGATCCCGAGCGAGCGGATCGACTTCGACGCGCTGCGCGCGGGGTTCGCAGCCGCCGCCCGCACCGCGGGCGCCCGCGCCTATTCGTTCGCGATCCGCAGCGGCGCGCTGGTCGACGGATCGGTGCTGATCCGCCGCCGCTTCCACTTCGCGCCCCAGACCGGCGAGGAACTGCGGCGCACGCTCCACCGTATCCGCCGCGCCGGCAATGGCGAAGGCTATGCCGGCCACCGCCTGCCCGACAATTTCCTCGACGATCTGGGCGAATGCGCGCTGGAACCGGCGCGTACGGTGCGGCTGGAAGGCGATGCGCGGCCCGCCGACCGCTATGTGCCCGGCACACCGCTATGGCACCGCGCCGAGCCAGAACATGACCCGGCACTGGCCGCGCTGCTCGCCGAAGACATCGCCGCCTGGGTCCGCCAATGCGAAGCGTGATCGCCTTTCCCTGCGCCGGCGAAACGCTGGTCGGCACGCTCGACGCTGCACAGGGCAAGACCGGGCTGCTGATCGTATCCGGCGGCAATGAAATCCGCATCGGCGCGCATCGCGGCATGGCGGCCCTGGCGCAGCGGGTTGCGGCGGCGGGCTTTCCCGCATTTCGCTTCGACCGGCGCGGCATCGGCGATTCGAGCGGCGAGAATGGCGGCTTCGAGAGCAGCGCCGAGGATATTGCCGCCGCCGCCGCCGTCTTCCGCCGCGAGGCACGGGTCCAGCGCGTCGTCGCCTTCGGCAATTGCGACGCCGCGAGCGCGCTGGCGCTGTTCCATGGCGAGGCGCGGATCGATGCGCTGGTGCTCGCCAATCCGTGGATCGTCGAGCCGATCGACGATCTGCCGCCCGCGGCTGCGATCCGCGCGCGCTATGCCGAAAAGCTGCGCGACCCGCGCGAATGGGCGCGGCTGGCGACGGGCGGGGTCAATCTGGGCAAGCTGGCGCGCGGGCTGGGCCGGCTCGCCCGCAAGCCCGCAGAACCGCCGGCGAGCCTTGCCAGCCGTGTCGCCGACGCGCTGGTGCGGACGGAGGTACCGGTCACGCTATTGCTCGCCAGCCGCGACAATACCGCGCGCGCCTTTATCGATGCGCTGCACAGCCCGGCCTTCGCCGCGCTCGGCACCCGCGTCCGCCGCCGCCAGTACGACACCGCCAGCCACAGCTTCGCCGGCGCGGCCGACAAGGACTGGCTGGCCGCGCAGGTGATCGAAGCGCTGGAGAATTAGGGCTGGCTGCGGCTTATTCCGCCGCCTGCGCCACCGTTTCGAAATCCACTTCCGCCAGGAAGCGTTCGGCGTCCAGCGCCGCCATGCACCCGGTGCCGGCGGCAGTAATCGCCTGGCGATAATGCTTGTCCATCACATCGCCGCACGCGAACACCCCGGGCACATTGGTGCGGGTGGTGCCCTTCTCGACTTCGATATAGCCATCGGCATCGAGCGCGATATGGCCGCGGAACAGCTCGGTCGCCGGGTGGTGACCGATCGCGACGAAGCCGCCGTCGACATCGATCGTCGACACCTCACCCGTAACCGTGTCCTTCAGTTCGATACCGACCAGCCCCTCGGGCTGGCCGCCGCCGATGAAGCGCTCGACCTGCTTGTTCCACAGCACGCTGATCCGCTCATTGGCGTGCAGCCGCTGCTGCAGGATCTTCTCGGCGCGCAGCGAATCGCGGCGGTGGATCAGCGTTACGTCGGGGCTGTGGTTGGTCAGGTACAGCGCCTCTTCGACCGCGGTATTGCCGCCGCCGATCACCGCCACCTTCTTGCCGCGGAAGAAGAAGCCGTCGCAGGTGGCGCAGGCGCTGACGCCCTTGCCCTTCAGCAGCTCTTCCGAATCGAGCCCCAGCCACTTGGCCTGCGCGCCGGTGGCGATCACCAGCGTGTCGCCCAGATAGACAGTGCCGCTATCGCCCACCATGCGGAACGGACGCTGCGTCACATCGACCTCGACGATCGTGTCCCACATCATCTGCGCGCCGACATGCTCGGCCTGGGCCTGCATTTCCTGCATCAGCCACGGGCCCTGAATCACCTCGCGGAAACCGGGATAATTCTCGACATCGGTGGTGGTCATCAACTGGCCGCCCGGCTGGATACCCTGGACGACGATCGGCGCGAGCCCGGCGCGGGCGCCGTAAATGGCAGCCGACAGGCCGGCGGGGCCGGAGCCGAGGATCAACATGCGGGTGGAATGCGTGGCGGTCATGATACTTTCCGGTTTGTGTCGCGGACGCTTCTAGGCAGCGCGGCGCAGGAAGCAACATGGCGTTGCGTGCGGCGGGTTCAAGCCGCCACCGCAGCCACTCACCGCCCGAGCAGATGCTCGACGAACGCACCCAGGTTGCGGAAGCCGGCCAGCGCCATCGCGCCCTTTTCCGCGCCCTGTGCCGAGGGTGCCAATGCACGGGTGAAGCCCAGCTTTCCCGCCTCGCGCATCCGCAGCGATGCATGGGCGACCGGGCGGATTTCACCCGACAGCGCAATTTCGCCGAACGCGACCGCATCGGCCGGCACCGGGCGCTCCGACAGCGCGGAAACGAGCGCCGCCGCCACCGCCAGATCGGCCGCGGGGTCTTGCACCCGATAGCCGCCGGCGATGTTCAGATAGACCTCGCACGCCGAAAAGCTCAGCCCGCAACGCGCCTCGAGCACCGCCAGCACCATCGACAGCCGCGCCGAATCCCAGCCGACCACCGCCCGGCGCGGGGTGGCGCCCGAGGCGAGGCGGACGGTGAGCGCCTGTACCTCGACCAGCACCGGCCGCGTACCCTCCAGCGCCGGGAACACGACCGTGCCGGTCACGCTTTCATCGCGCTGGGTGAGGAACAGCGACGAGGGATTGCCGACCTCCGCCAGCCCCTCTGCCTGCATCGCGAACACGCCGATTTCGTCGGTGCCGCCGAAGCGGTTCTTCACCGCGCGCAGGATGCGATAGAGGTGGCTGCGCTCGCCTTCGAACGCGAGCACGGTATCGACCATATGTTCGAGCACGCGCGGCCCGGCGATCGCGCCGTCCTTGGTGACATGGCCGACCATCACCAGCGCGGTGCCGCGTTCCTTGGCGAAGCGGATCAGTTCCTGCGCGCTGGCCCGCACCTGGCTGACGGTGCCGGGGGCGCCTTCGATCAGGTCCGAGTGCATCGTCTGAATCGAATCGATGATGAGCAGGTCCGGCGGCGCCGCACCACCGAGCGTGGTGAGGATGTCGCGGACAGAAGTGGCGGCGGCAAGCTGCACCGGCGCCTGCCCCAACCCGAGCCGGCGCGCGCGCAGCCGCACCTGATCGGCAGCCTCCTCGCCCGAAACATAGGCGACGGCGAGGCCCTTGGCCGCGATCTTTGCCGCAGCCTGGAGCAGCAGCGTGGACTTGCCGATGCCCGGATCGCCGCCAATCAGCGTCGCCGAACCCTCGACGAACCCGCCGCCCAGCGCACGGTCGAGCTCGGCAATGCCGCTGGCCATGCGTTCGGGCAGCGCGACATCGGTATTGAGCCCGGAAAGCTGGATCGCGCGGCCGCCCGATTGCAGGTTATGCTTGGCCTGGAACGGCGTTACGGTGGCGCCAGCCTCTTCGACCAGCGTATTCCATTCGCCGCAATCGCCGCATTGCCCCGCCCATTTCGACGTGACCGAGCCGCAGGCCTGGCAGACATAGCGTTTCTGAGGTTTCGCCATGGCGGCGGTGTAGCGCGGGGGAAACGAAAAGGGAACGAATTTTGCTGCTTCTTCGGTAAACCACGCTCCCCTCCCGCTTGCGGGAGGGGTTGGGGGAGGGAGCGACGGGGAAGAAGCGCGTAGCCGGTCGGCCCCGCCCCCAACCCCCCCCCCCCCCCGAACGGGCATAACAAACCCGCCGACGGGGTAGCGACGGGCCCCCCCGCCCCTGCCCCCC
>NZ_JBQUYV010000005.1:0-347493 GCF_056314185.1 Sphingomonas sp. DMC8 | reverse complement strand
GGGCCGCGGGGGGGGGGGGGGCGGGGGCGTGGGGGGGGGGTGGCGCCCGCGCTCCCGCTCCGCGAGGCGGTGCGCGCGCCCCCCCCCCCCCCCCCCGCCCCCGGGGGGGGGGGGGGGCCCCCCCCCCCCCCCCGCGACGGGGAAGAAGCGCGTAGCCGGTCGGCCCCTCCCCTAACCCCTCCCGCAAGCGGAAGGGGAATACAGAAGCCGACTACGGGGTAGCGAGTGCCCCCCCGGCGCTTGCCCCATGCCCCGCGCCCGACTATGCCCCTCCCGCAAATGCAGCCATCCGATCTTCGTGTCGCGCTCTTCAGCGGCAATTACAATTATGTTCGCGACGGTGCGAACCAGTCGCTCAACAAGCTCGTCGGCTATTTGCTGCGGCAAGGCGTCACCATGCGCATCTACTCGCCGACCACCAGCACGCCGGCCTTTCCGCCGGTAGGCGATCTGGTGAGCGTACCGGCCTGGCCGGTGCCGGGCGGCCGTTCCGAATACAAGTTCGCCACCGGCCTGCCCGCCAGCATCCGCGAGGATCTGGAAGCGTTCGCGCCGAACATGATTCATGTCTCGGCGCCCGAGTTCCTGTGTCACCGCGCGGTCACCTGGGCCCGACAGCGGGACATTCCGGCGGTCGCCTCGTTCCATACCCGGTTCGAGACCTATCCCGCCTATTATCATCTCGGCTTTGTCGAGCCGCTGATCATCAATATCCTGACGCGCTTCTACAACCGGGTCGACGAAGTGGTGACGCCGGGCAAATCGACGGCCGACCTGATCCGCGGCTGGGGCGTGAAAACGCCGGTGCGCATCTGGTCGCGCGGCGTGGACCATGACCGTTTCAACCCCGCGCGCCGCAGCCTGGAATGGCGGCGCTCGCTGGGCATCCAGGATCACGAGTTCGCGGTCGGTTTCCTCGGCCGGCTGGTGCTGGAAAAGGGCCTCGATATCTTCGCGGCGGTTTGCAACACGCTGGCGCGCCAGGGCGTGCCGCACCGCGTGCTGGTGATCGGCGAAGGCCCGGCGCGGCAATGGTTTGCCGACCGGGTGCCGGAGGCGGTATTCGCCGGCTTCCAGCGCGGCGACGATCTGGCCCGCGCGGTCGCGTCGATGGATGTGCTGTTCAACCCTTCCGTTACCGAAACGTTCGGCAATGTGACGTCAGAGGCGATGGCCTGCGCGGTGCCGGTGGTGGCGGCACGCGCGACAGGCGCGATCGACCTGGTCGAACATGGCGTCAACGGCTTTCTGGTGCCCCCGCGCGACGTGCAGGCCTATGCCGACGCCATCGCCCAGTTGATCCGCGACCCCGGACTCGCTGCCTCAGCGGGGAAAGCCGGGCACGAAAAGGCGCAGGCCTATGTGTGGGACAAGGTCAACCAGTCGGTACTCGACAGCTATCTGGACGTGATGGCACGCCGGGGCAAATAGCCCCGTCGCTTATTGCCAGTCGTACTGCAGCTCGCCCTCGCGGAAGGCAAAGCGGTCGAGGTGGCGGGCAACCGCGCCCTTCAGCCCCTCCAGCTGCTCTGCCGCACTGGCGTCGATGCGAATGTCGAGCCCGGTTTCCACGACGTTGAACGTCACCACGGCATCGCCCGGAAAATCCATGCCGCGCGCGTCGCGAGGAAAGATCACGGTGCCGTTCTCGGGCGTGAATTCCACCTGCAGATTGTGCTGCCAGTGCTTGCACAGCTGCTGCAGGTAGCGGCTGGCCTTGTCGGTCGAAACCAGCGCATGGCTGGTGAATGGAACGCTCGTCATTTTCTTCTCCCTGGCCGCCGCCGGGGTGAGCCCCAGGCGGCGACGTAACATCTCGATCCGTGGCATGGTTGCTTACAGCCGTTCGATCTTGCGGGCGGCTTCGTCGAGGATCTCGGCGATGGCATGGAGCCGCTCGGGATCGCCCTCGCCATCGGCGGCGCTCGCCATCAGCACGGTCTTCAGGTTGTGCATCGCGCGGCGCACCGGGCCGCCGCTGGTACGGGCATGGCGCTCGCCCAGTTCCGCCAGCCGCTCGAACAGCGCGATGACTTCCTCGGCATGTTCGGCCAGATGCGCGCTGCCGGCTTCGGTGATGCCGAACTGCTTCTTCGCGCCTTCGCTCTTCTGCTCCTCGATCAGTTCCATATCGTCGAGCATGGTGAGCGTGGGATAGACGACGCCCGGACTGGGCGCATAAGCGCCGTTCGAACGCGCCTCGATCTCGCGGATCAGGTCATAGCCGTGGCGCGGTGCTTCCTCGATCAGCTTGAGCAGGATCAGACGAAGCTCGTCACCGCCGAACATGCGCCGGCCGCCGCGTCCGCCACGGCCGCGCTCACCGGCCATGGCAAAGCCCATGCCGAAGCCGCCGGGAAACTCCTCGCCCCAGCCGCCGCGCCCGCGCGGGCCGCCGTGCCGGCCATGATGATGGCCGTGATGGCCATGGTGGGAAAAATGGAAAAACATGAAATTTGCCTCTCTTGTACGAGTCGTGATGCGCACAAGATATATCTTGAAAGCATTTGTGCAAGGGGAAAAGATTCCAACCCTGCTCATAGGGCCCTCGCCTTCCATCTGCACCACTTCTTGGCTACCCTCCCTGCAAGGGAGGGGCCGGGGGTGGGTGCGCGCGTCTGCGCGCTCCGAAAGACTCTGCTTCTTGTGGTCAGCGAGTCCCGCCGCCTCACGGCGGCGGACCCACCCCTGGCCCCTCCCTTGCAGGGAGGGGAAATTGTAGACGTCCCCCGTCGGAGAACCCCCTAGCTCAATGCGTCAGCATCGCCCGGACGGTGGGGCGGACAAAGGGCAGCCCAGCCCCCAGCCGCAGCACGGCATGGCGCATCATCCGCGCCGTCGGCCGCTCGTCGGTGAACAGGCGGACCAGCAAATTGGTGCCGGTATAGAGCGGCTTGCACGCCGCCCGATGGCCGTTTTCGAACCGCCGCAGTACGGCCGGTGTCGCCGGATCGAGCCCGCGCCGTACCGCCTCCCGCACTTCGGCGGCGAGCAGCGCCTGCCCGCTGAGGCCGAGATTGAAGCCATGCGCCGTCACCGGATGCATCCCGACCGCAGCGTCGCCGATCAGGGCGGCGCGGCCGGTGACGAACTGATGCGCCCAGGTGGTGGCAAGCGGATAGACGTGGCGACTGCTGACCACCTCCATCTTGCGCAGCCGCTGACGGAAACGCCGGCTAAGGTCGCGGCCCAGCGCGACATCGTCGAACGCCGCCACCCGCCGCGCCGCTTCCTCGGGCAGCGTCAGCACGGCCCCGGCCATGTTCCCATTGAGCGGCAGCAGCGCGAGCGTCTGGCGGTGATCGAACCATTCCAGCGCAACGCTGTCGTGCGGCACTTCATGGCGCACGCGCACGACCATCATCGACCGGCCGAGCGGGTTGATGTCTGCGCGGATGCCCAGGCTCTCGCGCGTATGGGACAGCCGCGAATCCGCCACCACCAGCAGCTTGCCGCGCACGATTTCGCCCGAGGCGAGCAGCACCTCTGCCAGCGGGCCGGTCGCGCCCGAACGGGCATGCACCACCTCGGCGCCGGTGATCAGCCGTACGCCGGCCTGCCCCTTTACCGCTTCATACAGGGCGGCACGGATGCGGTGGTTCGGCACCAGATAGCCTAGCTGCCCGTCCTCCGCGCCACCTGCGTCAAAATTGAGTGCGAAGGGCGAATTGCCGTTCATCACCCGCGCCGCCCGGAGCGGGGCGATCTCCTCCACCGGAATGTGCGCCCAGGCGCCGAGCTGCGCGAGGATTCGCTGCGAACCATGAGTCAGCGCAATCTCGCGCCCGTCGAAGCGGGGCGCGGCCAGCGCGTCGGCCGGCATCCGTTCGAGCATCACGATGTTCAGCCCGCAATCGTCGAGCGAGCGCGCAAAGGCCAGGCCGGCCGGCCCGGCGCCCACGATGATGACGTCGCAGTCCATGTGGTGACTCCCTTCTGCTCACGGCATACGCTTTGCGCAATCACTCCCCTCCCGCTTGCGGGAGGGGAGCGGAATTACGGAAACCTGCACCGCCGCCGCCACCCCGGCCTTGCGCGCGATCAAGCGGCGGGATGCAAATTGCCGCGCACCGGCCTATCTACCGCCCGATGGCCGACCTTTTTGCCACCCATGAGTCCCCCGCCCCCGCCGACGACCGCACCGGCGGCCCGCTCGCCGATCGCCTGCGCCCGCAGCATCTGGACGAAGTCGTCGGGCAGGAACATCTGACCGGGCCGGAAGGCGCGATCGGGCGGATGGTGGCGGCCGGACGGCTCAGCTCGATCATCTTCTGGGGGCCGCCCGGGACGGGCAAGACCACCATGTCGCGGCTGCTCGCCGATGCGGTGGGGCTGCGGTTCGTGCCGATTTCGGCCGTCTTTTCAGGCGTGGCGGACCTGAAGAAGGTGTTCGCCGAAGCGCGCGACCATGCCCGGCTCGGCAAG
This sequence comes from Sphingomonas sp. DMC8, assembly GCF_056314185.1. Taxonomy (NCBI): domain Bacteria; kingdom Pseudomonadati; phylum Pseudomonadota; class Alphaproteobacteria; order Sphingomonadales; family Sphingomonadaceae; genus Sphingomonas; species Sphingomonas sp. DMC8. Next base: position 343,068 of record NZ_JBQUYV010000005.1, on the reverse strand, counting down.
CGCACCTTGCTGTTCGTCGACGAGATTCACCGCTTCAATCGCGCCCAGCAGGACGGTTTCCTGCCCTATGTCGAGGACGGCACGGTTACGCTGGTCGGGGCGACGACCGAGAACCCGTCGTTCGAGCTGAACGCCGCGCTGCTCAGCCGGGCGCAGGTGCTGATCCTCCACCGGCTGGGGCCGGAAGCGCTGGCGAAGCTGCTCGACCGTGCCGAGGCGCTGGAGGGGCGCCCCCTGGCGCTTACCCCCGAAGCGCGCGCGGCACTGGTGGCGAGCGCCGATGGCGACGGGCGCTTCCTGCTCAACCAGGCCGAGACGCTGTTTTCGGTGCAGTTCGAGGCGCCGCTCGATCCCGCCGCACTGTCAGGCTTCCTGCAGCGCCGCATGGCGGTGTACGACAAGGACCGCGAGGGGCATTACAACCTCATTTCCGCGCTCCACAAATCGGTGCGCGGCTCCGATCCGCAGGCGGCGCTCTATTATCTCGCCCGCATGCTGACCGCGGGCGAAGAGCCGCTCTATGTGCTGCGCCGGCTGGTGCGGATGGCGGTGGAAGATATCGGCATGGCCGATCCCAATGCGCTGGTGCAATGCATCGCGGCCAAGGATAGCTATGATTTCCTCGGCTCGCCCGAAGGCGAACTGGCGATCGTTCAGGCATGTCTCTACCTCGCAACCTCCCCCAAATCAAACGCCGCGTACAAGGCGCAGAAGGCAGCGTGGAAGGTGGCGAAGGAAACCGGCTCGCTGATGCCGCCGCAGAACATCCTGAATGCGCCCACCAAGCTTATGAAGACGATCGGCTATGGCCAGGGCTATACCTATGACCATGACGCCGACGGCGGCTTTTCGGGCGACAATTACTGGCCGGCGGAAATGGAGCCCCAGACCTTCTACACCCCCACCGACCGCGGCCACGAGAAGCGGGTGGCCGAGCGGCTCGCCTGGTGGGCAGAGATGCGGGAGAAAAGGCGCGATGGATGATTGGGACGATGTCTGCGCCTTTGCCTGCGAGTTGCCGGACGTGGTGATGGGCTCCTGGTGGAACAGGCCCTGCCCCAAACTCAACGACAAGGGGCTGGCCTCGCCCGGCCACGAACCCGGAAGCTTCGGTTTGATGGTCCGAAAGGACGAGAAGGTTCTGCTGCTCGAAACGGAGCCCGAGACCTTCTGGCAGACCGACCATTATCGCAATTTCCCGATGCTGCTCGTTCGCTACGGCACCCCGGCGCGCGAACGCATCGAACTCTATATCCGCCGCGCCTGGTGGGACCGCGCCAAAAAGGCGCAGCGGCGGGCTGCCGGAATGGAAGAGCGCCCCTGATCTTCACCGATTTCATCGCGATCGATTGGTCGGGTCAGGCGGTCGAGCGGCCCCGCGGGCTGGCGGTGGCGCATGCGCGCGCGGGCGATGCGGCGCCGGTGCTGATCGACGGCGACTGGTCGCGTGCCGACATCCTCGCCTTTCTTGAGAAACTTGCCGCATCGGGCACGCGCGCGCTGATCGGCCTCGATCTTTCCCCCGCCTTCCCCTTCGTCGATGCCGACAGCTATTTCCCCGGCTGGGCGGAGAGCCCAGCGGACGGGCCTGCGCTCTGGGCGCTGGTCGAGCGGCTGTGCGCGGGAGACGACCATCTCGCTGCGACCAGCTTCGTGCAGCATCCGGAGGCACGGCGGCATTTCCGCCAGATGGGCGATTGCGGCGACAGGTTCCCCGGCGGTCGCGGCCGGTTCCGCCTGTGCGAGCATGGCCAGGCGGCAATGGCGCTTTCTCCCTATAGCTGCTTCAATCTGGTGGGCGCCAGCCAGGTGGGCAAATCCAGCCTTACCGGCATGCGCGTGCTCCACCGGCTGCGGGGCAAGATCGGGCTATGGCCGTTCGATCCGCTGCCGGAGCACGGCCCGGTGCTGGTGGAAATCTACACCGCGCTTGCGGCGCGGCAGGCAGGGATGCGCAAGGGCGTTTCCAAAATCCGCGATGCCGCCACGCTGGACAGGATGCTGGCAGCCTTTGGATCGGCGCCGCATGCGCCGCTTCGCCGCTATGATGACCATGCTACCGACGCTATGCTGAGCGCTGCCTGGCTGCGCGTGGCGGCAGGGCAGGAATTGCTCTGGGCGCCCGCCGCACTGACGCCGCACCTTGCCCGCACCGAGGGATGGACTTTCGGCGTGGCGTGATTGCCAAGCGCCATCCCGGCGCGATAGGACTTTTGTAGAACCACAACGGGATAGGAGTTTTTGCCCGGATGCGTCCCCTGCTCGAAATTTGCGTGGAAGACGCCGCCGGTCTGGAAGCCGCTATCGCCGGAGGGGCCGACCGCATCGAGCTTTGCGCCGCGCTCTCGCTGGGCGGGCTGACGCCGCCCGAATCGCTGGTGCGCCTCGCCGCGGATGCGCCGGTGCCGGTACGGCTGCTCGCCCGCCCGCGCGAGGGCGATTTCCGCTACGGCCCGCAGGAAGCGGCTTTGGTGGCCGAAGACATCCGCCTCGCTGCCGAAGCCGGGCTGGACGGCGTCGTTATCGGCGCCAACACCGCCGAATATCGGCTGGATGAGGCGCTGCTCGCCGCCTGGGCGATCTATGCCCGCGCGCAGGGTGAGGCGCGCGGTCGGCCGCTTGGCCTGACGCTTCACCGCGCGATCGACCTTTGCCCCGACATCAGCGACGCGCTCGGCATAGCCATGGCGCTGGGCTTCGATCATGTGCTGACCTCGGGCGGAAAGCCGCGTGCCGTCGACGCGACCGAAACGCTGGCGATGCTGCAGCGACAGGGGGGCAAGAGCATCACCGTAATGGCAGGCAGCGGTGTCGATAGTACCACCCTGCCCGCCATCCTCGCGACGGGCGTTCGCGCCGTCCACGCCTCCTGCCGCCGCCCCGCCGCAACGATCGGCGAGCGCGAGCGCAGCTTCGGGTTTCAGGCGGATGTACGCCGCGTCACCGATGTCGCCACGGTCCGGGCACTGCGCGAAATGATCCATGCCTGAAACTTGCCCTTGAACAATACCAATATGTAACTTATCGCTACCGGTGTATCAGCGCCGTATGGAGCGGAACTCGGGAATGATCGTGGAACAGGGCGAGCGTAAGGATGCGTCGGCAACGTTGATGCATCGCGAAGCGGCCGAAGCCGGCGCAGCGGTGCGCCGCCTGCTGGAGGCCAATGCCGATAGCTTCCACGCGCTGGGTGCGCGGCTCCGCGCTGCGCCGCCCGCACTTGTCGTCACCTGCGCACGCGGTTCGTCCGATCACGCCGCAACCTATGGCAAGTATCTGATCGAAACACTGGTGGGCCTGCCGGTCGCATCGGCGGCTCCGTCCGTGGCATCGGTATTCGCGGCGCCGGTCGCGGCGGAGCAAGCACTGTGCATCGCCATTTCGCAGAGCGGCCGCAGCCCCGACCTGCTGGCGACGGTCGAAGCGCACAAGCGCTCCGGTGCCTATGTCGTCGCGCTGGTCAATGACGAGACCTCGCCGCTCGCCGAACGCGCCGATTGCTGCATCGGCCTGAAGGCCGGGCCGGAAAAGTCGGTCGCCGCCACCAAATCCTATATCGCGTCGCTCGCCGGGCTGGCCGCGCTCGTAGCCGCCTGGACCGAGGATGCGGACCTGGCGGCGGCGCTCGCGCTGCTGCCCGAGCAGCTCGAAACCGCCGCCGCGCTCGACTGGAGCGTCGCAAAGGCAAAGCTGGTCGCAGCGACCAACCTGTTCGTGATCGGCCGCGGATACAGCTTCGCCGTCGCGCAGGAAGCCGCGCTCAAGTTCAAGGAAACCTGCGGCCTGCATGCCGAGGCATTCAGCGCGGCGGAAGTGCGCCACGGCCCGATGGCGATCGTCGGCGCCGGCTTTCCGGTGCTGGCCTTTGCCAGCTCCGATGATGCGGGCGACAGCGTGCGCAGCGCGGCAGCCGAATTTGCCGAACGCGGCGCGGCTGTGTGCCTGGCAGATGCCCGTGAGGCCGCGGCGTCGCAGCTCCCGACGATTGCAGCGCATCCCGCGATCGAGCCGATCCTGATGATCCAGAGCTTCTATCCGATGGTCAACGCGCTCTCGATCGCTCGTGGCAACGATCCCGACCAGCCGCTCTATCTGCGCAAGGTGACTGAGACACGATGAGCGCCTTCCGTTTCGTCAACGGCAATATCGTCACGCCGGAGGGCATCCTGCCCCAGGCGAGCATCACGGTCGCCCATGGCCGCATCGATAGCGTCGATGCCGGCGCCACCACGGGCGAGGTGGTCGATCTGGACGGTGGCTGGCTGGTACCCGGCTTTATCGACGTGCAGGTGAATGGCGGCGGCGGCGTGCTGTTCAACGACGCCACCACCGTCGAAGGTATCGCCGCCATCGGCGCTGCGCATGCACGGTTCGGCACCACGGGCTTCCTGCCGACGCTGATCAGCGACGTTCCGGAAGCGATCGCCCGTGCGCTCGACGCCGGCGATGCCGCGATCGAGGCAGGCGTTCCCGGCTGCATCGGCGTGCACATCGAAGGCCCGGTGATCAGCACCTCACGCAAGGGCATCCACGATCCGGCCAAGTTCCGTCGGCTGGACGAAGGTCTGATCGAACTGCTCACTCGCCCGCGTCGCGGCAAGGTGCTGCTGACGCTGGCGCCGGAAATGGTTTCGATCGAGGACATCCGCCGGCTCCATGCCGCAGGCGTGCTGCTCAGCATCGGCCATAGCGATGCCGATTACGCGACCGCTGCTGCGGCCTTTGCTGCCGGGATGACCGGGGTCACCCATTTGTTCAACGCCATGTCGCCGCTGCTGCACCGTGCCCCCGGCGTGGTGGGCGCGGCGCTGGACGACCAGAGCGTCTATTGCGGCCTGATCGCCGATGGCTTCCACGTCCATGACGCGGTGTTGCGCATTGCGCTCCGGGCGCGGCGACATGACCGATTCTTGCTGGTGACGGACGCGATGCCCTGCGTCGGTGCCGACGTGACCGAGTTCGACCTGCACGGCCAGCATATCCGCGTCGAAGACGGCCGCTGCCTGGGCGTGGACGGTACGCTGGCCGGGTCAGCGCTGGACATGACGGGGGCGTTCCGCAATGCCGTCACCCGGCTGGGCCTGTCGCACGGCGATGCCGCGGCGATGGCCGCTACCAACCCGGCCGCCTTTCTGGGCCTGTCGCACGAGCGTGGCGCGCTGACGCCGGGCTTGCATGCCGACTGGGTACAGCTAACCACGGATCTGCAGCCGGCTGGCTGCTGGATTGCCGGCACCCCCTACCCCTGATCACGGAGACCCGCTCTGAGCACGACAGCGCCGCCTTTCAGGACTGACGACGACACTGCCGGGGCCGGGATCGAGATCGCCGCACCGCTAAAGGGCTGGCTGCTACCGATCGAGGCAGTACCGGACCCCGTGTTTGCGCAGCGGATGCTGGGCGACGGTGTTGCGATCGACCCGGTCGAAGGATGCCTCTACGCCCCCTGCGCCGGCGAAGTTGCCGCGTTGCAGCCGACCGGCCACGCCATCACGCTGCGGGCGGCCGATGGCGTGGAAATTCTGATGCATATCGGCATCGACACGGTCGTCCTGCGCGGCGCCGGTTTCGAGCCCTGTGTGCAGATCGGCGATCAGGTCGAAACCGGTGCGCCGCTGATCCGCTTCGATCTGGACGCGGTGGTGCGCGGTGCGCCTTCGGTCGCGACGCCGGTATTGCTGCTCACCGGCCCCGGCCGGCGCATCTGCGATGTCGCCCCCACCGGTCCGGTCGCAGCGGGCGCGCCGATCTTCCGCATCGTGTCGGACACTGACGCCGCCGATCAGAATGCCGCCGCCTCGGCCGAAGGCGGCGCGACCGTGCGGCGCCTGGTCCAGGTGCAGCTTGCCCATGGTCTGCATGCCCGCCCCGCTGCCCGACTGGGTGCAGCGATCAAGCTGCTCCAGGCCGATGTGCGCATTCTGAAGGGCGACCGCTCGGCATCCGTGCGTAGCCCGGTCGGCGTGATGACGCTGGGGGCCGTTTTCGGCGACACGATCGAACTGGAAGGCCGGGGTGCCGACGCAGCCAAGGCCATCGAGCGCCTGGCCGCCCTGATCGAAAGCGGCATGGACGAAAAGGCCGACGCGCAGCCCGCCGCCAGCCCGCGAACCGCGCCGGCCGCGCAGGTCTCCGACGAGCCCGGTCTGCTCCATGGCGTGTGCGCCGCGGCAGGTCTCGCGCTGGGCAAGGCGCGCCACTATCGCCTTCCGGAGATTTCCTTCGATCCGCTGGGCCGCGGCGAAACGGTCGAACAGGCGCGGCTCGATCATGGGCTGACGCAGGTGGTCGCGGCGATCGAAGCCGAGCTGCCGCACGCCGCAGGGCCGCACCGCGCCATTCTGGACGCCCACCGCGCCATGCTGGACGATCCCGAATTGCGGGCAGAAGCGCTGCAAGAAATCGCGCATGGTGCCAGCGCCGCGCGCGCCTGGTGCAACACCCTGCGCCCGCGCGCCGCGATGCTGCGCGCCAGCGGCGATGCGCATATGGCCGAGCGCGCGGACGACATGGCCGATCTCGAACGCCGGGTCATCGCGGCGATCGAGGGCGTGGTCGATATCCCGCCCAGCTTCCCGCCCGATACGATCCTCATCGCCGACGATCTGTTTCCGTCGCAGGTGATGGCGCTGGACACCGCCACGGTCCGCGGCTTCTGCACCGCCCGTGGCGGCCCGACCAGCCATGTCGCGATCCTCGCCGGCAGCCTGGGCATCCCCGCACTGGTTGCGATGGGACCGGCGCTGCGCAATATCGCCGAAGAGGAAGCGCTGATTCTCGACGCCACCGCCGGCACGCTGCGCGTGGCTCCTTCCGAGGCGCAGCGTGACGAGGCGCAGGCGCGCGTTACCGCGCGTGCAGCGGCGCTGGCGGCGGCACAGGCTGCGGCAGGCGCACTGTGCCACATGGCCGATGGCACGCGGATCGAAGTCTTTACCAATTGCGGCTCCGCTACCGATGCCGAACGCGGCGTCGCCAACGGTGCGGAAGGCTGCGGCCTGTTGCGCACCGAATTCCTGTTCCTGGAGCGCGAGACGGCGCCGGATGTCGAAGAACAGACCGCCGCCTATCAGGCGGTGGCGGATGCTTTGCAGGGCAAGCCGCTGATCATCCGCCTGCTCGATATCGGCGGTGACAAACCGGCGCCCTATCTGCCGATTGCGGCTGAAGAGAATCCGGCGCTGGGCCTGCGCGGCATCCGCGTCGGCTTTGCCCATCCGCAGTTGCTGGAAGACCAGATCCGCGCGATTCTGGGCGTGCGTCCGCTGGGCCAGGCCCGGATCATGATCCCGATGGTCGCGAGCATAGACGAACTGCGCCGCGTGCGCGCGATCGTAGAGCGGATTGCAGGCGAACTCGGCATCACCGAGCCGACGGCGCTGGGCATCATGGTGGAAACCCCAGCGGCGGCGGCAACCGCCGACCTGCTGGCCGCCGAAGCCGATTTCCTGTCGATCGGCACCAATGACCTCACGCAATATGCGCTGGCCATGGACCGCGGCAATCCGGCCGTAGCCCCGGCGATCGACGGGTTGCACCCTGCCGTGCTGCGCCTGATCGCGCAGACCTGCGAAGGCGGCGCGATGCAAGGTCGCTGGACCGGCGTATGCGGCGGTCTCGCTTCCGATCCGCTGGCGGTGCCGATCCTGATTGGTCTGGGCGTGACCGAGCTGTCCGCCACGGCAGCGATGGTGCCCGAGGTCAAGGCGCTGGTCGCCGGCCTGACGATGGAGCGTGCCCGCGCCCACGCCCGCGCTGCGCTCGCCTGCCCCACTGCCGCCGATGTTCGCCGCCTTGCCCGGGAATTCAACGCATGAAGTCGATCCTCGAGACGCTCCAGCCGCTGGGCCGCGCCCTGATGCTGCCGATCGCGGTGCTGCCGGTTGCCGGCCTGTTGCTGCGACTAGGCCAGCCGGACATGCTCAACATCGGCTTCGTCAGTGCGGCCGGCGATGCGCTGTTCTCGCATCTGGGCCTGCTTTTCGCGATCGGCGTGGCGACCGGCTATGCCAAGGACGGCAACGGCGCCGCCGCGCTGGCGGGCATCGTCTGCTTCCTCGTTTCGACCGAGGCGGGCAAGTCGCTGCTGGCGGTGCCGGCAGATGTTGGCGCGGGCCTGGCCAAAGATCCCGCCGCGCTGGCGGTGGCGGCGTGGAAGGCCAAGGCGCTCGGCCGGTTAGACGTGCCGATCGGGATCGCCTCGGGCCTGATCGGCGGTCATTTCTACAATCGGTTTTCAACAATCAAGCTACCGGAATATCTGGCCTTTTTCGGTGGCCGTCGGTTCGTGCCGATCATCAGCGGCGTGGCCGGTCTGGTCTTTGCCGTGATCGTCGGACTGGGCTTTCCGCATATCAGTGCGGGCGTCGATGGCCTGAGCCACGGCATTGCCGGTGCGGGGAGCTTCGGCCTGTTCGCGTTCGGCGTTCTCAACCGCGTGCTGCTGGTCACCGGCCTGCACCACATCCTCAACAACGTCTTCTGGTTCGTGCAGGGCGATTATAACGGCGCGACGGGCGACCTGCGCCGTTTCTTTGCGGGCGATCCTACGGCGGGCGCGTTCATGGCCGGCTTCTTCCCGGTAATGATGTTCGGCCTGCCCGCTGCTTGCCTCGCCATTTATCGCGCGGCACTGCCCGAACGGCGCAAGGCCGTGGGCGGGCTTCTGCTCAGCCTGGCGCTCACCTCGCTGCTGACCGGCGTGACCGAGCCGATCGAATACAGCTTCATGTTCCTCGCGCCGATCCTCTACGCCGTCCATGCCGTGCTGACCGGCGTGGCCATGGTGGTGATGGACCTGCTGGGCGTGAAGCTGGGTTTCGGCTTCTCGGCCGGCCTGTTCGACTATGTCTTGAACTTCGGCAAGGCGACCAAGCCGCTGCTGCTGGTGCCCGTGGGGCTTGTCTATTTCGCGCTCTATTACGGCATCTTTTCCTGGGCGATCCGCCGGTTCGACCTGAAGACGCCGGGCCGCGAAGCAGAGACGGTCGCGGCGGCGCCCGCCGAAGCCGGTGCGCCTGCCAGCCGCGGCGAAGCCTTTGTCCGTGCGCTCGGCGGCAGCGCCAATCTGGTCGAGATCGGCGCCTGCACCACGCGGCTGCGGCTGATCGTCGCGGATCAGGGCGCCGTCGACGATGCGGCGCTGAAAAGCCTGGGCACGCACGGCATCCTGCGCCCGTCCGAGCGGGCGCTGCAGGTCGTGCTGGGGCCGATTGCCGATGTGGTGGCGGTTGAAATCCGCGACGCATCGGCCAAGGGCGGCGCGGCGCCTTCCGCCGTGGCAGAAGGGCCCGCCGCCAAGGCCGCGGTCGCACTTGCGCCGGCGCTGGTCACGGCGCTGGGTGGCGAGGCCAATGTGGTCGGCAGCAGCCTGCACGACGGCCGCCTGCGTGTGGAAGTCGCCGATGCGACGAAGCTGCGTGAGGCGGCACTCGCAGGCCTGTCTCTCCGCACCCTCGCCCGCCCCGCGCCGACCGTGCTCCACCTGCTCGGCGATGCCGCGCAACTGGCTGCGCTGAAGGGCTGACGAAACAAGCGACCCGCCCGCTCCCATTGGGGAGCGGGCGGGTTGCGCGCCTTTAGGCCAACCTCACCGCTCGGTGACAGTCACCTTGCCGAGCAGCCCCGACGGCGAACCTGCCGGCGCCTCCACCAGCAGCGCGATGGTGCGCTGCACTTCGCCCGGCGCGAGCTGCACGCGCAGCGGCCCTGCGGCCATCTCTGCCTTTTCTGCCAGCTTCTTGCCGTCCACCCACAGTTCGGCGCGACCGCCGATGCTGGTGAAGGTCAGCGTGCCGCCATTGGCAGCGATCCGCTTCCAAAGCGTGACGCGCGTATTGTAGATGCGCCAGCCCGGCTGCGGTTCGGCCGGCGTCGGGACGGCGGAGCGCAGAAACGCCCAGCTGTTATTGTCCGGCACCTGCGCCGGATCGGGCCGCTCCGCCGTCAGGCCCGAGCGGCGCCAGTCGCCCAGCTTCATTTCGGGCGCGGTGATCCCCACCTGCGGCCGCGGCGCGATGGCGGCGCGGTCGATCGTCAGCGTCGCCGGCTTCAGCCCGTCGGCAGTCGCGCGCACGACGATGCGCCCACGGCCGGTACCCGACTGGATGATGATCTGCGCCAGCCCGTTGAACAGCGAGCGGGCATTGCCCTTTTCCGGCTCGTGGCAATTGGGATCGCCATTGCCGATGCCGAGGATGCTCGCGCCATCGACCGTGAAATGGGTCATCAGATTGGCGGTCGGCACATGCCGCCCCAGCGCATCGACCGCATCGATGGTAATCGGCTGGCAATCCTCGTCATCGCCCGCCATCACCGTGCGCGCCGGGGTCAGTCGCAGCGCCACCGGCGCGCCGACGGTTTCGTGGACCATCCGCGCGACGACTTCGCTGCCGCGCATCGCCAGCGCCTCCAGCCGGCCGGGCTTGTACGGCACCTGCCATTCATTGCCCATGATCCGGTCGACCTTCAGGGTGCCGATTTCCTTGCCGTTGAGCTTCAGCACCACCGTTTCGGCGTTGGAGGCGACGAACACCTTGATATTCTCGCCCTCGCGACCCGGCCAGGTCCAGTGCGGCGCCAGCCACACTACCGGCTTGTCGTCGATCCAGTGTGCGCTGTGGATGCCGAACGCGGTCTTGGGGAAGCCGCACAGATCCATGATGCCGAAGAAGCTGGCGATGGTCGGCCATTCGTGCGGCGTCGGCTCGCCATGATAATCGAAGCCAGTCCATACGAAGCCGCCCGCGATAAAGGGCCGATCGGCGATATATTTCCACGCCTTGCGGTGCGTGTTGCCCCAGCCTGCCGCCTCGTCGTCATAGGAAGTGATGACATGCTTTGCCGGATCGCTGGTAAAGGCGCCGCGCGTTTCGAACGCGCTGGTGTCTTCAGAGCTGGTGCTGGGCCGCCCGGGGTTCTGGGCGTGCCACTTGTCATATTCGCCCTGATAATAGTTGAACCCCATTACATCGACGACCTGCGATACATTGGCGGGGTTGTAGAACGACCCGTTCATTGCCGAGGTGACCGGCCGGCTTTCATCCAGGCGGCGCACCGCTGCTTCCATGCGGCGCACCATCTCCACGCCCGCCGCCGTGCCCTGCATCGGCTCCTCGTTGAACACCGACCATAGGATCACGCTGGGGTGGTTGCGGTCGCGCCGCACCATCCATTCGAGCTGGGCGAGATAATCGGGCGCCGGGTTGAAGTGGCGGTTCTCGTCCATGATCAGGAAGCCGAGCCGGTCGGCCCAGTCGAGCAGTTCGGGCGTCGGCGCATTGTGCGACATGCGGATCGCGTTGCAGCCCATCGCCTTCAGCCGCTGGAGCCGCCACGCGATCAGCCCGTCCGGCATCGCCGTGCCGACGCCGGCATGGTCCTGATGGATACACACGCCCTTCAGCTTGATCGGCTGATCGTTGAGGAACAGCCCCTTGTCGGCATCGAACCGGATCGTGCGGAAACCGATGGCGATGCGCCGTTCATCGACTGCCTGCCCGTTGCGGATCACGCGGGTGCGGACGGTGTAGAGATGCGGCGTTTCCACCGACCAGAGCCGCGGCGTCCCCGCCTCCAGCCGAAGTACGGCGTCGACGGGGTTGAGCACCGCCGCCGTCACCGGCACCGTCGCTGCCGCAACGCGCCGTCCGTCGCTATCGAGCAGTTCGGCCTCCACCGTGACTGCCACCGGTGCGCGCTCGATATTGTTGAGCGTCACCGTCACCGGCACATGCCAGCCGCCACCGGGGCTCTGGCGCGGATCGCAATGCACGCCGTCGTCGACGATCGCCACCGGCGCACGGCGCACCAGCCAGGCATGGCGGTACATGCCGGCGCCTTCGTACCACCAGCCTTCCAGCGCATCGGCATCGACGCGGATCGCGATCACGTTCTCTTCGTCGCCGTACCGGGCGAAGGGGGTCAGATCGACATAGATGCTGGCATAGCCCGACCAGCTATGCGCGACGACGCTGCCGTTCACCCACACCGTAGCGTTGGTGGCGATGCCGTCGAAATGCAGCCCGATCGTCTTGCCGCGATCGGCCTCGTCCAGCGTCAGCCGGCGGCGGTACCAGCCGATGCCGCGCGGACGATAGCCCTGGGCGATATTGGCGGTCTGGACATAAGGCTGGAACGATGCCCAGTCATGCGGCAGGCGCACTTCGGACCATTCGCTGTCGTCGAAATTGCGCCCCGCAGCGCCCCGGGCATTGCCAGCCTTCACGCTGTCATAGGTGTCCTCGATCGGCGGCATCGGCACGTCGCCGTCATGGAAGCGCCAGCCGCGTTCGAGCAGCGTGCGCGACGGATCGCTTTCCGGCAGGCGCGGCAACAGGCTGGTCTGCGGCGCAGGCATCGGGAAGAAGCTCTCGCCGTCATTGGCAGCGGCCGGGGCGGCCGATGCAGCAAAGGCGCGCGGCGCGCCCATGCCCGCAACCACGCCCAGCCCTGCGCTGGCGAGCAGCATCTGGCGACGATCCATCTTCATTCTCCAAAATTGATGCCGCCCGCCTGGGGCAGCGGGAAGGATTGGCGCGCGTTCAGGCGTCGCTCAGTTCGGCCACGAAGTCATAGGCGTCGCCGCGATAATAGGACCGGGTGACTTCCGCAGGGCGGCCGTCGCGCAGGAAGGCGCGGCGCTCGATCAGCAGGCCTGCATGGCCCGGGTCGACGCCGAGCATCTTCGCATGTTCGCCCAGAAACGGCACCGCGCGCAGCCGCTGGAGTGCGCGCACCGGGCGATGGCCGGCAGCCTCCAGCGCGGCATAGAGCGAGTCGCCCACGGCATCGACCGAGGGCAGGCAATAGCCGGCGATGGTCGAGAATTCGAGCGCCATCGGCTCATCATCGGCGAAGCGGATGCGCGAGAAGCGGAGCACCGCAGCCCCCGGCGACAGGCCCAGCGCCATCGCTTCCTCCGGCGTTACCTGGCCCGGCGCGCGCGAAATCCAGCTGCTGCTGGCAGTGCGGCCGCGCGCTGCCATATCCTCGCTGAACGACGACAGTTTGGAAAAGCTCTTCTCGACGCGCTCGGCAACGAAGGTGCCGGCGCCGCGGCGGCGGGTGAGCAGACCTTCCTCAACGAGTCCGCCTATCGCCTTGCGCACGGTGATGCGCGACACATCATATTCGATCGCCAGATCGCGCTCGGGCGGGATCGCCTCGCCTTGATGCAGAATGTTGCCGCTGATTGCGTCACGAATGAGCTGCTGCAGCTGGAGATAGAGCGGTGACGGGTTTCCTTCGCGGAACCGGCCGATCTGATCCGAAAAACCCATCAGACTTCCCCCCTGCGCACCCTTGCGGCATGAGCCGAGGGCATACTTTGGTACGATAATACGAACAGGCCAGGCAGCGCAGGTCAAGAGCCTTTCGCAATCGATTTTTAGCGCTACCAAAGCGGCTATTGTCGGATAGGACATAGATTGGTTACACCCTGCGGGATGGTCGGCGTCGACCGGCCGCAATGGATTAGGAGTGATGGCATGGGGCACGGGTTGATGCGCGGCAGGCATTTGGGCTGGGTAGCACTGCTGCTTGCGTCGGCAGCACACGGCCAGACGGCGCCGCTGCCCCTTACGCCGCTGCCGGCGAACGTCACCCTCGCCAAAGGGAACTTCACGGTCGCAGCAGGCACCGCCATTGCGGTTCCCGCCAATGACAAGGGCGCCCTGGCCGCCGCGAACATTCTGACGGCGCATGTGAAGACCGAACGCGGCCTCGCTCTCGGCGCGATCGGCGACAGCGGCGCGATCCGGTTCGAGCGGGACTCGGCCATTGCCGGCGACGAGGCCTATCACCTGACGATCGACCGCAAGGGCGTGCGCATCACCGCATCGGGGGATCGCGGCCTGCTCTATGGCGCCATGACGCTCGCCCAGCTGATCAGCGCCGATGCGGCGTTCGGCAAACCGGCGCGGCTGCCGATGCTCGCGATCCAGGACGCCCCCCGCTTCGGCTGGCGCGGGCTGATGGTCGATGTCGCGCGGCATTTCCAGCCGATCGAATCGGTGTACGCGATCGTCGACCAGATGGTGTCGGTGAAGCTCAACACGCTGCACCTCCACCTGACCGACGACCAGGGATGGCGCTTCGAGGTTAAACGCTATCCGCGCCTGACCGAAATCGGCGCATGGCGCACCCCGCCTTCGACCGGTGGCGAGCCGGGGCCGAAGGTGGGCGGTTTCTATACGCAGGAACAGCTCAAGGCGCTGGTCGCCTATGCCGCCGAGCGCGGCGTGACGATCGTGCCGGAAATCGATCTGCCCGGCCATGCGCAGGCACTGGTCGCCGCCTATCCCGAATTCGGCGTGTTCGGCGACAAGCCGGTGGTGTCGCACGACTGGGGCGTGAACCCCTATCTGCTCAATCCGGGCCCGACCGGGGTGCGGTTCGTCAAGGAAGTGCTCGACGAGCTGATCGCGGTGTTCCCGGGTACCTATGTCCATCTGGGCGGTGACGAGGCGATCAAGGACCAGTGGCAGCGCTCGCCGCAGGTGCAGGCGCAGATCAAGGCGCTGGGGCTGAAAGACGAGAACCAGTTGCAAAGCTGGTTGATCGAACAGTTCGGCACCTATCTGGAAAGCAAGGGTCGCCGCCTGATCGGCTGGGACGAGATTCTGGAGGGCGGCCTGCCCGCCTCTGCCTCGGTCATGTCGTGGCGCGGCGAGAAGGGCGCGGTCGATGCCGCCAACCAGGGGCATGACGTCGTGCTATCCCCCGCCCCCACCCTGTATCTAGACAGTCTGCAGAGCGACCGCAGCGACGAACCGCCGGGCCGCCTGTCGATCCAGACGCTGGCCGACGTGTACAAATACGAGCCGATGCCGGCCGGTATCGACACGGAAAAGGCCAAGCATGTGCTCGGCGCGCAGGCCAATGCCTGGAGCGAGTATATCGTCACGCCCTATCAGCTGCAGCATCTGATGTTCCCGCGTGCCGCAGCGCTGGCCGAGATCACCTGGTCCGCGAAGGACAAGCGCGATTTCAACAGCTTCGCCGCCCGCGTCCAGCCGCAGATCGCGCGCTGGCGCCGCTCGGGGCTGGAGGTTGCCGACAGTGCCTTCGCAGTCAATTTCCGCCTGCAGGGCAGCCGCGGCGATGCGCTGCGCAGCAACCGGGTGCAGCTCGCGCTCGATACCCAGGCCGGCTATGGCACGATCCGCTACACGCTCGACGGATCGGCGCCGGTGGCCAAGTCGCCTGGCTATGCTGCGCCGCTGACGCTGCGCCCGGGCGAGACTGTCCGCGCCGCCGCGTTCGATGCGTCGGGCCACCCGATCGCCGAAGCGCGCGGGTTCGACACCAGCCGCAGCGCGCTGCTGCTGCGCACCAACTCGGAGATGGTTGCCTGCCCCAAGGGCGCGCTGGGCCTGCGCGTGCCGCTTTCGTCCGAAGCGACGGCGAACGCCCCGGCGTTCAACGTCAACATCTTCGATACCTGCACCGCTTACCCCGCCGCGCCGCTCGACATCGCAACCGGCTTTACCGTCGACGTCGCCCGGCTGCCGCGCCATTACGGGCTGGCCCATGAAGCAAAGGCGCTGCGCGCCCATTATGCCGTGACCAGCTTCGGCGAGCTGGTTGTCACCGCCCGGTGCATTGCCGCCGACAAGGACCCGGCGGTCAAGCCGATCGTCGTCGCCACCTTCCCGTTGCCCGATCCGGAAACTGCGCCGCAGCAATTCCGCTTCTCGGCCAAGCTGCCGAAGCTGGAGGGCGATACGGACCTGTGCTTCGAGTTCACCTCGCCGCTGTCGGACCCGTTCTACACGGTGGAGAAGGTCGCGCTGCGCGAGGGGGGCAAGTGATGCGGTGGACAGGTGCGTTCCCCTCCCGCTTGCGGGAGGGGTTAGGGGAGGGGCTGACCCGATTCAGCGCTTCTTCACCATCGTTCCCTCCCCCGACCCCTCCCGCAAGCGGGAGGGGAGCGAATATTCGGATGGCATTCCTCGCCCTCCCCCTCCTCGCCCTCGCCACACCGGCACTGGCCGATCCGCGCGAGACGATTTCCCTCGACGGAGCGTGGGAAGTGCGGATCGACCCGAGCGATGCCGAAGCCGCCCGGGCGCACCCCCGGGAAAGCATCTGGTTCCGCGCCACCGTGCCCGGCAGCGTGCAGCAGGATCTGATCGCCGCCGGGGGCGTGCCCGATCCGTACAAGGGCATCAACGAAGCGCCGGTCCAATGGGCCGGGCTGACCCGCTGGCAGTTCCGCCGGACCATCGATGTCACGCCGGCCATGCTGAAGCGCGACCATCTCGACCTGGTGTTCGACGGGCTCGATACCTTCGCGACCGTCACGCTGAACGGCAAGGAACTGCTCAAGACCGACAACGCCCATCGCCGCTGGCGCGTGGATGCGAAGCAGGCGCTGTTCGCGGGCCGCAATGAGCTGGTCGTGACCATCGCTTCGCCGATCAAGACACTCCAGCCGATGGTGCTGGCCGCAGCCAACCCGCTGCCGGGCGAATATGATTCCGCGTTCGGCGACGAGCCCAAGGGCAAGCAGACCTCGCCCTATATCCGCAAGCCGAAATACCAATATGGCTGGGACTGGGCGCCGCGGCTGGTGAATATCGGCCTGTGGCGGCCGGTGAAGCTGGAGGCGTGGGATGACGCCCGCATCGACGGATTCCGGATCGACCAGGAAGCGATCAATGCTGCTGAGGCGCGGCTGGTGGCGCGGTGGAAACTGGTTGCAGACCGCGACACCCGTGCGACGCTGCGCACCCGCATCACTGGCCCGGACGGGAAGACCGTAGAGGTCAGCCGAACCGTCGCGCTCGCCGCCGGGGAGAATGCAGTCAGCCTGCCACTCAGCATCGCCGATCCGCAGCGCTGGTGGCCGGTCGGCTATGGCGCGCAGCCGCTCTACCGCGTCGAGGCAGTGCTGGAGGAAAAGGGCACCGCCAGCGACCGCATCGACCAGCGGATCGGCCTGCGCACGGTCGAGCTGATGACCCAAGGCGGCGGCTTCGGCTTCCGCATCAACGGCGTGCCGGTCTTCGCCAAGGGCGCGAACCTGATCCCGTTCGACATGTTCCCCGCCCGCGTCAGCAATGCGCGGATGCGCAGCATCCTGACCGACGCGCGCAACGCCAACATGAACATGATCCGCGTGTGGGGCGGCGGCTATTATCTCGACGACGCCTTCTATGCCATGGCCGACGAAATGGGCCTGATGGTGTGGCAGGACTTCATGTTCGGCGGATCGGTGACGCCGCCCGACCCGTCCTATCGCGACAATGTCCGCATCGAAGCGGAGCAGCAGGTCGCGCGGCTCCAGCCCCACCCGTCGATCGTCGGCTGGAACGGCGGCAACGAAGTGCTGTCCGGCTGGGAGAATTGGGGCGACCGCAAGGCGTTCAAAAAGGCAGTAGGCGCCGACGAGCAGGAACGGATCGGCACCGGCATGGCGGTGCTGTTCGACCGCACGTTGCGCGACGCGGTGCTGCAGGAAGCGCCCGGCACCACCTACTGGTCCGGATCGCCGTCGACCGACTATCGCGGTCCGGTCGATACCGATGCCGCCGGCGACAGGCATTTCTGGGATGTCTGGTCGGGCTCCAAGCCGGTCGAAAACTATCTTGCGAGCTGCCCGCGCTTCATGTCCGAATTCGGTTTCCAGGCGATGCCGAACCTGTCGACCATCCGCGGCTTTGCCGGCGACGGGGCGCTGACGATCGACAGCCCGGTGCTGAAGGCGCACCAGAAGTTCCTGGCCGGTGAAGGCAATAGCCGACTCCAGCTCTATCTCGACCAGCGGCTGCGCAAGCCGGCCGACTTTGCCGACCTCGTCTATCTTACCCAGGTCAACCAGATGCAGGCGATCGGCATGGCCGCGCGCCACCACCGCGCCTGCCAGCCGGTGACGATGGGATCGCTGTTCTGGCAGATCAACGATGTCTGGCCGGGCATTTCCTGGGCCAGCGTCGATTATGACGGCCAGTGGAAGCTGCTCCAGTACGAGGCCGCGCGATTCTTTGCGCCGCAGATCATCGTGGCCGAACACAAGGACGCCGCGACCCGCCTTGTCGCCGTATCGGATGCTACCAGGCCTGTCGCTGCGGAATGGCGGGTGCATGGCTTCACCATGGACGGCAAGCCGCTCGGCGCGCGTGACCAGAAGGCGGAGCTGTCGCCGGGTGCGCGCGAACTGGCGCTTATTCCGGACGCCGAGCTGTTCCGCGACGCGGCGCCGGTCGCCAGCTATGCGGTGGCGGAGCTGTGGGTCGACGGCAAGCCGGTCTCGCGCCAGATTGTCGAACGCGCGCTGCCGAAGGACATGGCCTATCCGGCACCGCGCCTTTCGGTTCGCTGGCAGGGCAAGGCAGTGACCGTGACGGCGGGCACCCTGGCCCGCGCCGTCATGCTCGATTTCGGAAAAATCGCCGCGCATCCGGACGATAACGGCTTCGACCTGTTGCCGGGCGAAAGCCGGACGATCACTATCACTGCCGAGGCAAGCGCGTCTGCGCTGGCCCGCGCCCTTACGCTTCGCACGCTTGGACCCCGCTGATGCCCTTGCTTCCCCTGCTCCTCCTCGTCGGCGATCCCGACCCGGTCATGGCCGCCATCGCGAAGATGACGATCGAGGAAAAGGCCGCCCAGTTGCAAAGCACTGCGCCGGCCAATGCCAAAATCGGCCTGCCCGCCTATGACTGGTGGAACGAGGGGCTGCACGGCCTCGCCCGTGACGGCCATGCCACCGTGTTCCCGCAGGCGATCGGGCTGGCGGCAACCTGGGATGTCGATCTGCTCCATCAGGTCGGCGACACCGTGGCGACCGAGGCGCGGGCGAAGTTCAACGCCCGGCCGGTGAATGCCGATCGCAAAATCTATGAAGGGCTGACGATCTGGTCGCCCAACATCAATATCTTCCGCGATCCGCGCTGGGGCCGGGGCCAGGAAACCTATGGCGAAGACCCCTATCTGACCGGCCATCTCGCGATCGGCTTCATCACCGGGCTGCAGGGGCCGGACCCGGCGCACCCCAAGGTGATCGCCACGCCGAAGCATTTCGCCGTGCACAGTGGGCCGGAGGCCGGGCGCGACGGCTTCGATGTCGATCCCAGCCCGCAGGATCTGGAATCGACCTACACCCCCGCCTTCCGCCTCGCCATTACCGAGGGCAAGGCGCAGTCGCTGATGTGCGCCTATAATTCGATCCACGGCACCCCGGCCTGCGCGACCGGCGGGTTGCTCAACGACCGGTTGCGGCGCGACTGGGGCTTTAACGGCTTCACCGTGTCCGATTGCGATGCGGTGGCGAACATCCACCTGTTCCACCATTATCGCCTCGACGCAGCCGAAGCCTCGGCCGCCGCGATCAAGGGCGGCATGGACCTTAATTGCGGGACCAGCTTTGCCGCGCTGCCCGAAGCAGTGAAGCGCGGGCTGGTCAGCGAGGCCGAAGTCGATGTGGCGCTGAAGCGGGCGCTGGAGGCGCGCCGCGCGCTGGGCATCGCCTTTGGTGCGGCCAATCCCTGGGGCAAGATCAAGCCAGGCGAGCTTGCCACCCCGGCACGCCGCGCGCTGGCGCTGGAGGCAGCGCGCAAGGCAATCGTGCTGCTCAAGAACGATGCCGACCGCCTGCCGCTGAAACCCGGCAGCCGCATCGCGGTGATCGGCGCCAATGCCGATGATCTGGGCGTGCTCGAGGGCAATTACCACGGCACCGCCCGCGATCCCGTGACGCCGCTCGACGGCATTCGCCGCCAGTTCGGCGCGGACAAGGTCCGCTATGCGCAGGGTTCGCTGCTCGCGGAAGGCGCCGCCGTGGTCGTGCCCGAAACGGCTTTCCGCGCTGACGGCAAGCCGGGCCTGAAGGCGGAATATTTCGCCAGCCCAACCGTCACCGGCACCCCCGTCGCCACCCGGCAGGACCGGCGCATCGATTTCAACTATACTCGCGCCGCGCCATTGCCGGGGTTGAACCCCACCGGCTTTGCAGTGCGCTGGACCGGCGCGTTCGTGCCGCCCGCCGCGGGCGACTATGCCCTGTCGGTCGACATTCCCGCCTGCTGGAAGGATTGCACCACGCACGACGCGGTGCGGCTGTGGATCGACGGCAAGCTGGTTCATGAGGGGCCGCTCGACAAGCCGCGCGTCACCGTGCCGGTCGCCAGCGATGGCCGTCCGGTGCCGTTCCGTATGGAAATCGACCATGGCAGTGAGGATTTCGGCGTTCGCCTGATGTGGCAGGCGCCGGACGAGGCGCTGCGCGATCAGGCGCTGGCGGCGGCGAACGATGCGGACGTGATCGTCGCCGTGATGGGCCTTTCGCCCGATCTGGAAGGCGAGGCGCTGCACGTCTCCGTCCCCGGCTTCGTCGGCGGCGACCGCACCGACATCGCCCTGCCCCGCCCGCAGCAGGAATTGCTGAAGGCACTGCGCAAGACCGGCAAGCCGGTGGTGCTGGTGCTGACGAGCGGCAGCGCCGTGTCGGTCGATCCCGATTTGGCCGACGCAATTCTGGAGGCCTGGTATCCGGGCGAGGAAGGCGGTACCGCGATCGCCGAGACGCTGGCTGGGCTGAACAACCCGTCGGGCCGTCTGCCTGTCACCTTCTACAAGTCGGTCGACGATCTGCCCGCCTTTGTCGATTACGGGATGAAGGAGCGGACCTATCGCTTCTTCACCGGCTCGCCGCTGTGGGGCTTTGGCCACGGCCTCAGCTATACGCGGTTCGGCTATGCCGGGGCGGCCGCGCGGCCGGGTGCCATCGGCCAGCCGGTGCAGGTGACCGCCACGCTCACCAATGCCGGAACGCGCCCCGGAGACGAAGTGGCGCAGGTCTATGTCCTCCCGCCCGATAGCGGCAAGGAAGCCGGGCTGACCGCGCCGGTGCTCCAGCGCCAGCTCGCCGGGTTCACGCGCGTGACGCTGCAACCGGGCAAGTCCGCCACCCTGTCCTTCACGCTCGATCCGCGCAGCATCAGCAGCGTCGCGCGCGACGGCACGCGGCGGGTGCTGCCCGGGGCGTATCGCGTCTGGGTCGGCGGCGGCCAGCCCGGCGACGGGCCGGGCCAATGGGCCGAATTCACGCTGACCGGCAATGCCCAGGAGCTGCCAAAATGATCGACCGTCGCAGCCTGATCGGCACCGGGCTGGCGCTGGCCGCTACGCCCGCCTGCGCCCGGCATGTGCCCGAATTCGTCAGCAAGCGCCCTGCCCCGGGCCACCGCCGGTTTGTCAGCAAGGCCGTGGAGCAGGAAATCGCCCGCGTCGCGCGGATGATCGCCGACCCCAAGCTGCGCTGGATGTTCGAGAATTGCTATCCGAACACCCTCGATACCACCGTGAAGATGGGACGGCCCGGCGGGCGCCCCGATGCCTTCGTCATTACCGGCGACATCGATGCGATGTGGCTGCGCGACAGTTCGGCGCAGGTGCGGCCCTATCTGCACCTGGCGAAGGACGATCCTGCGCTGCGGGCCCTCTATCGCGGGCTGATCGCGCGGCAGGCGCGCTGCATCCTGATCGACCCCTATGCCAATGCCTTCATGGAGAACCCGTCCGCCCGCACCAATCTGGGCTGGGCGCAGAAGGACATGACCGACATGAAGCCCGGCGTGGCCGAGCGGAAATGGGAAATCGATTCGCTGTGCAACCCGGTGCGGCTCGCCCATGATTATTGGCAGGCCACCGGCGACACTGCGCCGTTCGACGCCGAATGGGCGCAAGCGGCCCGGGCGATCGTCCGTACCTTCCGCGAACAGCAGCGCAAGACCGGCCCCGGTCCCTATAGCTTCCAGCGCGAATCGAACCGGCCGACCGAAACGCTGATGCTCGACGGCTATGGCGCGCCCACCCGGCCGGTGGGGCTGATCCATTCGGGCTTCCGCCCGTCCGACGACGCCTGCACCTATCCTTTCCTGATCCCTGCCAACTATTTCGCCGTGACGGCGCTGCGCGAACTCGCCCTGCTCGCAGACAAGGTTCGCGGCGATGCTGCGCTTGCCGCCGATGCGAGCGCGCTGGCCGATGAAGTGGCGGCGGCACTGCGCGACTATGGCACGATGCGGCTGCGCGACGGGCGCGAAGTGATTGCCTATGAAGTCGACGGCTTCGGCAACGCGCTCTTCATGGACGATGCCAATGTGCCGTCGCTTTCGAGCCTCGCCTATCTCCGCTGCGTTCCGCACGACGACCCCTTGTGGCGCCGCACGGCCGACGCGGCGTGGAGCGAGGCCAATCCCTATTGGTCGCGGGGGCGTGCGATAGAAGGCATTGGCGGGCCGCATGTCGGGCTGCGACAAGTTTGGCCGATGTCGCTGATTATCCGCGCCTTTTCGAACGAAACCGATGTGCGACTGCTTCGCAATACACTGCAAACGCTTAGCAATAGCGATGCTGGCGCCGGCTTCATCCATGAGGCGGTCGATCAGGACGATCCCACCAAATTCACCCGTAGCTGGTTCGCCTGGGCCAACGGCCTGTTCGGTGAGCTGATCGTCCATCTCGCCCGGGTCCAGCCCCAAATCCTGCAGGAGCCATTATGAACCTGTCGCGCCGCCATCTTCTCGCCACCAGCGCGATCGGCTTCGCCGTCGCCGCACTGCCGCGCACCGCACGCGCGCAGGCGCCCGCACGCACCGCACCCAATCTGTTCATCGGCACCGGTGGCACCGGCCATACCTATCCGGGCGCGAGCCTGCCGTTCGGCATGGTGCAGCTCAGCCCCGATACCGGCGTGGAGCGCTGGGAAACCTGTTCGGGCTATTACAATACCGACGGGTCGATCCTGGGCTTTTCGCACACCCATCTGTCCGGCACCGGCATCGGCGACATGCTCGATCTGCTGGTCGCGCCAGGGCGCGGCCCTGTGATGCTCCAGCCCGGCACCCGCGAAAAGCCCGAAACCGGCTATCGCCAGCGCTATCACGACGAACGCGCCGAGCCCGGATACTACCGCGTCGCGCTGGAAAATGGCGTGGCAGCCGAACTGACCGTTACCGAACGCACCGGCTGGCACCGCTACAGCTTCCCCGCCGGGGCAGGGCATCTGCTGCTCGACCTGTCGCATCTGGTGCTCGACAGCTCGGATGAACCGCCGCTGATTGCCGATGCAAAGATCTCGCTGGAGGCCGATGGGACGATCACTGGCCAACGTCAGGTTTTCCGCTGGGCTAAGGGGCGGCATTTCTTCTTTGCGCTCCAGCTTTCGCGCCAGCCCGACCGCATCACGCTCTATGGCGATGACGATGCCGCGCAACCGGCCGGCAGCCGCAACGTCACCGGACGCCGGCTGAAGGCGGTGCTGCACTATGATGATGCCGGTGCGGCACCGATTGCGATCCGCTGCGGCATTTCCGCCGTCGATGCCGCAGGCGCGCGCCGCAATCTGGCGGCAGAGGCTTCGCACTGGGATTTCGACCGCACCCGTCGCGAGGCCGCCGCAAGCTGGCGGCCGGCGCTCGATGCGGTGCGGGTCGAAGGCGGTACGGCCGACCAGCGGACCATCTTGGCCACGTCGCTCTACCATGCGCAGCTCGCGCCGACGCTCTTCTCGGATGTCGACGGCCGCTATGTCGGCCTCGACGGTGCGGTGCACACCGTGCCGAAGGGCGGCGCCGCGCATAGCACCTGGTCGCTATGGGACACGTACCGCGCGCTGCACCCGCTGCTCGCGCTGGTCGCGCCCGATCGTGCGAAGCTGTTGATCGACGATCTGATCCGCCAGACGGCGCAATCACCCTATGGCCCTCTGGTCTGGCCGCTGCAGGGCAAGGAGACCGGCACGATGATCGGCTGGCACGGCGTCGTGCCGCTGGCCGAGGCGCAGGCCAAGGGCATCAAGGCGGACTATGCCGCGGCCTGGCCGGCAATCCGCCGCCGCAGCTTCGACTTCACGGCGCCGGACCTCGACAACAGCAAGGGCCGCGATCTCTACGACAAGATGGGCTATGTCCCCGCCGACAAATGGTGGGAAAGCGTCAGCCGCACCCAGGAATATGCCTATGACGACTGGGCATCCTCCCATCTCGCCGCCGCAATCGGCGAGACGGCCGATGCGGCACGGCTGCGCAAGCGCTCGGGCAACTGGCGCAACGTGATCGACGGCAGCATCGGCTTTGCGCGCCCGCGCTTCGCCGATGGCAGCTGGTGGACGCCCTATGACCCGATCCAGCTCGGCCACATGCCCAAGCCGTGGTGGCGCGACTATACCGAGGCGAATGGCTGGCAGGCGACCTTCCTCAACCAGCATGACGTCCACGGCCTGATCGCGCATATGGGCGGCGACGCGAAGTTCGAGGCGCAGCTCGACGCGCTGTTCAACGCGCCCTCCACCCTGCCCGCCAATGCGCCGCCGGACATTTCGGGGCTGGTCGGCCAATATGCGCACGGCAACGAGCCCGACCAGCATGTCGCCTATCTCTACGCCTATTGCGGCGCGCACTGGAAGACGCAGGCGATGGTGCGGCGACTGTGCGTTGAGATGTACAAGAATGATCCCGACGGCATCATCGGCAATGATGACTGCGGGCAGATGAGCGCCTGGTACATTTTCTCGGCACTGGGCTTCTATCCGGTCGATCCGGTTTCGGCCGCCTATGTGTTCGGTTCGCCGCTGTTCGAACGCGCCGAACTGACCGTGGGCGCAGGCAGGAAGCTGGTGATCGAAGCGCCGGGCAACCGCGCTGACACGCCCTATATCGCCGCCGTCCACTGGAACGGGCGCCCCTGGACGAAGAGCTGGATCGCCCATGCCGATCTGGTGCAGGGCGGCACGCTGCGCTTCACCATGTCGGACAAGCCCAACCACGACTTCGGCCGGGCCCAGGCAGACCGTCCACCGTCAGCCCGGTCGCCACAGGGCTGATGCCGCTTCCCGTCGCGTTACTGCTGGCCGCCGCGGCGCCATGCGTGGCGGCGGGCCATGGCGGCGAAGTCGCAGCCGATCTGCTGCGGGCGCGGCTGGAGGAGCGGCACGCCCCCTGCGCGCGGGTGTTGCTGGCGCCGCTCGGTGCTGTCGAAGCCGCGCTGCCGAACGCACGGCGCGCGGCCTGGCGGAAGGTCGCGCCGCGCACCGTCGCGCGGGAAGGCTTTGCCGTGCGCCGCGTCGGCGACACGCTGGTGATCACCGCGCGGGGCACGCGGGGCCTGGTCTATGGCGCGGGCTGGTATCTGCGCACCGGCGCGCGCCCGCTCGCCTATGCCAGCGCCCCCGACCGGGCGGTCCGGATGACCCAGATCGGCTACCGCGCCAAGAACAACAGCTATGATGCCTGGACGCTGGCGATGTTCCGCCGGCGGATCGAGGATTTCGCGCTGTGGGGCGCCAGCGGCGTGCAAGTGATCGCCCCGGTTTCCGACGACGCCGATACCAGCCCGCTCTTTCCCACCCCGCCCATCGAGACGCTGCGCGGCATCGGCGAGATTGCGCATCGGCTGGGCATCGATTTCGCGCTCTATTACCCAAATCTGCGTGACTATACGACGCAACCCGAACGCGACGGGGAAGTCGCCGGGTTTCGCGCGCTGATCGCCCAGCTACCGCAAATCGACGCACTGTACGTCCCCGGTGGCGATCCGGGCCATGCCGCGCCTGCCAATCTGTTCCCGCTGGTGGCGAAGGAAGCGGCAGCGCTGCGGGAGCGCAATGCGGCCGCCAGTGTCTGGGTGTCCACCCAGGGGTTCGACGCGGCGGGGCTGCGCGCCTTCTACGCCCAGCTCGCCCTGCGCCCGCGCTGGCTGACCGGCATCTTCGCCGGCCCGCAGACCCGCGACCCGGTGGCCGAACAGCGCCGCTACCTGCCGCCCGGCTATCAGTTGCTGCTCTACCCCGACATCGCCCATACCATGCACGCGCATGCGCCGGTCGATCGCTGGAGCCCGGCCTTTGCGCTGACCGAAGGCCGCGAGCCGATCAACCCGCGCCCGCTGGCGATGCACGATTTGTTCGCGCACCTCGCGCCCGGCACCAGCGGCTTCGTCACTTATTCCGAAGGCGTGAATGACGATGTGAACCAGTTCCTCTGGTTCCGCATGGGCTGGGACCGTGGCGTGACGCCGCAGGCGTTTGCCGCGGAATATGCCCGCGCCTTCATTGGCGACGCCAAAGCAGCGGCGGCAATCTTCGCGCTCGAGCGCAACTGGGTTGGCGATCCGGCCGCCAACCCGACGATCGACGCAACGCTGGCGCTGGTCGACCGCCTGAAGCCCGCACCCTGGGCAGATTGGCGTGTCGATGCGCTACGCTACCGTGCAGTCTACGACGCGATTGTCCGCTACAGGCTGATCGCCGCCCGCGCCCGCCAGACAGCGGCGCTCGCCGCGCCCGACGCCGCGACGGCCCGCGCCCGGCTTGCCGAGACGGACCCCGCGCCCGTGCTTGCCCTGCGGGCCCGCCTGTTCGCCCTGGCCGAACGGCTATGGCAAGGCGCGAGGCTGCAACTGAGCGTGACGCTGTACGGCGCCTCCAACGTTGAACGCGGTGCCAATCTCGACCGCGTCGATGTCGACCTCAATGATCGCGTCTGGATCGAGCGCCAGCTTGCCAGCCACATCCCCGCCGAACTCGCTGACCATGCCCGCGCCGGCGAAGGCGCGCTGTACGACGATCTGGGCGATCCGTGGAACGAACCGCATCTGGTGCGTGGCAGCAGCGCCGCCGCTGATCCGCTCCGCTTCCACGGCGCAGTCGACGGCATCGCCGATCGCACGCCGAATGACGGCTGGCGCATGGCGTGGATCAGCTATGCCGAGAGCCTGTATGATGCGCCGCTGCGACTCCATTACACTGGCCTCGACCGCAAGCGCCGCTATCGGCTGATCGCCACCTATGCCGGCGAGGACTATTGGCTACCGATGCGCCTGGTCGCCAATGGCAGCATCGAAATTCACCCGCCGCTCGACCGCAAGACCAACCCGATGACGGTCGAATTCCACATTCCCCATGCCGCCACGCGCGGCGGCACACTCGATCTCGCCTGGACACGCCCCGCCGGCATGGGCGGCAGCGGCCGTGGCCATCAGGTCGCCGAGACCTGGCTGATTCCCGAACCCCTCCCCGGAGAACGCAAATGACCAACCTATCCCGCCGCGCGCTGGTTGCCGCCGGCCTTGCTACCCCCGCGCTCGCCCACGCGGCAAACAGCGCCGCCCGCACGCCCGCCCCCAAGCCGTTCGGCGCGACGCCTTCGCCGCGCCAGTGGAAATGGCATCAGCGCGAGCAATATGCCTTCATCCACTTTTCGATGAACACCTTCACCGACAAGGAATGGGGCTATGGCGACGAAGATCCCAAGACCTTCAACCCCACAGACTTCAACGCCGACCAGATCGTCGCGGCGGCCAAGGCGGGCGGGCTCAAGGGGCTGATCCTGGTCTGCAAGCATCATGACGGCTTCTGCCTGTGGCCGACCCTGCTTACCGAGCATTGCATCCGCAACAGCCCCTACAAGAACGGCAAGGGCGACATCGTCCGCGAAATGTCGGAGGCCTGTGCCCGCGCCGGCCTTCCCTTCGGCGTGTATCTCTCGCCCTGGGACCGCAACCATCCTGAATATGGGCGCCCCGCCTATATCACCTATTACCGTGCGCAGTTGACCGAGCTCTGCACGCGCTATGGCAAGTTGTTCGAGGTTTGGTTCGACGGCGCCAATGGCGGCGACGGGTATTATGGTGGCGCGCGCGAGACGCGGAAGATCGACGCCCCGGCCTATTACAACTGGCCGTCGATCGTCGCGCTGGTCCACCGGCTCCAGCCCGATGCCTGCACCTTCGATCCGCTCGGCGCCGATATTCGCTGGGTCGGCAACGAGGACGGCGTGGCCGGCGATCCGTGCTGGCCGACCATGCCCAACCATCCGTACGTGCAGAGCGAAGGCAATTCGGGCGTGCGCGGCGGCGCACTCTGGTGGCCGGCGGAAACCGACGTCTCGATCCGGCCCGGCTGGTTTTATCATGCCGATGAGGATTCGCGGGTGAAGAGCCCCGAACGGCTGATCCAGCTCTATGACCAGTCAGTCGGGCGTGGGACCAATCTGAACCTCAACCTGCCGCCTGACCGGCGCGGCCGCATCGCAGACCAGGACGTGAAGATCCTGAAGAGCTTCGGCGACGCCATTCGCGCCACCTTCGCGCAGGATCTTGCCAAGGGCGCGGTTGCCCATGCCAGCGCGGTGCGTGGCCCCGGATTCGAGGCAGCGCGCGTCCTCGACGGCAATCGCGAAACCTATTGGGCGACGCCCGATGCCGTCACCACGCCTACCCTCACGCTGGAACTTAAGCCCGGCACGCGCTTCGACGTGATCCGCCTGCGCGAATATCTGCCGCTCGGCGTGCGCGTAACGCGCTTTGCAATCGATGCGGAGATAGACGGCGTGTGGCAGCAGCTCGGCGAGCATCAGTGCATCTCTGCGCAGCGCGTCGTTCGCCTGCCGGCGCCGATCGCACCGCGCCGCGTACGGCTGCGGATTCTCGAGGCACCGGCCTGCCCGGCAATCAGCGAGTTTTCGCTGTTTCAATCGGTGACGCCGGTGTCCGTGCCGCCGATCGTTTCGTCTGACCCGACCGTCCTCGACACGCGCGGCTGGAAAATCCTATCCGCTACCGCTGCGGGCGCCGAGGTGCTGATCGACCGCGACGCAGGCACGATCTGGACCGCCCCGGCGCCGCAAACCGGGCAGCCGGTCGAAGTGGTGATCGACATGGGCTCTACGGTGCCGCTCGCCGGCTTCAGCCTGACCCCGTCGCGCCATGTCATGACGGATGCCGCCCCGCCGCATGGCTATCAGGTCGACACGAGCGTGGACGGGACCAATTGGTATCCAGCCGGCGAAGGGGAATTCTCCAATATCGCCTATGCCCTGTCGACGCAGCGCATCGGCTTCGCCCAGCCGCGGTCGGCGCGCTATATGCGGCTGCACTTCGCAGCAGTAGCGGTGCCGATGCCGAAGCTGGCGATTGCGGAAATCGGCGGCTTCACTGCCCCTCGCTAAACGCGAAACGAAAATTCCCATTAGTTTTCAAACCCCTCCGGCCCATCCGGAGGGGTTTTTTGCACTTATGTTGCTGAAATGCCACCAGGCAGGAAAGACTGCCATATATGAAACCAGGTTTCATTTTTGGTATTGAATTGATGTAGGACCTATGACAGCATCCTCGACAGGCAGTGACAGAACCATGTTCACCGCCCTCGGGTCGAACGAGCGCAAACGCGCCGAATCAGGGGATGCTGCAATGAAGACGAGGCGCCGCGAAGCGCTGGTGATGGGGGTGTTGGGCACCGCTTTGGCGTCTGCACCGCGCGCCGCCGCTGCGGGCATCGACGGCGCAGCAATTGTCTCCACCTGGGATTTCGGGGCGGCCGCGAACGCAGCGGCCTATGCCCGATGGAAGCAGACCGGTTCGCTGCTCGATGCAGTAGAGGCCGGTGCCCGTGTGCCGGAGGCAGACCCCGCCAACCACTCGGTCGGCTATGGCGGCTACCCCGATCGCGATGGCCATGTGACGCTCGACGCCATCATCATGGACGATCGCGGCCATGTCGGCGCCGTCGCCGCGCTCGAAGATTTTATGCACCCGATTTCGGTCGCGCGCCGCGTGATGGAGCAGACCCCGCACACCATGCTGGTCGGCGAAGGCGCGCGCCAGTTTGCGATCGAACAGGGTTTCGAACGCACCAAATTGCTGACGCCCGAAGCCGAAGCGGCGTGGAAGAAATGGCTGAAGACCGCCAAATACCAGCCCGTCGCCAATAGCGAGAACCAGCGCGGCTCCGCGCTCGACCACGACACGATCGGCATTCTGGCACGCGACCCTGCGGGCCGGCTGGCGGGTGCCTGCACCACGTCGGGCATGGCGTTCAAGCTGCGCGGCCGCGTTGGCGATTCACCGCAATCCGGCTGCGGCCTGCTGGTCGAGGCCGGTGTCGGCGCCGCCACCGCGACAGGCGTGGGCGAGGAAGTGACGCGCATCGCCGGATCGGCCCGCGTCGTCGCATCGATGCGCGCCGGCATGTCGCCGATGGAGGCATGCCGCGAAGCCATTCTCCATATCGCCAAGCTGCGCGGCGACGCCGTCAAGGACGCGCAGGTCGCCTTTCTGGCGATCGACACACATGGTCGGGTGGGCGCCTGGGCGCTGCAACCCGGCTTCACCTTTGCCGTGACCGATCAAAGCGGCACCACGGCCATTCACGCCGCCGACAGCCTCAACAGAAGCGGCAAATAACAACCGGTCCTCGGGGATCGCACCGAAAGAGAAAGGGTGGGAATAACAATGAAGGCAATGCACCAGTCACTGCTGGGTTCGGCAGGAATGACCGCGCTGCTGACAGCTTCCGCATCGGCGCTGCTCATCGCAGCACCGGCCGCTGCGCAGACCAGCAAGGACAGCCAGGACGAAGTCGTCGTCACCGGTTTCCGCCGGTCGCTGCAGGATTCGGCCGCGACCAAGCGCAAGGCCGATGCGATCGTCGACGTGATCAGCGCCGAAGACGTGGGCAAGTTCCCCGACACGAACGTCGCTGAATCGCTGTCGCACCTGCCCGGCGTGACGGTCGACCACCAGTTCGGCGAAGGCGAGCAGGTTTCGATCGCCGGCGTGGAGCCGGCGCTGAACCGCATCCTGATCGACGGCCACTCGATCGCCTCGGCAGACTGGGGCGGTAACCCGTCCGACCGTTCGAGCCGCACCTTCAACTATGCGCTGCTGTCGCCGGAAATCATCAGCCAGGCGATTGTGTACAAGACGCCGGAAGCCCGGCTGCAGGAAGGCGCGATCGGCGGCACCGTTGACGTCGTCACCCGCAAGCCGCTGGACCTGAAGCCGAACACGATCACCGGCACCGCCGGCTACGAGTATAACGATCGTTCGGAACGCGGCAGCCCGCGCGCCTCGCTGCTCTACAGCTGGCACAACAACGACGACACGTTCGGCTTCCTGGGCTCGGTGAGCTACAACCGCGAATATCTCGCCCGCGCGGGCGTTGCGGTCTATGGCTACATGACCGGCGACACCTTCTTCCAGCACGACAATAACGGCAATGTCGTCACCGACACCAACGGCAATCCGGTTCCGCAGAACCCGAACCTGAAGGTCAACGGCGGCAGCTACAAGGATCTGCTCTCCGCTCGCCTGCCCGCATTCCTGGCGCATGAATATTTCCAGCAGACCCGTGAACGCCTGAGCTTCTCCGGCGCCACCCAGTGGAAGCCGGCGAGCAACCTGACGCTGACTGCCACCGGCCTCGTCATCCGTGGCAACTACGATAACTTCAGCAACTCGGAATTCAGCTACAATGTTCGTGGCGGGCTGGCGCAGTCGGCCACCATCAGCAACGGGCTGATCACCTCGGCCACCTATGGCCCGGGTTCGGGCAAGAACTGGACCGGCGAGCTTGACACCAACTTCCGCCGCACCCGCGTGAAGAACGACAGCGGCACGCTGGCGTGGAACTGGGATGTCAACGGCTGGAGCGTCACCGGCAACGTCGGCTGGAGCCGGGCCTCGGGCGGCAAGCAGCCGGAGTATCTGCTGAACTTCCGCACGCTGCAGGGCTTCACCGTCGGCGCCAATGGTCGCAACACGATGCTCAACTGGCAGAATCCGGCCAGCGACGGCACGCAGTGGGTCAGCACCTCGCCTGCGGAATCGAGCATGCAGACCGAGCCGGCCGTGCTGCGCGCTACCAATGGCGCGGGCTTCTACGGCGCCCAGATCGGCGGCATCACGAACGCCGACCAGACGCTCGACAAGGAGAAGTTCGGCCAGATCGACTTCAGCCGGGATGTGGCCTTCGGTCCGTTCACCAAGATCCTGTTCGGTGCCCGCTATAACGATCACCTGAACAAGCAGAGCACCTATGGCGGCGCGACCTTCACCAACAAGGCGTTCACGCTGGCGGATCTGGGTGCGTACACGCTGGCCAGCAACCTGTATGATGGCCTGTCGACCAGCGGCAACAGCACGCCCTATGCGACGCTGACCCAGCAGAACGCGATCGCCGCGCTCACTGCTGCCGGCACGCTCAATGTGACCCGCGATCTCGACACCGGATCCTATTTCAAGGTGAAGGAAAAGATCGCCACCGGCTATGTCCAGGCGAACTTCGAGTGGAACAAGTTCCGCGGCAACATCGGCGGCCGCTTCGTCCACACCGAAGACACGTCCTTCTACTATGTCCAGTCGAATGGGCAGGCCGTGCTGCAGGTCACGCCGCGCAACGACGACCGGTTCCTGCCCGCGGTGAACATCGCCTATGACGCAGGCGACAATGTCGTGATCCGCGCGGCAGCGGCGAAGGTGATCGCCCGTCCGCGGTATTCGCAGCTCGCCGGCGCACTGTCGCTGGACGACACGCAGAAGACCGGCAGCGGCGGCAACCCGGACCTGAAGCCCTATGCGGCGACCAACTTCGGTCTGTCGGCCGAGTGGTACTTCACCAAGTCGGGCTATATCTCGGGTGAAGTCTTCTACCGCGACATCTCGAACTACATCAGCAACCAGAATGTCAGCCAGACGCTGACCAACCCGCTGACGGGCCAGAGCAACACCTATGCGATCTCGACCCCGGTCAACGGCGGCGGCGCATCGGTGACCGGCTTCTCGCTGACCGCGCAGACGCCGATCGCTTACGGCTTCGGCATCCAGGCGAACTACACCTTCGCCAGCGCGGATACCGGCGTGAACGGCCAGGGCCTGCCCTATCTGTCGCGCGACACCTATAACATCGTGCCGTATTTCGAGAGCGGCCCGTTCCAGGCGCGTCTGAGCTACAACTATCGCTCGAAGTACTTCTATGTCTTCGGCCGCCTGTCGTCGGCGGACTATACCGATGCCTATCGTCAGCTCGATTTCTCCGCCTCCTACAAGGTGACGCAGAACATCTCGGTCACGGCGAGCGCATCGAACCTGCTCGACGAAACCTACTATCAGTACAGCGCGACGCCGAACGCGCCGACTGCACTGTACAAGAATGGCCGCGTCTTCGCCGCAAGCGTCAGCTTCCGGATGTAACGTGCATTCGCGACCCCGGGGCGACCGTAAATGCGGCGCCCCGGGGATCGCCGTTTCTGGAGCCCGGCGAGCCCGGCCTCCTTGTCAAAGAAGGGGAACGTGATGAAGATAATGACCAAGCTCTTGCTGGGAACAAGTTGCCTCGCCAGCATGATCGCTATGCCTGCGCTCGCACAGGATGCCGGCCAGTCCAATTCGCCCCAGTCCAACGATACCGACACAGTCATCGTCACGGGCTCACGCATCACGCGCCCCAATGCCACCGCAGCCGCTCCCATTACGTCGGTGACGTCGGAAGCGATCAAGCTGCAAGCTGCAGTCAATATTGAAGACGTACTAAATCGGCTGCCGCAGATCGCGCCGGACAGTCAGCAAAACTATCAGGATTCCGACGGTCGCCAGCGTATCAAGCTCCGCAATCTGGGCTTCGAACGCACCCTGGTGCTGGTCGACGGCAAGCGTCTCGGCACGATGAACGGCGAAGACACCGGCATGATTCCGACTGCGCTGGTCAAGCGCATCGACGTGCTGACCGGTGGCGCATCAGCCGTTTATGGCTCGGATGCTGTGGCCGGCGTCGTCAACTTCGTGATGGACCGGGATTTCACCGGCATCCGACTGGACGGCAACTACAATTTCTATGCGCATAACAACAAGCCGGGGCTCATCTCGCAGGTCGCCAGCCAATATGGCTTTGCGCAGCCGCGGCAGGGCCTCACCACGGACGGTGGTCGCTCCGATCTTGCGCTCACCGTCGGCAAGAAGATGTTCGACGACCGCCTGCACGCGCAGGCATTCGTGAATTACCGCCAGGGCGATCTGGTGCCCTATGGCGCGCGCGAAACCTCGGGCTGCCAGCTGCTGCAGAACACCAAGGACGGTCCCCTGTCCTGCAGCATTTCCACCTACACCAAGACGGGTTATGTCTCGCCGCGTTCGGGGCCGAACAGCGGCAATGCCTATGTGAACAATCCCGATGGCAGCCGCAGCTTCGTGCCCTATTCTTCCGCCGTCGCGGCGAACCCCTATGATGGCTATTCTTTCCAGCGCGCCTCGCATCGCTGGAACGCAGGTGGCTTCCTGTCGTTCGACATTTCCGATGCGGCCACGCTCTACACCGATGCGATGTGGTTCAGCGACAAGTCGGTAAATCTGTACCCGGCGCGCGTGTATAGCTCGACCGTGTATGGTTCGACGCCGTACACGGTATATTGCAACAACCCATTCATGTCCGCTTCGCAGGCCCAGACGATCTGCGGCAACGCGGCGGGAACCGCCACGGCCGTGCCGATCGAGCTGCGCTATCGCTTCTCCGGCGTGCCCGATGAGCAGGACGTGTACATCAACCAGGGCCTGCGCATCAGCAGCGGCGTGCGCGGCACCTTCGCAAAGGGCTGGAGCTACGACGTCGGCGGCGTCTATGCCCGCAACCGGCAGGACTATCGCACCGGCCTTCTCGATTTCAACCGGGTCAACAACGCGCTGAATTCGGTGCTGGTCAACGGCACGCCCGTCTGCGCTTCCGGCAGCGCCGATGGCTGCGTGCCGTTCGATCCGTTCAGCGCCTATTCCAAGACCAACAACACGACGCTCTACAATTATCTCCGCAACGGCACCTACGGCACGTCGACGACCGTCAACACGCTGTACGATGCGCTGGCGACCGTGCAGGGCGATCTGGGCACGCTCGGCATCAAGAGCCCGTTTGCAGAACAGGGCGTAGCCGTCGCCTTCAACGTGGAGTATCGCGAGGACAAGCTGAAGAGCTATGCCGACGCGATCTATCGCGACCAGAATGGCGGCAGCGACAACCAGCTTGGCCAGCATGTCTGGGAAGGCATGACCGAGCTGCAGGTGCCGATCGTCGAGCACAAGCCGTTCGCCGATCTGCTGCAGTTCAACGGCGCGTTCCGCCTGTCGAAGTACAACACCAACCCGAAGACTTTCTCTACCTGGAAGAGCGAGCTGGTCTGGGCCCCGGTGGCGGACATCACCTTCCGCGCTTCGATCAATCGCGCGCAGCGCGCGCCAACAGTGGTGGAGGCGAGCCAGGGCGCGAATATCAGCTATGGGCGTATCACCACCGCCTATAACGATCCTTGCGCGCCCACCGTCACCTACACCATCGACCCGAAGACAGGGCAGCAGGTGCCGGTCTATGGCGCGCCCCAGGCATCGCGGGCGGCCTGTAAGGCTACGGGGCTGGCGGACAATCTCTACGGCAGCCCCACGCTGATCTGCCCGACCGACGTCGGCTGCACCTATCGCAGCGGCGGCTTCACGGTGGATCCGGAAACCGCCTACACCAAGACCTTCGGGCTGGTGCTGCGGCCGCGGTTCCTGCGCGGCCTGGTGCTGTCTGCCGATCGCTATCTGATCGATCTCAACCAGTCGATCGGGTATAACGATTATTCCTACTTCTCGAATGGCTGTGCCCAGACCGGCAGCGACTTCTTCTGCAAAGCCTTCGTCCGCAATGCAGACGGCACGCTGTTCAGCAACCCGAACACCAATCCGGCGACCGGTTATGTTCGCCAGGGCACGACCAACTATTACAAGTCGAAGGCGCATGGCTGGGATTTCCAGGCACAATATGCGCTGACGCTGGGCGCGTACGGCAAGCTCGACTTCGACTTCAACGGCTCGCTGGCGACGTTCCTGGGCGGCCAGGATTCGCCGATCCTGCCGACGACGAACTGCGCGGGCGGCTATTTCGGTGGTCCCTGCGGCCAGTTGCTGCCGACCTGGTCGCACACGCTCCGCACCGGCTACACCACGCCGAACCAGAAGTTCCTGGTTTCGCTGAACTGGCGCCATCTGAGCGGTCTGACCAACGTCACCAATTCGGGCGATCCGACACTGGGAGGCACGCCGACAAACGCGCGGACCACCTTCTATCGCATCCCGGCATATGATTACTTCGATGTCGCAGTGAACTTCCGCGTCAACGAGCGTTATTCGCTGCGCCTGGCCGCGAACAACATCTTCGACCGGACGCCGCCGATCCTGGCCAACTCCTACAATTACGGTCTCTCGCGCAACAACACCCTGTCTGCGCGCTATGACTCGCTGGGTCGCCAGATCGCACTGAGCGCAACCGTGAAGTTCTGATCTTCCAGGTACCCCCAAGCACCTGCGCCCGCCTGTCCGACAGGCGGGCGCATCTTTTTGGGGCTTGGCGAATGTCCGGCGCGCCGGCCACTATCTTGACCGGCGCAACCAAACCGACCACAGGGAGCGAACGGGGTACGGCCTGATGCCGCCGTGCCGGTTTAGCTCAGCTGGTAGAGCAGCGGTTTTGTAAACCGAAGGTCGCGGGTTCGATTCCTGCAACCGGCACCATCCCCTCTCCCCTCCCGCACCGGAACGACGGGCCCGCGCGACCATTGCGGCGGTCGGCGGGCCCAGGGGGGAGCTGTCAGAAGTTAAGACGCACGCCCAGGCGGTAGGTGCGGCCGATCGTGTCATACAGCGCCGGGTTCACGTCGAGGCCGGTGTTGGTTTGCGGCGACGGCGCAGGATCGACGTTGAACAGATTGTCGACCTTGAAATAGGCCTGCACGCCGCTGGTCAGCTTGTACGATCCGCCGACATCGACATAGAAGGCGCCCGGCATGAAGTTGCGGTTGATCGTCGGGTGGTTGCCGGTCGAAGCCGGGCAATTGCTGCTGCACACGACATATTGGTTGCCGAACACGCCGTCAGAGAACCAGCGTTCCTGCACCAGCAGGCCGAACCGGTCGGTATCGTAGCTCTGCACCGCCAGCCATTTCCAGCTGGGTGTGGCACCGCTGTTGGCGCCGGCATTGTCGACCGTATCGACCCCGGCAATGCCCGCCCTGACCAGGAATTCGCTGACATGGGTGCCCAGCGCCCGTACGGTGAAATTGCCCGGCAGCCCCAGCGGGCGACGCCATTGATAGCTGGCCTCGATATCGAAACCGCTCGTCTTCCACGAGGCGAGGTTGAACGGCTGCACGTTGATATAATTGCCGCCCTGCACCGGGCTGTTGAGCACGAAGCCGCCGCAGAACGCCTGGTTGCCCTCGAAGCAGAAGCGGACGATCTGGTCGGCCGACAGGGTGGAGACGACGCCGCTCAGCTTGATCGTGTAATAGTCGAACGACAGGCTCAGCCCCGGCAGCCAGGACGGATTGGCGAGCGTGATGCCCAGTTCGGTGTTGCGTGCGATTTCCGGCTTCAAATTGGGGTTGCCCACCGTGTTCTGGAACGCCTGGACCGCGCCGGCCGGCGGGAACGGATTGGCGAAGTTGGGCAGCGTCGTCACGGTCGGTGCGGCGAACAGTTCGGACAGGTTCGGCGCACGCACGTCGCGGGAGGTGACGCCGCGCAGGCGGATGCCCTGGATCGGCGTTTCCCAGGTGCCGCCGATCTTCCACGCCCAGACCGAGCCCGACGTGCTGTAATGCGTGTAGCGCGCCGCCGTGTTCAGGTTCGCCTTGCCGATGCCCTGACTGTCGAACAGCGGCAGGTTGATTTCGGCAAAGCCTTCCCAGACATGATATTTGCCGCCGCCATTCTTGTAGTTGCCGGCCGCCCAGTTGCTGCCCAGTGACGCATTGAGCAGCGGATCGGCGGGGTAGGCGGTGCTGTTCGGGCTGACGCTGCTCACGCCGGCGCCATAAGGATCGGCATTCACGCGGTAGAATTCGCGGCGATATTCGCCGCCGAACGCCAGCGTCAGCGGCCCCGCCCACAGATCGAGCAGATTGCCCGAGAAGTTGAGGCTGGCGACATCCTGCGTCAGCTTGGTGTGCTGGAACGGGCCGTTGGCGGGCGTGACATAGGCAAGCGCCGAAGACGAAGGCGCGAAGCCGCCGAAGATGTTGATCGGCTGGCACCCCGCCGCCCGCGCCGCCGGATCGGCACAGACGATCGCGCCGTTGAGCAGAATGGCGTTGGTCGCCGCGACATAGCGGTTCTGCAGCACGATATCATGGACGTTGATGTCCGAGATGGTGACGCCATGCTCGTAATAGGCGTCGTAATTCCAGTCGCGGCCCGCCACGCCGAACCGCCCCTTGGCGCCGATCACGCCGCGATACTGGCGGCGGTCGGTATAGACCTGCGGGTCGGGAAAGGCGCCGTTGCTGGTACCGAAGTTGAACGAGGTGATGCCCGCCACCGTGCACTGGTCACGCACCGACTGCGGCAGATAGGGATTGGCGCACTGCACGGTCAGGTTCGGGCGGTTATAGCCGGGGCTCGGCTGGTTGTTGGTCTTGACCTGGCCGATATTGAGCGTGCCGTAGATCTCGTTGTTCGGCGCGAAATCATAGCCGATCCGGGTGAAGCCCACGACGCGCTGCAACCGCGAGACGAGCGACGCGCCCGAGCCCGGCGCACCGCTCAGATCGCCGCCGACGCAGAAGCTGTTGCCCGTATAGCAGTTGCTCACCCGGCCATTGCCGAGCGGCTGGCCGTTCGAGCCGTA
This sequence comes from Sphingomonas sp. DMC8, assembly GCF_056314185.1. Taxonomy (NCBI): domain Bacteria; kingdom Pseudomonadati; phylum Pseudomonadota; class Alphaproteobacteria; order Sphingomonadales; family Sphingomonadaceae; genus Sphingomonas; species Sphingomonas sp. DMC8. Next base: position 304,640 of record NZ_JBQUYV010000005.1, on the reverse strand, counting down.
GTTGAAGTTATACGGCCGGCCATTCACGTCGAACGCAATGCCCTGCAACGGGCCGTTGTTGATCAGGCCGTAGCGGGCATATTGATAGGGCTGGGCATAATCGCTGTAGACGAACTGCGGCGAGCCGTTGTTGGTCTGGCCGGTGTTGAGCAGCGTGGTCGCCTTGTACCAGTTGCGGCTGCGGGCCAGATCGGTGCCGAAATCGCCGGGGCCGACCCCGTCGTCATGGGCATATTCCCCGCTGGCGATAACATGCAGCTTGTCGTCGAACAGCGACTTGCCCCAGGCGGCCTGGGCAAGCACCTGCTTGTTGTCGCCATAGGTGGTGATGCCGCCCTGCAGATTCGCCTTGAAGCCGGTGAAATGCGTGTCGGTGATGAAGTTCACCACGCCGCCCACCGCGTCCGAACCGTAAGAGGCCGACGCGCCGCCATTCACCACATCGACGCGCCGTACGAGCAATTGCGGGAACAGGCTGATGTCCGGCACGCCGGTGACATTGGCGGCGGCAACGCGCTGGCCGTCGAGCAGCGTCAGCGTGCGGATCGGCTGGAGACCGCGCAGCGAGAAGGAACTGAGCCCCTGCTGGCCGCTGGAGGTACTGAACGTGCCGGTGGCCGCGCCGGTCGAGCCCTGGAGCGACGGCAACTGCGCGATGGTGTTGAACAGGTTGGGCTGCGCATTGGCCGCGATCTGCTGCTCGCCGATCACCGTGGTAGGCGTCGGCGCGGTGAAGCCGCTGGCGATAATGCGCGAACCGGTGACGATGATCTCGGCATTCTGCTCCGCACTACCCGCCTGATCGCCGTTCTGGGCGGAGGCCGGAGCCTGTTGCGGCACTTCGGCAGGCGCAGGCGCCGTCTGGGCGGCAGCCGTGCCGGCAAACCCCATCGCCGCCAGGGCGAACAGGCTGCCCCCGTGGCGCGACAGATATGGTGCGGAAATTCCCCTCATGCGTCCAACCTCTCCGAAAAATCCGGCCGTTTACCGACCGTTGGCGATGCTGGTCCGACGCTAGCCCGCAGGCGATCCGCCCGCACGTAAGACATAGGTGGTAGGCGGGAAGATCGGGGCGTTTGATGCCGCTTGCGAACGCTGCCAGATCCCACGCCGCCCCCGGTGCGGGCGCTGTTTCGAAACCTGCATGGGGTGCGAAGTTTAGGAAGTTCAGGCTCACGCGCGCATGTGCGCGAGGCAACCGGGTTGTTGATCCGACAGGTTCAAAGAGCGGCGCCTTGCGGGGGACGAGACGAACATATGGGGAACTATTTGGGGTGAGCAAGGGGTTCGCGGAGCGTCCGAAGTTGGTGGTCAGCGGACGTTCGGCTCGACTACCAGCACTTCAAATCTTTCGACCTGCGTCGAAACCATCGCTTTAGCGAGTTCCCGATCGCGATAGCCCGGCTGAACAATCAGCCACTCGACAAACTTGTCTCTACCAGCCGCTTCGAGAGGAAACATGCCAGCGGGCTCGGCGTCGTTTGAGTACAGCAGGAAGACAACGTCTGCACCCCAAGGACCACTATCATCCGTGGCGACTACAACCCGGCGCAGATCACAAACGGGCAGCTTTCGTTCATCACCCTGACCGTCGCTGGTCACGATGTCGCCCCCGACAAAACCAACAGTCCACAGCGTCAGCGGGGAAGTTCCCACGAGCTTTTTGAGCAACCAGCCGAACATGATCTGGGAAGTACACCGTATCTGGCATGTCCGCTATTGGGGCGGGAGCAGACGTCGCAATACCTTGTCAAAAATGTCAATCGTCACTTGACACATGACACTGGGTGCCGGTATCAAGGCCACATGGAAATCGGCTCGATCCGCCACAAGGCGCTTCGTAGTTTCGCAGAGACAGGCAAGAGCAAGGGGCTTCCCGGCAATCTCGTTGAACGCCTGCGCAACATGCTGGCCTATATCGTTGCCATTGCGGCGGAAGATGAATTGACGACTCCACCGAACTACGGCGCCCACAAACTCGCCGGAGATCGCGCGGGGACATGGTCGCTTACGGTAACGAAAAACTGGCGTCTCACCTTCCGCATCGGCGAGACGGGCGAGATCGAGGATATGGACCTGGAGGATTATCACTGATGGCTATCAAGCTTCACCCTTCGCTTGCGGTCCATCCCGGGCGCTGGCTGGCGGCCGAACTGGTGGCGCCGGCTGCGCTGTCCGTCACCGATCTGGCGACCCGGCTGGGCGTATCGCGACAGGCGGTGAGCAAGCTGCTCAACGGCGGTGCGGGCATCAGCGCGGAAATGGCGATCCGCTTCGAAAAGCTGTTCGGCGTGAGCGCCGATACGCTGGTGCGGATGCAGGCCGCGCACGATCTGGCGCAGGCACGCGCGCATGCGGCGGATATTCGGGTCACGCCGCTGGCGGCTTGAGGTTGCGCGCGGGTCCGCGCGGAAGGCGATCGGTTCAGAGGCCACTGCCCGACTCTTTCGCTCCCCTCCCTGCTTGCAGGGAGGGGCTGGGGGTGGGTGCGAGGGCGCAAGCCCGAGCGGCGCCGGTGCAGCTATAGGCGCCGGCCGGGGCATCGAGTCCCGGCCATCGCCAGACCCACCCGCGTGCGCGCCACCTCTAAAGGCAGGCATAGTGAAGGGGCCAATGATCGATCGCGATTGACAGGCATCTCCCAGACGCCGAAAATAGGACGCCCATTCCAATTAAGGCTCGATTATGCTGGATCGCCGGTCCTTCCTTACGTCAGCGGTTGCGATTAGCGCCGCACCGAGCCTGGCGCTGTCGCGATCCCGGAGTTTTCCGGAAGGCTTCCTGTGGGGTGCAGCAACCGCAGCCCATCAGGTGGAGGGGAACAACGTCAACAGCGACGTGTGGGCGTTGGAGCATGCTACCCCGACGGTCTATGCCGAACCCTCAGGCGACGCCGCCAACAGCTTCGATCTGTGGCCAACGGACCTTGATCTGGCGCGATCCATGGGCCTGAATAGCTATCGCTTCAGTCTTGAATGGTCGCGCATCGAGCCTGCACCCGGGCAATTCTCCGTCGCAATGCTCGATCACTACAAGGCCATGGTCGAGGGATGCCGCGCACGCGGCCTAACTCCCATCGTGACGTTCAACCATTTCACGACGCCGCGTTGGTTTGCCGCGGCGGGTGGCTGGCATCAAGCGGACGCACCCGCACTGTTTGCCCGCTTCTGTGACCGGTCCGCGCGCCATCTCGCTGCGCACATCGGTTATGCGACAACGCTGAACGAACCGAACCTCAGCGGCCTGCTCGACATCGTCCTGCCGGCGAATATCGGCAAGCAGCTTCTTGATCGCGATCGGGCAATGGCGGAAGCTGGCGCGAAGGCAAACGGCGTGCCGCTCTTCTCTGCCGGTAATGCCCTTTGGATCGCCGAGCCGGAGAAGGTGCAGCGCAATCTTCTGGCCGCACATCAGGCTGGCAAGCAGGCAATCAAAGCCGTTCGTCCTGATCTGCCGGTGGGCGTGAGCCTCGCTATTATTGACGATCAGGAAGCTGGCCCTGGCTCGATCCGAGACGCCATGCGAACAAGGCTCTATGGTCGGTGGCTCGCTGCCGCCCGTGACGACGATTTCGTTGGCGTGCAGAACTACACGCGATCGATCTGGGATTCGAAGGGGCGGCTTCCGGTACCGCAAGGTGCACCGGTCAACGACAGCGGCGAAGAAGTCTATCCTGCTTCCCTGGCGAACGCGGTACGCTACGCGCACCAGGCAAGCGGCGTGCCCGTGATTGTGACCGAGCACGGGGTGAACGCAGCCGATGATCGTATCCGCGCTGCATTGATTCCTGCCGCGCTTGCCGAACTAAAGGCCGCAATCGATGACGGGGTACCGGTCAAAGGCTACTGCCATTGGTCCTTGATCGACAATTACGAGTGGGTGTTCGGATATAAACCGAAGTTTGGCCTGCATGCGTTCGACCGCACGACATTTGCGCGCACAGCGAAGCCGAGTGCCGCCGTATATGGCAGGATTGCGCGCAGCAACGCGCTTTGAAGCGCGCTTGCGGCGACCGACTGGCCAATCGTCCGCTGCGTCAAAGCGAAGGCTGCCTCCTGACGCCCCCTACGGCCGCGCCGCATACAGCGCGTGGTGCGTCAGGATGAACAGCGTCCGCCCGTCGCGGCCGCCGAACAGGATTTGGAGCGGCCGGTCCGGCACGTCGATGCGGCCGGCTTCCTTGCCGTCGGCCGTGTAGACGAACACCTGCCCGTTCGCGACATAGACGCGGCCGTCGCTGGCCACTGCCACGCTCTCGCCGCCGCGATTGGCGAAGGGCTTCAGGTCCACCAGCGTGCCCGCCGGTCCCACTGTGGCGCGATAGGTGACGTTCTCCGATCCGTTGGTGACGAACAGCCGCTCGCCCGGCCGTGCGCCGACCAGGCCGTTGGCGTTGAGCGCGTGCGACCAGCGCCAGCCGACATGGTCAGTCGGCCCCTGCTGCCACACCCGGAATTCGGGCAAGGCGATGCTGCCGTCCGGGGAGACATATTCGCGCGGCTTGGGAGCGCTCGCCTCCGCGGCGAACAGATCGGCCATCGTGTGGAAAACATAGCTGTTCTGGTCGAGCTGGTCGCGGAATTCGCCGTTCGCCCACCAGTTGACCGGCAGCAGCGTGATCCGCTTCTCCCCGCCCGCCGCCGGTGTGGGCTCGATGCGCGTCAGCTGGTCGCGCGGGCCGTCGGGGTCGATCGAATAGACGGCGCCCTTCGGACCCAGCGACGACAGCACCAGCAGATGGCCCGAGGCATCGACGGCGAGATTGACCGGATCGAGCGCCTGATCGCGGATCACCTCCAGCCCCTTCGCCTCGCTCCAGCGCTGGATGCGCTGGAAGCGCCGGTCGATGAAATAGAGGCGCCCCTGCCCGTCCACCGCCGCGCCGGAGATTGAATAGAAGCCGTCTTCCAGCTTCTCGACCCGGCCGGTCAGCGGCTTCTCCGCCACCTGCCGCTCGACCGCGCCGATATCGAGATGGGCAAATTCGCGCTCGCGCACCAGTCGCTTGCCGGTGACATCCTGCATTGCGTTCTCGAACGGATATTTGCTGACGCGCAGGAAGGTGCCGCAGCCTTCGTCATCGCAGCTCGCAAAGCCGCTTTCGGCATTCACATGCACGTTGCGGAAGCGGATGTCGGAGGCATTGAACAGGCGCACCGCCGCCAGCGCCGGATGATAGCTGCGGGTGACACGATAGCCATGGTAGTTGGCGAACAACAAGTTGCGCGAATTGCGGATTTCCAGCGAGACGGCGTCGGGCCCGTCGCCCACTTCCTGCTCGGTCTGCGGCGCCAGAAACTCCCAGTTCTCGACATTGTCGAGCACGAATTCGTTGCGGACATGGTGCTCGACCGACATTTCGTACACATGGCCGGGCGTGCTGGTGTTGGTGACGTAGAAGCCGGCCTGGGCGAAGGTGTTCGGGCTCCAGACATCGGTGAAGGTGCCGCCGCCGCCATCCGTCACCCAGATGCTCGGATATTGCGCATCCCAGCGGCCGTCCGCCACCGGATCGCCGCTGCGCGCCTGCAACGTGCCGAGCGGTTTGCCATCCACGGTCGGGGTGCCGCCGCCGCCCATGATCTTCACGTCATGGACCAGGCTGTGCTCGCCCGACCGCCAGAGCAGTGCCGAGGCGCGCGGGTTCACGCGGCCGGTGAACAGGCCAAGCCCGGACAGGATATTGTCGCCGCCCTTGGGCGTCTCGAGGATCGGGATCACCGTGCCCAGCCCGGCATGGGCGGGGTTCGCATCAGGCAGGACGAACTGGGTAATCGCAGGGTGCAGGCCGATCAGCACGCTGTCGGCGCGCAGGCGTAACCGGTCGGTGACTTTGTAGAAGCCGATCGGGAAATAGAGCACGCGATGCGCGTCGATCGCCTTCTGGATTGCGGTGGTGTCGTCGGCCTTGCCGTCTCCGGCGACGCCCAGGCTGCGGACGTTCACCCACTCGGCCATGGGCGGCAGCGCGCGTACGGCCGGCGCGCGAGCGGCGGGCAGCGCCGCGAGCGGCTGGATGTCCGCCTGTGTGCGGTAGGTGCCCATTTCGCCGGGCCTGGGCACCGCCAGCCCATAGGAGAAGGCCGTGACGCGATAGGCCCTGCCCTTCCCCGGCACCGTCTTGCCGCTGTCGCGGAAGCGGGCGAATACCGGGCTGTCGATCGCCACCGCATTGTCGAAGCCGATCTGGGTGAAGACATTGTTCTCGTTGGAGATGACGACACCGGCCTTCGTCACCCGCTCGAACCGGACATCCTTGCCCCACAGCGAATCCGAATAGCCGCGGTCGATCTCGATCCCCACCGGCGTGTCGCGGATCGCGACATTGACCAGCGTAAGGTCCACTTCATGCTCGCGGATCGCCGCGTCGCGCTGGCCGTCGAAGCTGGAGTCGATCAGCGTGAACTGCCAGGCGGGCGAGGTCTTTTCGGTGACGATGCCGTAGCGGCCGCCCTTGAAATGGACCTTCTCCATGACATTGCCGGCCTGATAGACACCGGCAAAGGCGGTGCCGAGGCGGAACTCCATGTGGCTGAGAAATGCGTGCTGCGCCATGCGGAAGCGCACGCCCGCCGCGGCGGGATTGCCGGCGCCGATCTCGATATCGATATTGCTCATCGACGAATAGAAGGTGCCCGAATTGGCATCGCGCACGATCCCGTCGCGCGGCACTATGGTCGGCACGGGCACGGGCACCTTGCCGACGGCATATTGGTCGTCGCCGGCGAACACGATCATCGTCGAGACGCCTTGCTGGAACCCGGGCGTGTTCGCCCCCAGCATAATGACCGGCCGCGTCGGCCCCACGCCGTAGATGCGCACCCCCGCCGGCACCACCAGCGTGCGGGTGATGCGGTAGCGACCCGAGGGCAGAAAGACGATGCCGTGCCGGGTGGCGTCGCGCGCATCATCCAGCGCGTGCTGCAAGGCGGCGGTGTCGTCGGCGCGGCCGTCGCCCCTGGCCTTCACTGTCACCGCGCGCGGTTCGTCCGGGGCGCGCGGGAAGATCGATTCCTGCTGGGCATGCGCCTGCCCCGGCGCGGCGAGGGCGGTGGCGACAAGCAGGCCGGCCATCATGCAGCGCATATCCATATCCGGGAACTCCGCGTTAAGCCTTGATACCATTGGCTAACCCTGCGCGAAGCGGCCCGCATCTGCGACCAAGGTCGTAATTTGCAGCGCGTGCTCCGCCCCCCAGAATCCAGGCCATGCCCGACTCACCCGCTGCTGCACTCCCCCTTCCCCTTGGTGCAGTGGTGGTGATGGGCGTCAGCGGTTGCGGCAAGTCGACACTCGGCGCCTTGCTAGCCGAAGCGCTGGGCTGCCCGTTTCTGGAAGGCGACGCATTCCACGCGCCTGCCGCCGTCGCCAAAATGCAGAACGGGCAGCCGCTTACCGACGCAGATCGCTGGCCCTGGCTGGAGCGGGTGGCGCAGGCGGCGGCGGGCTCGATCTCGACACACGGCGCGGCGGTCGTCGCCTGCTCGGCGCTGCGGCGGACATATCGTGACCGGCTGCGCAACGGCATCGGCGGGAAGGTGCAATTCGTGCTGCTCGATGCCAGCCGGGAACATCTGCTCGCCCGCATGGCCGCGCGGACGGACCATTTCATGCCGGCGAGCCTGCTCGACAGCCAGCTCGCAACGCTCGAGCGACCCGGGCCGGGCGAAGCGGTGCTGACACTGCACACCCAGGCGGCGCCAGCCGAACTGCGCACGCAGGTTCTTGCGCATCTGCACCGCGCGCGCGCCTGAGCCGCACACCAAATCTGTCGGACACCTTCTCGGCATAGCGGTACACCACGCACTCATAATCGATCCAAAATCGCCGAACCGTGCCGATTGCGCTTGAATCTGTCCTACAACTCCCGCTACGTTAACGTTAACGACTCTGGGAAGCTGGGCGTCACGCCCCGGCTCGCAAGAGTCGAAATGGGAGAGAGGCGATGCACGTGGCAACCGAGCTGCAACTAAATCCCCGCCGTCGGGACGATGTCGACCATGGCGCCAACACCCCGCCCCGCCTGACACCAACACAATTGGAAGTGCTGCGCCACGTCCACTCAGGCCTGCTCAACAAGCAGATCGCGCACGAACTTGGCATCGCCGAAGCGACGGTGAAGGTTCACATGACCGCGCTGATGCGCAAGTTGAACGTGCGAAACCGCACCCAGGCGGCGATCGTCGCCAGCCAATATGGCTGGGCACTGCGCTAGGCGATCACCAGCGGTTCGGGCGGCGCGGCGCACCAGCCAAAGGTTTGACCCGATTGCCATGCTATGCGACATCTTGCCGTGGACCGCTCGCCAGTAGCGGCCGAGGGGAGGATGCGGCATGTCACCCAAGCTGCAGCAGGCAACCGGCATCTATCTGCAGCCTTCCGGCAAGCTCGCCTTGCAATTGGCCGACCGGCTGGAGGGATTGCTCGTCAAACAGGGCTGGCCCGGCGGGCAGATGCTGGGGCCGGAGACCAGCCTGGGCCAGATGCTGCACGCCAGCCCCCGCGCAACCCGCCAGGCGATCCGCATTCTGGAATCGCGCCAGCTGCTGAAGAGCCGGCGCGGATGCGGTGGCGGGCTTGTCGTGGCGGAGCCTTCGCTGAAGGAAACCGGCGAATTGATGGCGCTGCATCTGCTCGCACGCGGCACCGCGCCGGAAGACATTGCGGAGGCCCGCCGGCTGCTACTCGCCCATCCCGGCGAGCGCGATGCGGATAGCGAAGGCGTGCTGGCGCTGACGCTGGGCCTACTCGATCACGTCCATGCAGCGGCAAGTGCCGCACACCGGCGCATCGTCATCGAAGGCGGCACGTCGACGCGCGCGATCGCGATCGTCCAGCAGCTGCTGCGCACCGGCATCGCGGGCGAACGGTCGATCGGCACGATCGAGCAGCTCTGCGATCATTATGGCGCCTCCCGGCCTGTGATCGTGCAAGCGCTACGGATTCTCGAGGATCTCGGCTTCGGGGCGCCCGCACGCGGGCGCCAGGGAGGCTTTCGCCTGAGCACGCCGTCGATCGGCGCGCTGGTGCGCAGCACCCACAGCCATTTCGTCGCCCAGCGGCTCGATCTGGTTCGGTGTGCAGCCATCATCTCGCGGATCAACGACATCCATGCCGAACGCGCAGCGATGATCGCGGAGCGCCCGCTCCACCTGCGCACGATGGCGGGGCGGTTCCAGCTCGAGACCATGATGGCCGGCGACGTATCGGCGCAGATCGCACTGCTGCGCGAAGTGGCCACCCTCGCCGACAACCAGACGCTGCACCTGCTGGTGCGCTGCTTCTGGTTCTATTCGTACGAAACGCAGCTACGCGCCGAACCGCTGCGATCCCGCCCGGAGCACCGCTACGCCGCCCCGATCGTCGCGGCCACGCACGCCATGGCGGAAGGCGTGGTCCGCGGCGACCCCGAAGCGGCGGGCGCGGCGATGCGGCAATGTGGCACGCACCTCCTCGCCCTCACCCGCTCGATCCGCGCGCAGATCGAGGCCGCCCGCTGCTAGTTGCGGTTGCCCGGCGCGCGGCAGACGAAATTCTCGGCCTTCTCCACGTCACCCTCGCCCTTGTACCAGGCCACTTCCGGATAGGGGCATAGCGGGCGCGAGCGGCCCGGCCAGGGCGACATCGGCCCGGCCGAAGCGAGGATCTGGCCCGGCGCCTTGCCCTTTTCGACCCAGTCGACCAGCGCCGCGAAGGCATCATATTGGTCGGTCGAAGGGCCGCCGGCGCAATGGCCCATGCCCGGCACCGGGAAGACGCGCACCGTCTGCGCTGCCTGTCCGCCCATCCGGGCGTTCACCGCACGCCACCAGTCGATCGTGTCCTCGATCGAAAAGACCGGATCGGATACGCCATGCGGCACGATCAGCTTGCCGCCGCGCGCCCGGAATGCCGCAAGATCGGGCGAACGCGCGCCAACATCGGCCCATGCCGCATTGGGAAAACCCGGCGCCGTGGCATAGATTTTGGCGGCGTCGCGATCGAAATCGAAGCCCATCGAAAAGGCCAGCGCCCCGTCTAGCCCCGGTGCCGGCATGGACGGCGGCGTGGTAAACACCATCGCGAGCGAATTGGCGCCAAGCGCGACGTTCAGCGCCGGTATCCGGCCGTCGGCGCTACCCATCTTCCAGATACGCCAGCCAAAGTCGGACCAGCCGGCATCCCAGGGGAATTCGGCATAGAGCGCCTTGCCCTTGCTGTCGCGCGGACCGTCATGCACCCGGACCAGCGCATCGATCTGGGCCGGCGTGAGACAGCCATCCTGCTTGCCGCCCTTGCACGTAACTGCGCGCAACGCCGGAACCACCCGTGCGCTGGTGCAGGCGCCGAAATTGCTGACCAGCCCGTCGGCAACGCCGTCCGCTGCGTCGCAACTGTCGAGGACCGTCTTGCGCACCAGCTTAAGGTCGCTGTCGCTGAAACTGGCGGCAAGCGTCGCCATGGTCAGCGGCTTTGCCGCCGCGCTCGCGAAGGCCTGGGTGTCCCACGCCTCCGTCACCGCCGCGCGCGGCAGCGACATGCCCGGGGCGGCGGCGACGATGCCGTCGAACAGGCCCGGATAGCGCTGCGCCAGCATCATCCCTTCCTGTCCGCCCTTCGAGCAGCCGACGAAATAGCTGCGCGTCGGCGCCGCGCCGTAGAATTGGCCGATCAGCGCCTTGGCCGCTGCCACCGAAAGCGGCAGCGAGGCATTGCCGTAATTGGCGCGGGCCTGCGCATCGAACCCGAATGCCGTCATCCCGCCCTTTGCGGGGGCGGCATTGGTGGCATTGTCATGCCCCGAATCCTGCGAGAGCACCGCATAGCCTTGCACCAGCGCCGATCCGTTCGGCCCCGTGCGCCCCAGCGCGTCGCCAAGGTCGCCATTGCTGCCGCCGCCGCCCTGCATGAAGAACCGCCCGTTCCAGTCGGCCGGCAAGCGCAGATGGAAGCGGATCGCATAATGCTGGCCGTCAGCGCCGATCCGCTCCTGCAGCATCCCGATCACTTCGCAATGCGCCGGTGCCGCCACCGGTGCGGGCGGCGGACCGCCCGGCCCGGGGGGAACGGCGATCGGCCCCGCAGGGTTGAACCTGGCGGATACGATATGTGCGCCGCCGCCCGTTGCCTGGGCGAGCGCCGTGCACCGCGCCTCGGCATCCGCGAGCAGTGCCCCGTGCGCCGGCGCCGCGGGCCAGGGCGCCGCTACCGCTGGCGCATGGCTGCCGACCGGCATCCACAGCGTGCCCAGCGCAACCGAACTCAGCAACGCAGCATATCGCATCCGTCTGCCCCTTCCTCTCGATCAGAACCGAACCGACGCCCGCACGCCATATTCGCGAGGCGCCCCGTAGAATTCATTGTTGCCGCTCTGGCCGCTGACATAGCGGGCATTGGCGAGATTGGTCGCAAAGCCTTCGATCGACCAATCCCCCAGCGACAGCGTCAGCTGCGCCGACAACAGCCCATAACCGCGCAGATAGTCGGTCGACGGCGCATAGAGCAGATTGGTCCAGCGCGAGCCGACATAGGCATAGTTGACCCGCGGCGTGAGCGTCGCCCGCCCGCTGAGCGGCACCTCATATTGTGCGCCGACATTGTACGACCATTTCGGCGAGAACAGGTTCGGTCCGCCGCCGGCCGTGACCGTATAGGGGCCATAGTCGAAGCAGACCGGCGGGTTTGACGCCACGCCCGCGGCGCATTGCGGGCCATATTGGTTGAGCGGCGGCAGCGCGCGCGTGTCGACGGTACGCACCGCGTCGAGCGTCGAGTCGACATAGGCAATGCCGCCATCGACGGAGAAATGATCCTTGCGCGCCTGGACCTGCAACTCCAGCCCCTTGATGCTGGCATTGGAGACATTGAACACGCCCGACTGGCCGGTCGACGGATCGCGGCCGTCGAACTGGAAGTCGTTATAGTTCATGTAGAAACCGCCTAGCTGGGTGCGGACATGTCCGTCGAACAGGGTCGTCTTCACGCCGGCTTCGTAATCCCACACCGTTTCCGGGCCGAAGCCGGACGTGGCGGAATTGATGCCGCCGGGCTTGTAGCCGCGCGCGACAAAGGCATAGGCGAAGGTCTGGTCGTCGATCTTCCAGTTGAGCCCCAGCTTGCCGGTCATCCGGCCATCGCCATGGCTGCCGTTGAGATTGGCGACCGCCAGCCCGTTCGGCCCGAAAATCGGCGATCCCCGGCCGATGGTGACGATGCCCGACTGGTCCGCCTGGAAGTGGGAATAGCGTAGCCCGAGCTGCAGCTCGAGCTTCGAGGTGAAGTGATAATTGCCCTGCGCAAAGGCGCCCAGGGTCAGCTTGCTGACATATTGGTTGATGTTGGTCGGATCGGTCGGATCGCCGCCGCCATTGGCGTTCTGAATGACAACGTCGATCTTGTTACGCTGGAAATAGCCGCCGACAATCCAGTCGAACGCGCCGCCGGTCGGGGAAATCAGGTTGAGTTCCTCGGTCCATTCGCGCTCGCGGACATATTGATTTTCAGTCTGCGCCGCGAGCGCCGAGCCATCGCTGTCGTAAAGGTTGTTGATTCGCTTGTTGAGATAGCCAGTGACCGAGCGCAGCACCGTGCCCCCGCCGAATTCGTAGCGCAACTCGGTGGTCGACAGCACGCCGCGCTCGTGGTTCAGGGTCGGCGCATTATAGTTGAGCGTGCGGATGTCGTTGGTGCGCCCGGCTGCGAAGGCCGTGCCGGCGATCGGGCGATAGGCATAGCCGCCGGTCTGCTTGTCGATCAGCTCCAGCTTGGTGATCGCGCGGAAACTGCCGGTCTGCCACAACAGGCTGATGCGCCCGGCCTGCTCGTTCAGCCGGTCGGGCTGGTTATGATAGGGCCCGATGTCGGTATAGTAGCTGTCATGGCTGCGGAAATTGCCGGCCACCCGCACCGCCAGCGTCGAAGTGAGCGGCACGTTCAGCGCCGCCTGGGCGCCGAAGGCATTGTAATTGCCATAGCTCGCCTGTGCAGTACCGCCGATGCGTTCGAGCGTCGGGCTCTTCGTGTTGATGAAGACAGCACCGCCCGTCGAATTGGAGCCGACCAGCGTTCCCTGCGGCCCGCGCAGCACTTCGACATTCTGGATGTCGTACATGCTGCCGGCGGTCAGGATCGGCGGCTGGAACACCCCGTCGATATAGGTCGCAACGCCGTTCGCCACAGCCGGCGAACCGCTGGCAATGCCGATGCCGCGGATGTTGACCGACTGGGTCAGTCCCTGATCGGTGATCGACAGCGAGGGCGCGGCATATTGCAAGTCAGCCAGCCGCTGCACGCCCTTGTCCGCCAGCGCATCCCCGGAAATGGCGGTCGCGGCGATCGGCACGTCCTGCAGGTTTTCGCTACGGCGCTGCGCCGTCACCACGACTTCCTGCAGCGTCGATTCCGACTGCGGATGGTCCTGCGGTGCCCCGGCGTCAGCCTGCTGTGCATGCGCCGTGATCGGCGCCGCCATCAGCGCCAGCCAAGCTGCCGACGCGCTCCAATGCATCTTCATAGCCTCTCCCTTTTATCGCGACCGCGCCGGGGGTTTGCCCCTTGTCCACGGCCTGGACTGCTATGTTACATTGCGATTCGACGGAAAAAAGGGCCCCATTTGCAAAACGCTCCGGAAGGACACTGAGCGCGGCGATACGGAGCATTGTCTTAACGCCGGCTGCCACCGCCCCGGCCTAAAATCGGCACTCCATTGGGAGGTATTTGTGTTGATCGACCGGCTGTTGCGGCAGCATGGACATATCGCCCGGGCGCTGGACATGCTCGAAGAGGCAGCCTGCGGCGTCCCGCCGGCAGAGGCCGATGCCATGCGCGCCGCCCGCTGGGCGCTGGCTCGAGACCTGCTGCTGCACCTCTCGCAGATGGAAGCGGCCGTATATGCGCCGCTGAGGCGGGACCCGGATCGCGCCGCAATCGCCGAGCGCGAAATCAGCGAGACGCGCGCCCTGGTCGAGCATTTCAATGCCCATGTCACGCGCTGGTATGGGACATTTCCCGACGAGCGGCATAGCGAACATCGCCTTGCGCTGCGCGAACTCGCGGGCCGCGTCCGCGAACGGATCGTCGCCGAAGCGCATTTCATCGCGGCGCATGCGGTGCCGGCTGCGCCGCAGCTACGCGACGGTGCACCGGGCAGTGACTTTGTACGCATGGCGTGGGACATGCGCGAACGCATCTATGGCGCCGCGACGCCGCGGGCCGGGTAAAGACCCACGCAACTTCGGTTCGTCGCATCAGCCCATTGTGATTGTTAAGTCCTGGTTTATCTGTGCAGCTTCGCACCAATGGTCGGGGCCGGATGAACACAGCAAAGCAGACTGCGCTGGGCGGAAGCGCCCACGCCAATCGGCTGATTGCCGCATTGCTGACCCTCGGCTTTCTGGCGCTGATCGCAGCGGCCGGCATGGCCATCTGGATTCAGGGGCTCAACCAGACCAACAGCTATTGGGTTGCGCACACGCTGGAAGTGGAGGCGCGGCTCAGCGGCTTTTCGAGTGCCGCCGAGCAGATGGAAACCGCGCGACGCGGGCTGTTGCTCAGCGACGATACTCGCTTCAGCACGCGACTGGTCGAAGCGCAGGGCCGCGCGAACGGACTGCTGAACCGGATCGACGAACTCACGCGCGATAATCCCGAACAGCAAGCGCGCATCACCGCGCTGCGCCGGCTGCTGGCCGAATATCTCGCCTATCACCGCGCAACCGCCACGCTGACAGGGGCGGAGCGTGCGCGGATGCACGCCCATTTCAGCGATGACGAAGCGGTGCTCCGGATCCGCCAGATCCGGCGGGTCGGCGAGGCGATGCTCTACAGCGAGCGCGCGTTGCTGCACAAACGCGAGGAACAACAGAACCGCACGCTGCGCTGGTTCTATGCGCTGCTGGTGGCATCGGGCGTCCTGATCCTGCTTGTCGCAGTCACCACGTTGCTGCTGGTCCGCTCGAACATGGCCAAGCTGCACGCATCGGGCGAAGCGCTCCGCGTGCTCAACGCCGATCTGGAGGATCTGGTCGACGCCCGCACCGCCGAATTGCAGCGCGCCAATGCCGAAATCCAGCGCTTCGCCTATATCGTTTCGCACGATCTGCGCTCGCCGCTGGTGAATGTGATGGGCTTCACTGCCGAGCTGGATGCCGCCCGCCAGGCAGTTGCCGAGCATATCGCCCGCTGCGATGCCGAGGGCCCGCAACTACCCACGCCCGCCGTTCGCGCCGCAGTCGAAGAGGATTTGCCCGAAGCGATCGGCTTCATCCGCAGCTCGACGCAGAAGATGGACCGGCTGATCAACGCCATCCTGCGCCTGTCGCGCGAGGGCCGCCGCACCCTGACGCCCGAGCCGCTCGACCTTGATGCGCTGGTGCGGGGCATCGGCGCCAGCATCCAGCACCGGTTGCAGGACGAGGGCACCGAACTGGTGATCGGCGCGCTCCCCTCGCTGACGAGCGACCGGGTTGCGGTGGAGCAGATCCTGTCGAACCTGATCGAGAATGCGGCGAAATATCTGAAGCCCGGCCGGCCGGGACGGATCGAGGTGTCCGGGCGGACCCAGCGCGACCGGGTGCTGATCGAGGTTAAGGACAATGGCCGTGGCATCGATCCGCGGGACCATGAACGGATTTTCGACCTGTTCCGCCGATCGGGCATGCAGGACCAGCCGGGCGAAGGGATCGGGCTTGCCCATGTGCGGGCGCTCGCTTATCGCCTTGGGGGATTTATTGAAGTGGAATCCGAACTGGATAGCGGTTCCACTTTTCGCGTGAACCTGCCCCTGCGCTGGGCAGAGGGAGTAGGCAATGGTTGATCATCGTCCCGTCAACATCGTGATGATCGAGGACGATCAGGGCCATGCGCGCCTGATCGAGAAGAATATCCGCCGCGCCGGCATTTCCAATACCATCCATCATTTCGCCGATGGCACCGCCGCATTGGAATTTCTGTACAATGGCGAGGACGGACCGGTGCGCAACGGCCCGGCGCTCATCCTGCTCGACCTGAACCTGCCGGACATGAGCGGCATCGACATTCTCGCGCGGATCAAGAGCGAGAGCAGCCCCTTGCGCCGCACGCCGGTGGTGGTGCTCACCACCACCGACGACAAGATCGAGATCCAGCGCTGCTACGATATGGGCTGCAATGTCTATATCACCAAACCGGTTAATTACGAAAGCTTCGCCGACGCTATCCGCCAGCTGGGCCTGTTCCTGTCCGTAATCCAGGTTCCGGACCCCGACGCAGGCTGATCGGGGTGAGCGCACGCATTCTCTATATCGACGATGACGAAGGTATTCGCCGCCTTGCCACCCGCGTTCTGGGGCGCAAGGGGTTCGACATCACCACGGCAGCCAGCGGCCAGGAAGGAACCGATCTGGCTCGCACCCACCATTTTGATCTGATCGCGGTCGACCATTATATGCCCGGCCAGGACGGGCTGACGACGCTTGCCCAGCTGCGGGCGCTGCCCGACTGCCCGCCGATCGTCTATGTCACCGGGTCCGAGGAAAGCCGCATCGCCGTGGCGGCACTGAAATCGGGCGCTGACGATTATGTGGTCAAATCGGTCGGCGAAGACTTTTTCGATCTGCTCGCCAGCACCTTCGCACAGGTGCTCGAACATGCCGGGCTGGTGCGCGCCAAGGCCCGGGTCGAGGAGGAATTGCGGATCAGCAATGCCCGGCTCGAGGCGCTGCTGAAGGAAGTGAACCACCGCGTCGCCAACAACCTGCAAATGGTGATGGCGTTTGTCGGCATGCAGGCCCGTAGCGTGTCCGACCCGGGTGCGCAGGAGGCGCTGCGCAGCGCCCAGCAGCGCATTGCCGCCATCGCCCATGTCAACCGGCGCCTCTATGGCGGCGGCGATGTCGAATTCGTGCGGATGGACGAATATCTTACCGGGCTGGCAGACGATCTGGCCGCAAGCTGGTCCAACCCCGAAGCACCGCGCACCCTCCGCGCCCTTACCGAACCGGTGACGCTACGCACCGACAAGGCTGTCTCGCTGGGCATGATCGCCAATGAGCTGGTCAGCAATGCGTGCAAATATGCCTATCCGCAGGGCAGCGGCGAAGTGCGGATTCTGCTGCGGCAACAAGGCGAGCACGCCGAGCTGGTGGTGGAAGATGACGGGATCGGCTTTTTGCCCGGCGGCGAGGCAAAGGGCACGGGCCTGGGCACCCGCCTGATAGAAGTGCTGGCGCGCAGCCATGGCGCGTCGGTGGCATATGACCACCCGCCACGCGGCGCACGGACGATCCTGCGCATACCGCTCGATGCCGGCGAACGGCAGGCCAGCATGGCCGAGGCGACGGCAGAGACCTGAATCGCGGTTTTATGTAACCGCAATGGCACATCCGGGCGCGATCGCCGTTTTTACCTCCGAACCATAGGAGGCGCGGATTGTCGGAGGATCGGATCATAGCGGTCGGTTTGCTGACACAGCGTGACCTCGACCGGCTGGGCGAAGCCTTCAGCCGGCATTTCGCCATACCCGAAGACGATATATTCGCGGACATTCTGGCAAAGCTGGACCGGATCGAAGTCCAGCCGATGGGCCAGGGCGTGATGATCAAGCCCGAACAGTAACAGCGCCGCGTCCCCTATCGCCGAACGTCAAGCCCGCCTTCGGCAAAGGCCGCCAGATCGGCGCGGGTGAACAGGCTGGCGTCCCCCGGCAGCGAATGTTTGAGCGCGGTCAGCGCCAGTCCCGCCTCGGCCGCCGCGCGCGCATCGCCCCCTTCCAGCAATCCGTGCAATACGCCTGCCGCGAACGCATCGCCCGCGCCGATGCGATCGACGATGCCGCTGACGCGCAGTTCGGCGGTCTGGTACCCCGCTTCGCGCGTGTCCACGCGGGCTGCGATACGGTTGCTGTCGGCGTCGTCGACATGGCGCGCGGTGGACGCGATCAGCTTTAGGCTGGGAAAAGCCGCAAAGGCAGCCTCGGCGGCATGCCGGCGGCGATCCGGCCCGTCGCCGGAGAAGGTTTCGCCCAGCAACAGCGATATGTCGCGATGGTTGCCGAACAGGATGTCGGCATGGCCGATCAGCCGGGTGAGCACCGCACGCGGATCGCTGTCCCACGCCTCCCACAGCTTGGCGCGGTAATTGCCGTCGAAGGAGACCGGAATACCGCGCGCGTGCGCCGCCTCGGCAGCAGCGATGGCGGCAGCGGCAGTGTTCGGCCCCAGCGCGGGCGTGATGCCCGACAGATGGAGCCGCGTCGCGTCGGCGAGAGCAGCATCCCAGTCCCAGCTTGCCGCATCGCGGGTGGCGAACACCGAATTAGCGCGGTCATAAACGACTTCGGATGCACGCAGGCCTGCGCCAGGCGTCAGGAAATACAGGCCCATCCTGCCCGGCTCTACGGCGACATGGCGGGCATCGACGCCCCGCCGCCGCAATTCGCCGATCGCAGCGCCACCCAGCGGATTGTCGGCAACGGCGCTGACCATCCGCACCGCATGACCCAGGCAGGCGAGCCCGGTGGCGACATTTGCCTCCGCCCCGCCGACATTCACTTCGAGCCGCGGCGTCTGCAGCAACAATTCGCGCCCCGGCGGCGAGAGCCGCAGCATCACTTCGCCGAAAAACGCTATCGTCATTGCCCTGCCCGATCCTCTCGTGGCTGTGACATGCACAAGGGCATCCCCAGCCTGTCCCCAAACTTATCCACAGCCTTTTCCACAGGCCCGCCAGCGCTGGCTATAGCTTATAGGCGCGGCGCACCAGCCCGTTGGTCAGCTCGAACGCCAGCTCCGCAGCCTCCCAATCGAGCAACCGCCCTTCGGCAACCAGCCGGGCGAGGAAGCCGCAATCGATCCGCCGTGCGACATCGTGGCGCGAGGGAATCGACAGGAAGGCGCGGGTGTCGTCGTTGAAGCCGACGGTGTTGTAGAAACCCGCCGTCTCGGTCACCTGCTCGCGGAAGCGGCGCATTCCTTCCGGGCTGTCGTGGAACCACCAGGCAGGGCCGAGCTTCAGGCACGGATAATGGCCGGCCAGCGGCGCCAGCTCGCGGGCGTAGACGGTTTCGTCGAGCGTGAAGAGGATGATCGACAGGTCACGCGAGGTGCCGAACCGGTCGAGCAGCGGCTTGAGGCCGTGGACATAGTCGGTCGCCGTCGGAATGTCGGCGCCCTTGTCGCGGCCATGGCTGGCGAACAGCCCGCCATTATGGTTGCGGAAGCTGCCCGGATGGATCTGCATCACCATCCCGTCCTCGACGCTCATCGCCGCCATTTCGGTGAGCATCTGGGCGCGGAACAGCTCGGCGTCGGCGGGAGTCCAGTCGCTGCCGAGGATCTTCGCGAACAGCGCCGCCGCCTCCGCCTTGCTCAGGTTCGCGGTGCGCGCGGTCGGGTGGCCATGGTCGGTCGCGGTAGCGCCGGCGGCGCGGAAATCAGCGCGACGCTTGCGATGCGCGGCGAGATACCCTTCCCAGTCATGCACGTCCTCGCCAGTCTTCTCGGCGAAGACCTTGAGCGCGCCGTGAAACTGCTCATGCTCGACGTCGATCACCGCATCGGGGCGATAGGTGGTGACGACACGGCCGCCCCAGCCGGATTCCCGGATCGCATGGTGCGGCGACAAGTCGTCCTGCGGCCCCTCGGTAGTGGCGAGAAATTCGATGTTGAAGCGATCGAACAGCGCGCGCGGACGGAAATCGTCGCTCGCCAGCTTCTCGTTGATCGTGTCGTAATAGAAATCGGCCGTCTCGCCATCGAGCGCCACGTCGAAGCCGAACACCTGCCCGAACACATGGCCCAGCCACATGGCCGAGGGCGTGCCGCGGAACAGATAGAGATGCTCGGCAAAGGTGCGCCACGCCGCGCGCGGATCGGTGGCGGGCATCCCCGCCTTGCTCGGCACGCACAGCGCATCGAGCGACACGCCCTGCGAATATAGCATGCGGTAGATATAGTGATCGGGCGAGAGCAGCAGCTCGGTCGCGTTCGACCAGTTGGCGTTGGTCGAGAACCAGGTCGGGTCGGTGTGGCCGTGCGGGCTGATGATCGGCAGGCCTGCCACCGCCCCGTACAATTCGCGCGCGATTGCGCGGGTGCGGTCCTCGGCCGGCAACAGCCGGTCGGGATCGAGCTTCAGCGGCTTGGCCATCGGATACTCCGGTACCGTAAGGGGAAAATCAGGCGCTCATGTCGACGCGGGCGAGCCGCGGCGACAGGAAATGAACACAGGCCAGCGCAACGAAATAGGCGCTGCCCGCCACGGCGAAGAGCGGCCAGTAGCTGCCGATCCGTGCCAGCACTTCGCCGGCATAGAAGGACATCAGAATGCCACCGACCGCGCCGGCGGTACCGCCGATGCCGATCACCGAGCCGACCGCACCGCGCGGGAACATGTCTGCCGGCAACGCATAAAGATTGGCGGAGAAGGCCTGATGGGCCGCAGTCGCGATACCGATCACCGCCACCGCCATCCAAACGCTGGTGAGCGATTCGGCGAAGAGTACCGGCAGCACCGCACAGGCGCAGACCAGCATCGTGAGCTTGCGCGCGACATTGGCGGTGTAACCCGCGCGCATCAGTCGCGAGGAAAGCCAGCCGCCGGCGACGCTGCCCATGTCCGACACGAGGTAGATGGCAGCAAGCGGCAGGCCGAACGACTTGAGATCGAGATGGTAGCGCTCGAACAGATAGCCCGGCAGCCAGAACAGGAAGAACCACCACACGGGATCGATGAAGAACTTGCCGAGCGCATAGGCCCAGGTCTCCCGGCGCAGCAGCACCGCGCCATAGCCGAGCTTCTGCACCTGATCGGCCGGATCCTGCTCGATCCAGGCGAGCTCGCCGGCGGTGACCTTAGGGTGTTCGCGCGGGCTGCGGTACAGCGTCCACCAGGCGATGAGCCACACGAAACTGACCAGGCCGGTGATGACAAAGGCCGACCGCCAGCCCCAGGCCAGCACCATGTACGGGATCACCAGCGGCGTCAGCACCGCACCGATGTTCGCGCCGGCATTGAACACGCCGATGGCGAAGGCGCGCTCCTTGGCCGGAAACCATTCGGTCACGGCCTTGATGCCGGCGGGGAAGTTGCCCGATTCGCCGATACCCAGCGCGAACCGGGCCATGGCGAACTGGGTCAGGCTGTGCGCAGCGCCGTGCAGAATATGCGCAACCTGCCAGATGATGAAGGCGATGGTGTAGCCGATCCGCGCGCCGACCTGATCCACCACCTTGCCGAAGATGATATAGCCGACGGCATAGGCGAACTGGAACCAGATGATGACGCCGGCAAAGTCCTGCTCGGTCCAGTGCAGGTCCGCCATCAGCGTCGGCTTCAGCACGCCGATCATCTGGCGATCGACATAGTTGATGATCGTCGCCGCAAACAGCAGCGCGACGATTATCCAGCGCCTACGACCGGACCGCGCGACCGCGTGCGAAACCGCGGTCTGCCCCACTCCCACCATTCACCCTCTCTTTCGGTGCCGGATCGGCACGCGGACGGGATCAACTTTGTCCCGCCCCAAGGGGAGCGATGGTTAGCGGGATCATTTGCGAATGAAAACGCCTTTTCACCGATCGTCAGCGATCATGCTCCGCCAGCCGTGCAGTCAGGTTGCTCTGCGCATCGCCATGCAGGCGCACCGCCGCCGGCTGAACCAGCACGCTATAGGGCGGCACATCGTCGAGCAGCCAGACATTGCCGCCGATCGTGCTGCCCCGGCCGATCTTCACCCGGCCGAGAATCGTGGCGCCGGCATAGATGATCACATCGTCTTCGATGATCGGGTGGCGGGCATAGCGCGTGCGCGGTCCGGCCGGTGCCAACCCCAGCGGGCTGCGCGCGCCGAGCGTGACATGCTGGTAGAGGCGGACATTGCGCCCGATGATCGCCGTCTCGCCGATCACCACGCCGGTGCCGTGGTCGATGAAGAAGCTGGGACCGATCGTCGCGGCGGGGTGGATGTCGATGCCGGTACGGGCGTTGGCCAGCTCCGAAATCACGCGCGCAACGATGACGGCGCCCAGCGCATGGAGCTGATGGGCAATGCGATAATGGAGGATCGCCAGCGCGCCGGGGTAGCTGATCAGTATCTCGTCGACGCTGCTCGCCGCCGGATCGCCGACAAAGGCCGCATCCACATCTTCGTCGAGCAGCGCACGTATTTCCGGCAAGGCTGCGGCGAACAGGCGAACGATCGTGTCGGGCTGGTCTGCGTCGAACCGGGCGCGGTTGTGCAGCTGCCAGTAATCCAGCTCGCTCGCCACCTGTTCGCGCAATATCGCGAGGCCCTGCCCCAGCTGATCGGCGACGAAATCATCCTCGCGCGCGATGCCGCCGCGAAAGCCGCCGAGCCGGGTGGGAAACAGCGCTGCCGAGACATGCTCGACGAACCGGGCCAGCGCCGCCGGTGCCGGGAAGCGGGACAGCCCCTGATGCTCCGCCCGGCGCTCGCGCCATGCGGAACGGACTGTGTTCAGTGCCGAGACCGCATCGGCTATTTCGAGCGAGAAGGCCGAGGGGATGGCCGGTCTGGTCATGCTGCATCGTTCCTTATGTTGCAGCAGGCATAATCCTACCTGTTTGATGGGAAAATAAACAAATGCTTTTCCGCCCTGCGCCAGCCACTTGGGCGGCGGGCCAGCGTTGCGGTGCCCCGGCGGCTGTGCGAACACCCCCAAATGTCTATCCCCGCCCTTCCCCGGCCTGCGGCCACGCCGGACTGACCCGATGTCGAAGGAAACCCGCGCGACGCGGATGCTGGAAGCCGCGAAGATCGCCTTCACCGTCCACAGCTATGCCTATGATCCCGATGCCGACCGGATCGGGATGCAGGCCGCCGAAGCGCTGGGCGAAGATCCCGCGCGCGTACTCAAGACGCTGATGGCGCTGGTCGACGGCAAGCCGGCGCTGGTGATCCTGCCGTCCGACCATCAGGTGGCGATGAAGAGGCTGGCCGCGGCGCTGGGCGGCAAGGCGGCGGAGATGATGAAGCCCGCCGATGCCGAGCGCATTTCCGGCTACAAGGTCGGCGGGATCAGCCCGTTCGGCCAGACGCGGCGCCTGCCGGTGGTGATCGAGGCGGCGGCGATGACCGAGCCGCTCGTCTATATCAATGGCGGCCAGCGCGGATTGCAGGTGCGGCTGGCGCCCGGCGATGCGGCGCGGCTGCTGAACGCCAACGTCGCCGCTATCACCAGCAAGTGACCCGCGCCGCCCTCACCCGGCGAGCAGCGCAACGATTCCGCTCGCCAGCCCCGACCCCTCTGCCATTACCTTGATCGCACCCACGCCACCGGTGCTACGCACCAGTGCCTGGGCGAGCCCGTTAAAAGCGCGGCGATCCGGCCCCTTGTCCGATTCATGGCTGGTGGGATCGCCATTGCCGACACCGATCAGCGCCGCCGGCCCCTGTACCGTAAAGCGTAGCGGCGCGTTCGCGTTCGGCACCGGCCGCCCCTTTGCGTCGACCAGCGTTGCGGTCAGCACCGCAAGGTCGCGGCCGTCGCCAGCAATCTGCCGCCGGTCGGCGCTCAGCCGCACTGCTGCCGCGGGACCAGTCGTTTCCTGCCGCGTGGTCGCGACAAGGCGCCCGCCGCGATAGCCGCGCGCCTCGATCCGTCCCGGCGCATAGGGCACCCGCCACTCGACATGCCCGGCGCGCGGCATGGTCCGCTGGCCCAGGCTGCGCCCGTTGCGCAGCAGCTCGACCGCATCGCAATTGCTATAGGCCCAGACTTCGATCTCCTGCCCTTCACGCCCCTGCCAGTTCCAGTGCGGCAGCAGATGGACCAGCGGTTCGGGCCGCCACCAGGCGCGGTAATACCAGTAATTGTCCTTGGGAAAGCCGCACAGGTCCATCACCCCGAAATAGCTCGAGACCGCCGGCCAGCGCTGATAGGGCGTCGGTTCGCCGCGATAGTCGAAGCCGGTCCAGATGAACCCGCCGGCCAGATTGGGGCTGGCATCGGCGATCCGCCACCAATGTTCGGCGGTGGAGGCCCAGCGGGGAAATTCGGTGTCATAGGCGCGGACGATCTGGCGGGCGGCATCGTTGAAATATTCGCCGCGCGTCGAAACGGTGCTGGCGGTTTCTGTGCCGATCACCGGCTTGGCCGGAAACTTGTTGTGGAAGGCCGCCACGGTTTCGGTGTGGTAATTGAAGCCGACGACGTCCACTTCCTGCGCGGCGGGATCGTAATGGCCGCGATCGAACGCCTGGGTGGTCAGCCGGGTCGGGTCGAGCTGGCGGATATGGCGCACCATCTTGCGGCTGATCCGGCCGCCGCGCGCCTCGATCTGGTGCGGTTCCTCGTTCCCGACCGACCAGAGGATGATGCTCGGATGGTTACGGTCGCGCCGCACGATCCGTTCTAGCTGATCATAGGCCTCGGGATCGGTGCTGTTGAGCCGCGCCTCGTCGATCATCAACATGCCCATCCGGTCGCACAGGTCGAGCAGCACTTCCGACGGCGGATTATGCGCGCTGCGCCAGGCATTGGCGCCCATCGTCCTGGTCTGGGCGATGCGCCAGGCATCGAGCGCGGGCGGGATCGCGGTGCCTACGCCGGCATGGTCCTGATGGTTGCAGACACCCAGCAGCTTGACCGGCTGATCGTTGAGGAAAAAGCCCTTTTCGCCGTCGAACCGGATCGTGCGGATGCCGAAGCGGGTTTCATAGCGGTCGATCACCTGCCCTTCGGCGACCAGCTCACTCACCAGCCGGTAGAGGCTCGGCCGCTCGATCGACCAAAGGCGTGGCGCCGTGACCATCACGCTCGCTTCGTGCGCGATCACCGTGTCGGGCGCCGGCGCCAGGGCGGCATCGTCGAACTGCGCGACCACGGCGCCGTCAGGATCGACGATATGCTGGCGCAGCACCAGGTCCGCCGGCTTCTCGCTGGTGTTGCGCACCTCGATCGTCGCGGTGACGCGCGCGCCCTCGGGTGCCACGGTGCTGCGAACGAAGCTCCCCCATTGCGGCACATGGACCGGCGCCGCCTTCACCAGCCATACCAGCCGATAGATGCCGGCGCCCTCATAGAACCAGCCTTCGCCGAGCGAGGCATCGGCACGCACGGTGACGACATTGGGCTTGCCGTCATAGTTGAGAAAATCGGTGGCATCGACCTGGAAGGGCACATAGCCGCTGTCGTTGCGGCCGACGACATAGCCGTTGATGAACACGAGGCTGGCGCGGAACACGCCATCGAATTCCAGCCAGATCCGCTTGCCGGCGTCCTGCGGGCCGACATCGAGCGCGCGGCGATACCAGCCGATGCTGTTTTCCGGAAAGGCGCGGCCGATCGCCTTGAAGCCGTGCGACGACACATCCTCGCTCGCCTTTTCGGCGGCAACGCCCGGCGGCAGCGCAAAGGGCAGATCGACGGCCCAATCGTGCGGCAGCTGCACCGGCTGCCAGCCATGATCGTCGAAATCGGGCGCGGCGGCATCTGCGCTGCTGCCCGCCTTGGCGAAGGTTTCCTGGTCCAGACCGAAATTGAAGTCGCGCGCCATGTCGCTGGCATGGCCGAGATGGAAGCGCCAACCGTGATCGAGCAGTTCGCGGGTGCGCGGGCCACCGGCCGCGGCGGTGTCGAGCGCCGCGCGCGCTTCCGCCGCAAACGGAACCATCGCCGCCAGCCCAGCCCCGGCACCGTACCCCAACAGCGTCCTGCGTCGCATCCTGCCCCCCCGCCTCGTTGATTCGTATACCGTATCCCGCAACCAGCAACAGGTGGCAAGCGTGGTTCTACGCCTACAGGCGCCGCGCCTCGCGGGCTGCGTCGCCCAATATCTGGGCGAGCATTTCGAGGATCGCCGGGCGCCCCTTTGGACCTTTCAGCACCACCGCCACAACATAGCCATGGACCCGCGCGCGCAGCCGCTGCTCGGCGCGCAGCCGCATCCAGTCGCGCGCGGCAAATGCCCCGCCCGGCGCGGCCGGCAGCGCCGTCGCCGCCGCGCGCACCATGCCGAACAGCGCGGTGCCGCCGGCGACGGCCCAGTCCTGCACCTCGGCCACCATATCCTGCCAGCCATCGCCTTCAGGGGGACGCGGGCGCCAGCGGATCGGCACGGGATGGGGCACGATCTCACCCAGCCTATGCTCAGCCTCTTCGAGCACCCGGCGGGCCAGCGGCTCGGCGACGTTCCGCACCATGGGGGCGATGCGCGTGGCG
Source organism: Sphingomonas sp. DMC8 (assembly GCF_056314185.1). Lineage (NCBI taxonomy): Bacteria > Pseudomonadati > Pseudomonadota > Alphaproteobacteria > Sphingomonadales > Sphingomonadaceae > Sphingomonas > Sphingomonas sp. DMC8. Next base: position 278,502 of record NZ_JBQUYV010000005.1, on the reverse strand, counting down.
ATGAAGCGGCTCTGGTCGATCAGGCCGTCCCGCCAGTCCGCCTCGGCCAATGTGCTGTCGAGCGTTTCGATAAGGTCCGCTGCGGCCTGTTCCATGACCGACCGGGCCAGCCGAAGATGCGCATCGCGCCACTGACCGATCGCGCCACCGCCGAAAAGGCTCAATAGGCCCAAGGACTTGCTCTCCAGATCGGGATGATGGCACCGGGTTCCGCCACGGGCCAGCCAAGCAAATTATGATGCCTTGGGCAAGGGCGGCGCGCCCGGAGGCACCGCCGCATTCCACCAGCGTTCGACCGGAACCACTTCGACCGCCCCCTGCGCGGTCCGGCGGCGCTGGATCAGGGTCGCTTCCTGCTGGCTGGTGCCGCCGATCGTCGCACGGGTCCGTACCCAGAAGCTCGTCGAACGAAAGCTGGTGCCCCAGGGAAGGCTGACATTCTGGTCCGACAGATCCTTGAGCGTCAGGAAATTCTGGCGCGCGCGCACCGCCGCCAGCCGCTGTCCCACCAGCGGATCGTGGAACAATATGCCCAGAAGCGCCGGATCGGCGGCGTTGAGGTTGATCGAGGTGGCGCCGGGCAGCGCCGTCACCAGCCGCTCGAGCTGGTAGGCAACGCGCGGCTCCAGCCCCGCCAGGCGCAGCGGGCTGAGATCGGTCAGCGGCCCTTCGGCGCGGACATATTCAATGGCCGCGAGCAACTGTTCGGGCCGCATCCCCACCTGATCGGCAATCTGCTGGAACAGGATAACGGCGCCCGCCTCACCATTGCGCAGATTGTTGATGTTGAAGCGGCCTTCGGCGTCCGCGATCGCCAGATCGAAATGGCCGCCTTCGATCGGCGCGCCATGCGCTTCCAGCTTTGCCCAGGCCTCGCCGCGATGGTCGACTTCCGGCGCCAGTTCCGCATCCCGCCGCAGCGCCACCAGTGCCGACAGCTCACCGCCACGCACCACCGCCTGCGCGCGCGCCGCCTCGCGCATCCTGAGGCTGCGGTCGAGCGCCACTTCCTCGCGGTCGATCATCAGCAGCACGACCCCGGCGGCAATCGCCACGAACAGCAGGACGTTCACCAGAATCATGCCCTGCTCGCCGTCGGGCGCGCGGTTCATGGCTGCTTCTCCAGCGGCCGCGCCGGCAGCGCGACGACGCGGCGGAGCACCACCGGCGCGCCGCCCGGCCCTTGCGCGGCCAGCTCGACTTCGACGGCGCGGGGCCAGCGATTCTTGTTGGCGTCGCTGGCGTCGAGCGGCCAGTGATCCGCCCAGCCATTGTCCCAGAAGCGCCAGCGCGCCTGCACCACCCCCGGCAACAGCAGTTGCGGGGCAGGAGCAGCCCGGACCAGCATGCCACCAGCGACCCGATATTCGACCGGTATCGCCTTGCCGCCTACCCCCGGCATCGCCCGCGAAAAGCGCAGCCGGTCACCCTTGCCCTCCACGGCGCCGCCGGCGATCTGATCGAGATCGCTCGCCAGCACGAACATCGTCCGCTGCAGCGTGGCGAGCCGATCGAGCCGGCCTTCGGTGCGGCGGTTGACGTTCAGAATGCCGTCGACCAGCGCCAGCCCCGCCACGGCGATCAGCGCGAACAGCCCAAGCGAAATCATCAGTTCGATCAGCGTGAAGCCGGACTCGCCGGCCCCGCCCGCCCGCTTCACGATCCCGAACTCACCGCCACGGCTTCATAGCCGCTCCGGCTGGCGCGCAGGATTGCGAAGTCCCGCGCGACCGATCCGTCGGTACGGAACCGCACCGGGCCGGTGACGCCATGGAACCCGCGCGCATCGAGCAGACCCTGCATGTTCAGCGCATCCGCACCGCGCAGCGTGTTGACGATTCCGGCCGCATCATAGGCCAGCGCGGTGATCGTGCCGGGATCGCCGCCGTTGCGCGCCGAATAGGCGCTGGCGAACTGGTCGAACGCGGCCGGATCGGGGCTGGCGAGCCAGGCGCCGTCCAGTGCCTCCAGCGCTTCGGGGCGGTGGTCCAGACCCTGCACGGTGCCCAGCAACTGCACGCCGCTGTCTTTCAGCGCGCGCGCCGCGGCCAGCACCCCTTCGCCGCTGCCCGGCAACAGCACGGCATCGGGCGCCTCGCCCGCATCGGGCACCGGCTGGCCCTGCTTCACCTGCAACACGCGCAGCCGCAGGCCGAGTTCGCTTTCCATCCGGCCCGCAGCCAGGCTGGCGGCGGCGCTCCAGGGCGATCCGTCGTCGACCATCACCACGGACTTTACCCCGCGCGTGCGAGCATAACGCAGGATCGCACTCGTCACCTGCCCGGCAGTGATGCCGAAAATCCAGACACCCGGCTGGCGCAGCACCGAATCATTGCTGAACGCGATCACCGGCACACGCCCTGCGACGCTGCTGCCCACTGCCGGCACTTCGGTGGCGCTCAGCGGCCCCAGGATCATCGCCGGGTGGTGACGCAGCGCCTCGCCGGCAGCGCGGGCGGCGCCATCGGCACTGCCGGCGGTATCGAAACTCAGCACGAACTCTGCGTTTTCCGCGAGCAACGCGGCCTGCCGCATGCTACGCCCCAGTTCCGCTCGCGCACCGGTGAGCGGAAGCAAGAGAGCGACAGGGCGCTTGTCCTTTTTGGCGCCCGCCCATGCGAACGAGGGAAGCGAGACCGATGCCGCGGACGCGACCAGGCCCGACTGCAGCAACCGCAACAGCGACCGGCGATCCATGGCCAACTCCGGATTCAGCGAATGGGGCACGCCGGCGTCTTATCGTCTTCGTCCTGCTGGGCATAGGGGCCTATGCGCTGGCGATGCTGGCGATGCTGCCGGCAAGCGTGCTGGTGCGTGAGGCGCCGTGGCGCACCGGCGTGGCAGGCACGCTGTGGCACGGTCAGGTCGGGCTGGCCGGCGGCAGCACGCTGGAATGGCAGGTGGCGCCGCTGCGATCGCTGACCAGCCTGGGCCTGGCTACCGACTGGAAGGCAACCGGCCCCGATACCAATCTGGGCGGGCAGGCGCTGCTGCATGCCGGTGGCCGCATGGTGCTCGACCATGTGAGCGGCGCCGCCGATTCCAGCCTGTTGCAGGCGATTCAGCCGAACCTGCCCTTCACCTGCAGCTTCGCGATGCAGGTGGAAATGCCACGAATCGCGATCGGCGGCGGCAGCGAGATGCTGGACGGCAAGGTGACGACCGATCCCGGCAGTTGCCAGACCAAACCCGCCGGGCCGGCGGTGGCGGTGCCGGCGCTGCTGCTGACCGCCGAGCATGTCGGCGCGCGCACCGCCTTCCGGCTAGTCCCGGCGACGCAGCGGCGGCAGGTGCTGCTCGATGCGACGCTCAGCGAAGATGGTCTGCTCGACCTGGGCGTCACGCGGGACGGCGCCACTGCGCTGCCGTTTATCGGCCTGCCCGGCGGCGCGCGGTTTCAGGGGAAGATGTGAGGCGAAGGCCTAAATCCCCACCAGGTTGTTGAGGTTGATGATCGGCAGCAGGATCGCCAGCACCATCAACAGCACCAGACCGCCCATCACCAGCAGCACCAACGGCTCGACCAGCGCGACGAGCGTGGCGACCAGCGCATCGAGTTCACGTTGCAATTCGCCCGAGGCGCGGCCCAGCGCAGGTGCCAGCCGGCCCGAGCTTTCGCCGGAAGCGACGATCGCCACCAGCATCGAGGGGAACACCTCCGCCTCCTGCATCGCGGCGCGGAGGCTGATGCCCTCGCGGACGCGCGCGGCCACCGACAGCGCCTTTTCGCGGACATAGAGGTTGGGCGTGACAGCCGCCGCAGCGTGCAGCGCCTCGACCAGCGGCACCGCGCTGCCCACCAAGGTCGCGAGGCTGCCGGCGAAACGCGCGGCATTCATCTGCCGGCTGAAGCGGCGGAACGGGCGGCGTTCGGCAAAGAAACGGTGCACGCGCAGCCGGTTGGCAGGCACGCGCAGCCAGCGCCCGAACCCCACCAGCCCCAGGCCGATCGCGATCAGCAGATAGAGACCGAAATATTGCAGAAAGGCACTGAGCGCGATCAGCGCGCGCGTCAGCAGCGGCAGATCGGCGCCGCGCGACACGAACACCTTCACGATATCCGGCACGACATAGACCATCAGCATGACCATCATGCCGAACGACACCACCGCGAGCAGCGCCGGATAGAGCAAGGCAAGCTGCAGCTTCTGGCCATTGGCCTGGCGGTTCTCGACGAAATCGGCGAGGTGGCCGAGCACATCCGGCAGCTTGCCGGACGCCTCACCGGCAGCGACGGACGCGCGGTAGAATTCGGGGAAGGCGCGCGGGTGCTGGGCCAATGCGGCGGCGAAGCTGCGCCCGTCGAGAATCGCGCCGCGCACATCGAGCAGCAACGAACTGACCGCCGCCTGCTCGGACTGGGTGGCGACCAGCCGCAGCGCCTCTTCAACCGCGATGTCGGAGCCGACGAGAGTGGCGATCTGCCGGGTCAGGGTCGCCAGCGCGCGGGCGCTTATTCCGCCCTTGCCGATGCGCGGCAGCGTGATCGCGCCGAAGCGCCGCCCCCGCTCCGCTGCAGGCTCGACCGACAGCGGCAGCAGCGCCTGCTCGCGCAGCAGCGCGCGGGCGGCGGCGGGGCTGGACGCTTCGAGCACGCCCCGCCGGGCGGCGCCGGTGCGGTCTGCCGCGCGATAGGCATAGGCGGGCATTCAGATGCCTCCCTGCCAAACGCTGCAGCCTGCGCTCCCCCTCACGCCTCGTCCCTCACGACCCGGGCGATTTCCTCCACGGTCGTCAACCCTGCCTTCAGCTTCGCAAGGCCGTCGTCGAGCAGGCTGGGATTCTGCTTGCGGGCGTGGCGTTCCAGCTCAGCCTCGCTCGCGCCGTCGTGGATCAGCTTCTGCATGGCGTCGTCGACTGCCACCACTTCGTACAGCGCCGCGCGCCCGCGATAGCCTTCGCCATGGCACTGGTCACAGCCGACCGCGCGCCACAGCTTCTTGCCCGGCTTGATCGCCCCGCCGAGCAGCGCCGAATCCGCGTCGGTCGCCACATCCTCGCGCCGGCAATGCGTGCACAGGCGACGCACCAGCCGCTGGGCGCACAGCCCGACCACCATGGGCGCCAGCAGATACCGCTCCACCCCCATGTCGATCAGCCGCGTGACAGAGCCGACCGCACTGTTGGTGTGCAGCGTCGACAGCACGAAATGCCCGGTCATCGCCGAGCGCACCGCCACCTGCGCTGTCTCCTGGTCGCGGATCTCGCCGACCATGATGACGTCGGGATCCTGGCGCAGGATCGCCCGCAGCCCGCGCGCGAAGGTCATATCGGTGCGCGGGTTGACCTGGGTTTGCGCCACGCCCGGCAGCTCATATTCGATCGGGTCTTCGACCGTCATCACGTTGCGCTTGCGGTCGTTGAGCCGGGTGAGCGCGGTATAGAGCGTCGTCGTCTTGCCCGAGCCGGTCGGCCCGGTGACGAGCAATATGCCGTGCGGCCGTTCGAGCAGCCGGCCGAACACTTCCTCGTCGCGCGCGCTCATGCCCAGGCCCGACAGGTCGAGCTTCAGCGATCCCTTCTCCAGCAGGCGGAGCACCACCCGCTCGCCATGCTGGGTGGGGATGGTGGAGACGCGGGCATCGACATCGTGCCCGCCGATCCGCAGCGTCACCCGCCCGTCCTGCGGCACGCGGCGTTCGGCGATGTCCAGCTTCGCCATCACCTTGATGCGGCTGACCAGCAGCGGCGCCAGCGCGCGCGGCGGCTCCAGCATGTCGCGCAGCACGCCATCGATGCGGAACCGCACGACCAGCCGCTTTTCCTGCGTCTCGACATGCACGTCCGACGCGCCTTCCTTCACCGCTTCCAGCAGCAGCGCGTTGATCAGGCGAATGACCGGCGCATCGTCGCGGGTATCGAGCAGATCGTCGACGCTCGCCGCGCTGTCGGCCAGCGCCGCCAGATCCATGCCGCCCAGGTCGATGTCTGCAGCAGCGCCGCCTGCCCCGCCATAGGCTTCGCCCAGCGCGCTGTCGAAAGCGGCGCCGTCCAGCCGCACGAACCGCGCGCCCGGCGCCAGCCTCTGCACTTCGAGCAGGCCGTCCAGCCCGGCATCGGCACGATGGAGGCACTCGACGCCCTCGGGCGTGCCGCGCAGCAGCACGCCGTGGCGACGGGCAAAGCCATAAGGAAGCGCGGGCGTATCGAGGTCGATCACTGCACCAGCTCCACCACCGCCGAGACATGGCCGGGCACACCAAGTCGCTGCAAGGTGACACGCTGCACGCGCAAATCGCTGCTGCGCGTCACGTCCGCCAGCCAGGCGACGATCGTGTCATAGCTGGCATCCGCCACCGTCGCGCGCACCCCGCCCGGCAGCGGTGCGGTGGTGATGCCAAGGCCCATCGCGGCGGCAGACTGGCTGGCCTGTACCGCCGGCGGCCCGGCGCGACGCGGCGACCGTGCCGCACCCAAAGGACCGGCGGCGCGGATGCGCGCGGCGAGCACCTCATAGCTGCGAATATCCGCCAGCGCGGCGGCACGCGCATCCTGGATCGGCTTCACGACAGCATAGACGAGCAGCACGCCGCCGAGCAGCAGCGCGAGCACCGCCAGCAGCGTCCGCTCGCGCGGCGGACGGCCCTGCCACCATGTGCCAAGGTGCGTCAGGCCGGCATCAAGCGTCGGCAACTGGTTGCGGATCACGTTCCTCATACCGCACTCGCCGTAACACGGATCGCGCCGTCGGGCGCGACAACGGCGCGTCCGCGCACGCGGGCGGCACGCAGGGCGGCGTCGATCTTGCCGGCAAGGCCGGGCTCGCCGGGCGCCAGATCGAGCGTGAGCACGCTGCCTTCATAGCCCAGGGTCCGCACGGCAATGCCCGAGCCGAGCGGCCCCAGCGCAGCCGAAACGCGCGCGAGCAGCGGCAGGAAGCGGTCGGGCGCGCCGCCGCCGCCGGCGGGCAACAGATCGGCAAGCGTCCCACGCAGATCACCGGACACATCCGCCCCCGGCGCCGCCGTAGCAGCCAGCGTGCGTACCTCCTGTGCGCGGCGATCGGCAATCACGCGCAGCGCCACCAGATCGGCGCCGGCAATCAGCACATGCGCAGCAACGCCGATTCCGACGATCCAACCGAAACGGTTCCAGTTCTTGCCGATCGTCGCGCGCGGCGGCGCGAAAGCGCCCTGACGCAGATCGAGCAGGTCCGCCGCCATTGCCGCGCGGGCCGCTGCGGAGACGGAATCGGGCACGACCGGCACGGCCTGCATCTCTTCGGGCAGCGGCTCGCCCTGGTTCTGGACAGACGGCCGCCCGGCCGCTTCCCATGCGGCACGCAGCACGGCAGCCGGCACGGCAAAGCCGGTACCGTCGGCAGCGAGCACCAGCGCCCGCCCATCGCGCACCGAAACCGTCCAGCCCTCCACCGGGCGGGGCAACAGCAGGGCGTCGGGCACCATCGCCGCGCCATGCAGTCCCTGCGCCTCCGCCAGCGCTACCCACTGCGCCATCACCGATTGCTGGACGATGCCGGCCAGATAGCGATGCGGATGGCCGCTGGCCGCGACGGACGCACCGAGCGCGAGATGCAGCATTTCCAGCGGCTCGGCGACATGGTCTTCGACGGCGAAGGGCAAGGCCGCCAGCCGCCGCGCGCGATTGGGCAGCGGCAAATCCATTGCCAGCATCCGCACCCGCTCGGTCGGCACGAGGATGGTTGCGGCCCCCTCTGCGTCGGCTATGATCAGGCGGTCGCCCGCCAGCGTCCACACACCCCCGGCGTGCGGCTGCGGTAGCTTTGGTACTGGGGCACCGCTTGTCATGGTAGCTTCATGGGTCGGACGCATGGGGCGGGGATGCGCATAGTTTTGGAACAGTTTAGTGACATCGCACCGCAGCGCCCCGTGCGCAAGCTCCGCCCCGTCGGCGAGCAGGAAACCGGGCTGACGCTGATCGAAATGCTGATCGTGCTGGTGATCATCGGCGTGGTTGCAACGCTGATCACCGTGAACGTCATCAACCGGCCGGACGAGGCCCGCGCCACGACGACCAAGGGAAATATTTCCAGCATCCAGGGCGCGCTGAAAATGTACCGGCTCGACAATGGCCAGTATCCCACCACCGACCAGGGGCTGAAGGCGCTGGTCGAAAAGCCGGCCACCCCGCCGGTGCCGACCAACTGGGCACAGGGCGGCTATCTCTCGGCGCCGCCGCTTGATGCCTGGGGCAAGCCCTATGAATATCAGTCGGACGGCACCAGCTTCACCATCCGCTCGCTCGGCAAGGACGGCAAGCCCGGCGGCGAGGGCGTGAACGCCGATATCGACGGCAAGGGATGATCGCCATGGGGGGGCCCGTCCGCACTGCGCGCCGGTCCTCCGAAACCGGGCTGACACTGATCGAGATGCTGGTGGTGCTGGCGATCATCGGCGTTACGGCGGGCGCCGTTACGCTGGGGATCGGCGCCGCCACGCGCCGGCCCAGCGCCGAAACCGAGGCGCGCCGCCTAGCCAGTCGGCTGCAGGCAGCGGCCGACGCGGCGATGCTGGGGGACCGGCGGATCGCCTTTCTGGTGGACAAGCATGGCTATAGCTTTGCCACCGTGCCCGGCACCGGCGCGCCGCTGGCAGCAGATGATCGCGTATTCGGCTATCACCGCCTGCCCGACGCGATGGCGATGACGATCGATACCCAACCGCCGGTGGTGCTGGGCGTCGATGGCGCCGGCAAGCCGCTTGCCGCCATCCTCGAATCCGGCAGCCAGCGCTGGCGCGTCACCTATGACGGCATGACCGCCAGCGCCGCGCCGATGCCACGGTCATGAGGGCGGATCGGTTGAGTCGCGTGGGTGCAAGCCAGACGATAGCAATTGACCAGACATTGCCTGGCCCCATCGGTTCCCCTCCCTGCAAGGGAGGGGTTAGGGGTGTGTCCGGCATCGGGCGGGGCTCGATGCCCCGGCCGATGCCTTTGTGGCAGGCCGCAACGCTCGGGCTGCGCCCTCGCACCCACCCCCGGCCCCTCCCTGCAAGCAGGGAGGGGGGCGAAAGAACCATACCCCCCTCCCCCGCCAGCGAGGGTTTCTCGCTCATCGAAGCGCTGGTGGCGCTGGCGGTGCTCGCCATTGCGACCGTGGGGCTGATGCGCACGGTCGAGGCACATATCGATTCCACCCGCGGGCTCGAGCGGCGCGCGGCGGCGATGTGGGTGGCGGAGAACCGGCTCGCCGAGCTGGAAAGCGGCATCCCCCCTGCCGAAACGGTGGAGATGATGGGCCAGGCATGGCGCGTCTCGGTCAGTCGCCGGGGCACTGACGACCCGGAAATAGAACGAATCCGGATCGATGTCTTTGCGGCGGGCGAGAAGACACCGCTTGCATCGCTCGACGGGTTCGTGGACGGACGCAAGGGATGACCGGACTGCGCCTCTCCCCCCGCCAGACCCGTACGGTGCTCGATCTGTTGACGGGCGCGGTGGTGATTTCGGTTGCCGTCGCGCTGGCCGGACTGACCTGGCGGATTGCCGGCCATGCCGGCACCGGCGCGATCGTCGTCCCCGGCCGCCACAATGGCGCCACCGCCGCGCCGGACATGGCGCCGGTGATCGCACTCGCGCCGTTCGGCAAGTCCGTGCAGACAGACGCACCACAGCCGACCGCGCTGCCGCTGGAGCTGAAGGGCGTGGTGGCCGCGGTGCCGCCGACGCTTTCCACGGCGTTCATTGCGGTGGGGGGGCAGCCGGCCAAACCCTTTCATGTCGGCGACGCGGTGAATGGCGCGACCGTCCAGTCGGTCCAGCACGATCGCGTGCTGCTGCTGAACGGCGGCCGCAGCGAATTCCTCGCCTTTCCCGACCCCCGCCTGACGCCCGAGCAGCGCCAGGCCGCCGCCGCGCAACCCAATGCCGGCCCGATGGCCCCCGGCCCCGCGCCGCGCCCGGCTGCGCTGCCGGGCAACACGGCGGCGGTGCTGGAAAAGATCGGCGCGGTGCAGACCGGCGATGGCCTGCGCATCGGCAATGGCGGGCCGCCGGGCATGCAACCCGGCGACCTGATCACGACCATCAACGGCGTGCCGACCACCGACAGCCAGGCCGCCAATGCCGCCTTCGCCGCCGCCCAACAGAGCGGCAGCGTGCAGCTTCAGATCCTTCGCAACGGCAAGCCGATGACGCTTACCGTGCCGCTCCGCTAGAGAGAAACATCGTGACGATTCGCTCCGCCCTGGCCTGTTTCGCGTTGGCGCCGATGGTGCTGGAACCCGCGCTGGTCGCCGCCCAGACGGCTGCCCCGACGCAGGATGCCGCCGACATCGTCATCAACATGCGCGGCGTCGATATTGCCGATGTCGCCGACCAGATTTCGCGCATCACCGGCCGCACGCTGATCCTCGACCCTGCCGTGAAGGGTGTGGTGACGGTTACCTCGTCCAGCCCGCTGACGCCGGCGGGCGTGTGGGAGCTGTTCCAGTCGGTGCTGCGCGCCAACGGCTTTGCCGCGGTGCGGTCCGGCCGGGCGTGGCGGATCGTGCCCGCCGCCAATGCGGTGCGCGACGGCGGCGTGCCGAGCCGGGGTGCCGCCGGGCAGGAACTGGTGACGCGGATGGTGCGGCTGGCCAACGTGCCCTCTGCCGATGCCGCGCGCGTCGCCCGCCCGCTGGTGGCCAGCTTCGGCAGCGTCGAACCGCTCACCAGCCCCAATGCCGTCGTCATCACCGACTATGCCGACAATGTCCGCCGGGTGGAGGCGATCGTCCGCCAGCTCGACAGCGGCGGCGGCGCCAGCTTCGCCACGGTCACGCTGAAGAACGGCAATGCCGCCGATGTCGCCCAGGCGTTGCAGAATGTGCTGGCCGACCAGAGCGGCGGCGGCACCCGCGTCGCCGCAGACGAACGCAGCAACACGGTGATCGTGCGCGGCACCCCCGCATCGGTTGCCGATGCCCGGCGCATCATCGCCTCGCTCGACCAGCCGGGCGGCGCGACGCCGATCACGCGCATGTTCCGGCTGAACTATGCCGATGCCGAAACCGTCACCGATGTGCTGCGCGGCGTGCTGGGGCTGGGCGAAAGCACCGACAATCCCGTGGCGAAGAGCCTGGCGCCCAGCACCGTCAATCCCTTTGCCCGGCTCGCCTCGCAAAGCAGCGCCTCAGGCACGACCGGCACGCCCCAGCTGCAGAGTAGCGGGGTTCAGGCCGCCACCAGCGCGACCACGCCGGTGATGCAGTCGATGACAGCGCCGACGCCCAAGGGCTTTTCCACGCCCGATCTGACGGTACAGCCAGCGCCCGAGCTGAACGCCATCGTCGTGCGCGGCGCGCCCAAGGCAATCGCCTCTATCGAGCCGCTGATCACCGATCTCGACGTGCGCCGCCCGCAGGTGCTGATCGAAGCCGCCATCGCCGAAATCACCGGCGACGATGCCGAAGCGCTGGCGGTACAGCTCGGCACCAGCGGGGCGGTGCTGAACAAGGTGACGGGCGCCGCCACGTCGTTCAATGCCGGCGGCACCTCGCTGGGCGCGATCCTGTCGACGCTGGGCGTACCCGCCGGCGCGCTGCTCGGCACGGGCGCCACCGGCGCCACCGGCAACTTCAAGATCGGCGACAATTTCTCGATTCTGGTGCAGGCGCTCGGCACCTCCAGCAAGGCCAATCTACTGTCCACGCCGCAGATCACGGTGCTGGACAATGTGCCGGGCGAATTCATCGCAGGCCAGAATGTGCCGTTCGTCACCGGCTCGATCCTGACCAGCTCCAGCTCGACCACGCCCTATACCACCATCGAGCGCAAGGACGTGGGCATCACCCTGCGCGTGCTGCCGCGGGTCAACGCCGGCGACACCATCCGCCTGCAGGTGAACCAGGAGGCATCCTCCATCGCCAGCACCACGGTGTCGCAGGCGTCGGACATCATCACCAACAAGCGCGCGATCAACACCACCGTGCTGGCCGATAATGGCGACACCATCGTCCTCGGCGGCCTCACCAGCGACGACTATACGGACACGCGCCAGCAGGTGCCGGTGCTGGGCAGCATTCCGATCGTCGGGGAATTGTTCAAGAGCCGGCGCGAACAGCATCAGAAGCGCACGCTCTTCATCTTCCTGAAGCCGACCATCCTGCGCGACGGCGCCGACGCGAGCGCGGCGGCGAAGGATCGCTATGCGCGGCTGCGCGCCGATGAGGCGGAGAATAACCGGCGCAACAGCCTGTTGCTGGCTCCGCCCCCGGCGCGGCTGAAGGTGGAAATCGACGGGATCTACTGATCGGCCGGCAACGGCACCCGCGCGCGCTGGCCGCCGCGGGTGAAGAGCGCCGCATCGATGGCGAGCGATTCCAGCCGCCAGCCATCGACACTGTCGCCCACCGCGATGCTGCGCGTCCGGCCATCGCCGGTGCGGACCAGCGCCACCGCGTCGCTGCCCAGCCGTCCGGCGATGCCGAGCAATTGCGGGGCGTCGGCAGGCAGCGCCTCCCCTTGGGAAGCAGCGAACAGCGGCCGTTCCCAGACGCGCGCTAGCGGCGCCGGGGCGACCGGCGCGATCGGTACCGGGCGCGCCGAAGTCACCGCACGGCGATTCACTTGATGCGGCAGGAGCAGCAGCAACGGCATGCCGATTGCCGCCACCCCGGCCGCGACCAGCGCCAGGCGTGCGGCCCTCATCGCCACGCCCCCGCCAGATCGCCGCTCAGCCGCACGCCTCCCGCCACCGGCTCGATCCGCCAGCGCAGGAAGCGCAGCAGCGGCGCCTCGCGCTCCAGCGTATCGGCCAGCGCCACCACGGCCTTTTCGGGGCCGGACAGGCGAATGCGCAGCACCGCCAGCCCCTCCGGCGCGACAACCGGCGTCGCACGTTCCACCAGCACGCCGCCGCGCCGGGCAAGCTGCTGCACCCGCGCGAGAAGCTGTGCCTGCGCACGCGCCGCATCAGGCGCATCGATCCGCGCCGCGCCCGCAACCAGCGGCGTTGCCCTTGCCGGGCTCGCCACCGAGGCTGCCAGCGCGTCGCGCGTGGCGCGCGCCGCCGCCAGCCGGTCGAGCGCGGAAAACATCAGCGGGAGCAGCGGCCCAGCGGCAAGCAGCCCCAGGCCGAGCCCGGCAAGCAAGGGTCGGCGCGCAATCATTGCCCCTCGCGCAGCGTTACCAGCATGCCGCTGTCGCCCTGCCGCTCGGCCACATCGCGGAGTGCCGCAAGTTGCTCCGAACGGCGCAGCGCGGCGCGCAGGGCGTCGGGATCGTTCGTCAGAATATCCAGGGCCAGCCGGCCGCGCCCATCGCGTTCGGCACGGGTCAGGCTGGCGCCGGGCGGCAAGACGCCGGCCAGTGCCTCCAGCGTAGCGCCCAGGGTCGCCCGCGCCGCCACGGCGCCCAGCATTGCCCGCGCACTTTCCTGCGCCTGAAGCGCCGAGCGCGCCGGGGCGAGCCGGTCGCGCAGCCGGGCAGCATCATCCTCTGCCCGCATGGCCAGCAGCGTCGCACCGGTCAGCGTCAACAACGGCCCGGCGAGGATCAGCAAGGCGAGCGCGATCCCGCTGCGCCGCGTCGCCATGCCAGCGGGCGGCGCACGCAGCCCCCGCATCAGCGCGCCTGCCAGGCTGAGGCGCGGCGCGGTAGCCGCGGGGTCGCGATCGGGCATGCCGGCATCCATCGCGGGCAGGCTTAGCGGCAGGCACGGCAACGGCAAAGCCCCTCCCCGCGACGGGAAGCGGCTTCGACGCCCCCAAGCCTAGCGATCGTCGCTGCGGCTGATGATCTTCGCGGTGCCGTCGGGCGTGATGGTGATCATGTGGCTGCCGGTTGGCTTGCAGTTGGCGCGCCACAGGGGAAGGCCGTTCTGGTCCGGCAGACGCTCCGAGCTGTCGACATGCTCGCAGGGCAGATTGGCATCCCGGATCGCGCGGATGAAGACGACGTTGCGCATCCGCTCGCTCATCGCCACGACCTGCGCCGCGACGTTGTTGCCGGCCTCGCCATTGTCGACCACCGCATTCGCTTCGGCGCTGTCGTCATTCCCGGCGGGAGACGCCGTCTGCTGCCCGTTACACCCCGCCAGCGCCAGCACGGCAAGCGCCGGAAGGATCATCCGCATCGTCATGTCTTGCTCTCCCGAATGGCCCGCGCGGCACCGCCGCGCCGGGTTCGTCCCATCATGGCGCCCAAATCCGCGCCATCGTGAAGGTTCCGTATCGAAGCCCGCTCAGCGCTGATACGCCTTGGGCAGCGCCCCTTCCTCGGGCTGCGCATAGCGATCGCGCAGGCGCGACTGGCGGCTGGTCAGCGGCTGTTCGACGCCGTCGATGAACAGCTTCACCGCCACGGTGCCGACCTCCAGCGGATCGCCGTCCCAGATTACCACGTCGCCGGCGCGACCCGGCCGCAGCGATCCAAAGGCATCGCCCATCCCCAGCACTTCGGCCGGCTTCGCGCTGATCGCCGCAAACGCCGCATTCCAGTCGAGCCCGGTCGCCCCCGGTACGCGGGTGAGCGCGACCAGATTGCCGGCGAACTGCTTTTCCCAGCGCGCCTGACGCGCATCGTCCTGGTTGATCGTGCCGATCGCCACCGTAACCCCCGCAGCCTGCATCCGGCCGACATTCGACTGGGTGGCGGCGAGCTGCTCGAACGAGGCGGGCAGATCGTTGAGCGCGGTGGCGATCACCGGCACCCCGGCGGCGGCGATGTCCTTCGCCACCGTCCAGCCTTCGGTCGCGCCGACCAGCACCAGCTTCAGCCCCGGCGTCTCGCGCTTGAGCTGAAGCAGCACCAGAATGTCCGACGCGCGCTCGACATGAACGAGCAGCGGCACCTTGCCCTGCACCACCGGCGCCAGCGCCTCGGCATCGGCGCGGGTGAGCAGCGCGTCCTTGCCGCGCCCGGCGAAGCTGGCCGGGTTGCGGATATAGTCCCGGACCTCGGCAAAGGCGTTGCGGATCAGCGCATGGGCGGCCGACCGACTGCCGCCTGCGGCCTGACCGCCATTTTCGCCATATTCCATGAACTGGAAGGCGCGCGGCCGCGCGACCCCGTTCATGTCGGTGCCCAGATCGATCACCGCGCCCTGCCCCGCAAAGACCGAGCCCTTGCTGACTTCGGGCGCGACGACGGCGCGGGTGATGCCCTCGAACCGGTTGATCGCGAGCGTGCTGGTCCGCGGGTTGACCGACGGCGCCACGTCGAGCGCGGCGTTGAACGGCGATCCGCCGGCCGAAGCGTCATTGGTCTGGGAGACGCCATCGACTTCGACAATCCCCAGCCGGGTGAAACCGGCGAAGATTCCCGGCGTGACATAGCGCCCGCCGGCATCGACCACGGGCAGGCCCGCAGGCACCGCGACGCCGCGACCGGCGGCGACCACCTTGCCGCCACGCACTACTACCGTACCACCCTCGACCGGGGCCGAGCCGTCGCCGATCACCAGCTTCGCATTGGTAATCGCCACGTCCTGCGCCATCGCAGGGGTTGCAAGCGCCGCGCAGGCCGCGGCAGCGAGAAGCAGGGTCTTCATCACTTCACATCCCCCTCGCCCGGCTGGCCGAGCTCGAAATCGGAAACCGGGCGGCGCTTGGGGTCCTTGGCATCATAGAGCAGCGCCCCGTCGACCCACACCATTTCCGGCCGCGTATAGACGCTGAACGGATTGCCGTTCCACAGCACCACATCCGCCATCTTGCCGGGCTTCAGGCTGCCGGTCTTGTCGGCGATGCCCAGCGCCTTTGCCGGGTTGATCGACAGCCATTTCCAGGCCGTCGCCTCCGATATGTCGATGCCAGAACGCAGGCCCGCGGCACGCGCCTTGGCGACTTCCTGGTTCAGCCGCTGGATGCCGTTCTCGTCATCGGAATGGATCATCCCGCACGCGCCAGCCTTTTCCAGCAGCGCGAGATTTTCGGGCACCGCGTCATAGGCTTCCATCTTGAAGCCATACCAGTCGGCCCAGACAGCGGCGCAGGTCTGGTTGGCCTTCAGCAGATCGGCGATCTTGTAGGCTTCCACCGCGTGGTGAAATGCAGAGACGTGGTAGCCGAACTCCTTGGCCATATCCATCACGATGGCCATTTCATCGGCGCGGTAGCAGTGGTTCTGCACCAGAATTTCGCCTTCGAGCACACCGCGCAGCGTGTCCATCGCGATGTCGCGGCCGGGCGGATCGCCGCCTTCCTTCTCATATTTGTCCCAGCGGCGCTTATACTCGACCGCGCGGGCCCAGGTTTCGCGATCGACGGCGATATTGCCCATCCGGGTCGAAGGCTTGCCGCCGCGGCCGCCATAGACGCGCTTGGGATTTTCGCCACACGCCATCTTGAGGCCATAGGGCGCGCCGGGGAACTTCATCCCCTGCACGGTGCGGGCATAGACGTTCTTGATCACGACCGAGCGGCCGCCGAACAGATTGGCCGATCCCGGCAGGATCTGCAGCGTGGTGACGCCGCCATTGGCCAGCGCGCGGCCGAAGCCAGGGTCTTGCGGCCAAACGCTATGTTCGGCCCAGACATCGGGCGTGACCGGCGAAGTCGCCTCGTTGCCGTCCGAATTGGCCTCCACGCCCGGCGAAGGATAGTCGCCCAGATGGCTGTGGATGTCGATCACGCCAGGGGTGACATATTTGCCCTGCCCGTCGATCACCGTCACGCCGGGCTCGGCGGCAAGGTTCTGGCCGATAGCGACGATCTTGCCGTCGCGGAACAGCACCGCGCCCTTGTCGATCCGTCCGCCCTCGCCATCGAGCACGGTCACATTGGTGAGCAGCGTCGGCACGCCCGGATAGGGGCGATAGGTGGAGGGATAGGGATCGTGATTATAGCCCTTGCCCGCCCCCGGCCCCTTGGCGGTGGACCCTTTCGAGGCAGTCTGCGCCTTGCCGCCATTTTCGCCTGCACACCCCACCAATGCGAGGCACACGGCAACCATTGCCACCGTTCGTTTCAAGCGCGACTCCTTCCCCGGAAACCCCATGTTGCGCAAGTGATCGCGGGAAGTCATTGCTTTGGCAAGCAGTCGCATGGGCTGCCGGGAATCCGGAACAACCAGAACGGCTGGTAAAACTACGGTAGTCTCTGGCCTTTTACATCGATATCGCAGATGCTAACCAAGCTTGTGGCCGCGGCCTCGGCTTCGACCTGTGCAGGGGCAGGTGGATTGCGTGTGTACGAACCTTCCGATGCGATGAGCGGGCACTCATCGCACAATATTGCCGGGATGGCGCGGCTGCTTGTCGTGATCGGCCTGCTATGCGGGCTTGTCGCGCTGGCAGGCTGGGTGCTCGACATCCCCGCACTGCGCAGCTTCGGCATCGCGCCCTATCCGGTCTGGCCGCTGACTGCGATCGGCTATGTCTTCCTTGCCACGGGCATGCTGGCGAACTGGTCCGGTCGCGAACGGCTTGCCTTCGCGCTCTGGGCGGTGCCGGTAACGCTCGCGATCGTGGCGCTTGTCGAAGTAGCGGCGGGTATCGCGCCCGGCATGGACCGGCTGCTGTTCAACGATCTTCTTGCAACCTATCCCTATGACTTCCCCGGCCGCCCGGGGGTAAACGCCGCCATCAACTTCCTGGTCTTGCCCTTGGCCGCCTATGCCCCGGTCAGTCGGATACGGGCGCTGCGCGACATCGGCAGCCTGATCGCGGCCGTGCCGCTGGCGCTGGGCTGCTCGGCCGCGCTGGTGCTGCTGCTCGCCCGCCCCCCCGGTCCGACCCCGATCATCCTGCACATTTCGCTGCCGTCCACCGCTATCGGCATTTTGCTCGCCGCCGCCGTGCTGCTGATGCAACGCCCCTTCGTCGCCAGCGAACCCCATCGCGCGCCCCGTTCCGGGTCCAGCGTCGCCAGCGTGATGATTGCTGCGGCAATCGTGGTCCCTGCCCTGCCTGCACTCTTTGAACTGACGGTGGTGCATAGCGGAAAGCTCGTACCGGGTCAGGGCCAGGTTTTGCTGATATTGTTCAACATCCTGACGGTCGGCATTGTTGCGTACTGGGCGGTGACGCGCGTCGGCAACGAGCAGGCAGCGCGCGCGGAAATGAGCCAGGCGCTCGACGGCGCCACCGTGGTGCTCACCGCCCCCGATGGCAAGATCCTGCACTGGTCGCTCGGCTGCCAGCAATTGTTCGGCTGGAGCGAACAGGAAGCGCTGGGCGAGAATGTCTATGGCCTGCTGAGAGCCTATTGCCCCGACTGGCGCGGCACCTATGCCATGCCCGATGCGGACGGGGCGCTGGAACTGGTCGCCCAGGCCCGCGGGGGTCGCGCTATCCACGTCATCGAACGGCTGATGCATGTCACCAGCAGCAGCCGGAAACCCGTGGTCGTCCACAGCATCACCGACATCAGCGAGCGCGTCTCGGCGCTGCGCGCGCTGCGGGCAAGCGAGGAACGGCTCGCCGAAGCGACCGCTGCGCATGAACTCGGCATCTTCGAATGGGATATAGGCAGCGGCAGGATCGATTGGTCGCCGGGCACCGAGCAGCGCATGGGCCTGAAACAAGGCGCGTTGGCGACCCTGGACGCCTGGCGAACCCGCGTGCCGGTGGAAGACCAGCAGGCGGTTAGCGAAACCGTGGCCAATACGGTTGCGGAGCGGGCCGACCGATTCGCGTTTCGGTACCGCATCATTGCCGCGGACGGCAGCACCCGCGCGGTCGAAGGCTCCGCCCGCGCCTTTTACGACAGCGATGGCAACATGGTGCGCGTTGTCGGCGCGATCCTCGACATTACCGAGCGGGAGGAGCGCGAAGCAGCCCTGCGCCGCCGCGAGGCCCAGTTGCGCACGGTGCTGGAAACCGTTCCGGACGCGATGATCGTGATCAACGGCAACGGCACGATCCTGCAGTTCAGCGCTGCTGCCGAAGCATTATGGGGATACCGGGCCGAGGAAGTCGTCGGCCAGGATTCTGCGATATTGTCACCGCAGGAGGACCGCGAAGAGAACGGCGCCATGCTGCGCCATTTCATCGAAACGGGCGAAGGCCTGGTGGGGCGGGTGCTTGTGGGCAACGCAGAATCCGCCACCGGCAAGCGCTTTCCGGTTGAGGTGCGGATCGGCGCCGCACGCAGCGACGGCTTTGTGCTGCTGACGATGTTTGCCCGCGATCTTTCCGACCGCGTCGCCACCGAACAGCGACTGAGCGACCTGAGCGCCGAAATCGCGCATGTTTCCCGCCAGAGCGCGATGAGCGAGATGGCCGCCGATCTGGCGCACGAACTGAACCAGCCGCTAAGCGCCACGGCCAATTTCCTGGCCGCTGCCCGCATGTTGCTGGAACGCGGGGAATCCGGTGAGCGCGTGACCGACCTGCTTCGACTGGGATCGGAACAGACCCAGCGCGCCGGCGAGATCATCCGCCGCCTGCGCAGTTTCGTTGCCCGCGGCGAAGTGGAAATGCGGGTCGAATCGGTCGAGCGCACCGTGCGCGATGCCGTCGATCTGGTGCTGGTCGGCACCGGCCATTTCAATCTGCGCATCAATGTGCAGCTGGATCCGGCAGCGCCCTTTATTCTGGCCGACCGAATTCAGGTCCAGCAGGTACTTGTTAACCTACTCCGCAATGCCATACAGGCAATGAAACTCAGCGGACGCGAAGATCGCCAGATCAGCATTACGTCAGAACCCCTGCCAGACCAGATGATTGCGATTATCGTTACAGACTCTGGACCGGGAATACCTGCTCATATTATTGAAAGTCTGTTCACGCGGTTTACGACTACGAAAAGCGGAGGGGGCGGAATGGGCATTGGCCTTTCGATCAGCAAGCGTATCATCGAAGCGCATGGCGGCACCTTGACCGCAGAAAACAACCCTTCGGGGGGAGCGTCTTTCCGCTTCACTCTCCCTGCAATGGAAGAAGGTGAAGAAGCATGACCCGTACCATTTACATCGTCGATGACGATGATGCCGTCCGCGCCTCTCTCCACAGTCTGCTTTCGGTGCGGCCGGATCTGGTGGTGCGCGGCTATCGCTCCGGCGACGCCTTTCTCGAACAGCGGCACGAGCTGGATGACGGCGTCGTCCTGCTCGATTTCCATATGCCCGGATCGAGCGGGCTCGACGTGCTCGACACGCTCAATCGCTCGCCGAAATTCGTACCTATCGTGCTGACCGGCCAGGGCAATGTCGGGCTGGCAGTGCAGGCGATGAAGGCGGGCGCACTCGACTTCATCGAAAAGCCCTATGAGGCCGAATTCCTGATGAAGGTGATCGACCAGGCCTTTTCGCGGCTGGAGGAAGACAGCGAGGCCGCCGCCCGCACGTCGCAGGCCGAAGCCAAGATCAGCAAGCTGTCGCCACGCGAGACCGATGTGCTGAAGGGGCTGATCGAAGGGCGATCGAACAAGATCATCGCCTATGAACTCGACATCAGCCCGCGTACGGTAGAAATTTATCGTGCGAACCTGATGGAGAAGCTGGAAGTGCGCAGCCTGTCAGAAGCGTTGCGGATCGCCTTCGCCGCCGGCCTCTTCCCCAAATAAGGCTCGCCGTTCGCCGCCCCATTGCCGCGCCAGCGCGGTAATGGTGGCAGCGGGTTCCGAACGGGGGATGCGGACCAGCCGATCATCCTCCACGAGCACATCGCCGCCGATTTCGACAACATGCGCCCATTGCGGATCCCGGGAAAGCGTTTCGACGCCGCCCGGATAGTCCGCCGTTGCTCCCTGGTCCGTGACCAGCACCCGCGGGGCACTACCCATTCGTAGCAATCGCGGATCGTCGAAATGCTTGGCCGTGATGACATCCAGACCCGCCAGCGCCAGTCGAGCGGACAGCATGCTGCGCAAGCCACTTTCGCCGACCACGAGGATCATGAGCAGTTCGTGCGCGTCCACAAGGAGTCCCGACTGTTCTGTTGATTGCTCTCAGCTATAGCGTTGACGTGCACGTAACCAGCCGGGGTTTGTACCTACGTGGACAACCAGATTTTCCCGGTGAAACTGCCTCAGAATTTCCAGCTCGTGTCCAAATGGACATAGCGCGTGTCGCCATCCTGCGGGCTGCCCGGCGCGTGATGGAGAAACTGACCCTTGGCGAGATAGGCCGCGCCCAGCTCCAGCCGCCACTTTTCCGGCAGCAGCCAGCGACGGGCGCGCAGTTCGAATTGCACGCCGGCGTGCCGGCCCGAGGCGCCGGTCTTGTCGCGGACGCCGGTGGAGGCGAAGCTGTCGCCGGCTTCTGCAAGCCAGAGATCGCGTACTGCGCCCATCACATCGAACCGCTTCGACGGCTTCGCTTCGATGCGGATGCCCGGCGAGACAAGATTGGCCAGGCCGATCGGGCCGAACAGCGCGACCGGGCCACAATCGGCACGCCGCGCGCCGAACAGCGAATCGAACCGATCGTAATTGCTGCCCGACGACGTGCCCGAGGCATAATCGAACAGCGCCGAAATGCGCGGCGTCCACCCTCCAGCCAGGGTCCATCCGGCTTCGGCATGCACGAACCCGGCATGCACCGGCAGATCGCGAACATCGCTCATCGCCGACGTCGCCCGCGCCGTGCCCCGTTGCAATGCGGCTTCTATTTCGAAGTCGAACTGCGCCTTGGCCGGTGCCTGGCGCAACCGCACGCCAAAGGTGCTGATCCGCCGGTTGCGCGTCAGCCGGCCGCCGCGATCTTCCTCGGTCAGGCGGTAGAAATAGCCGTCCAGGCTGATCTTCGGCATCAGGCTGGGTGTGGCGCCGTGCACGCCCCAGAAGGTCGTGTTGCCACCCGCGCGGTCCAGCTCGACGCGATTGTCCTCAATCGCGGCCAGATCGCTCGGCAGCGCCTGGAACGGGCGCGTCCAGAACAGCGTGAGCTGTGCCTTGGCGCGGGTCCGATACTCGGTCATCACGCCCAGATAGCTCTGCGCCGTGTTCGGAAAGTCGGTCCGCGCGACAAGGCGGCTCGACCCGAGATTCATCGTGAACCGCCCGCCGGTAACGGTCAGCGCATCGCCGCGACCGGCCACGCCGTGCAGCGTATAGGCGGCATAGGCCTGGACCGGCTCCAGCGCATTCACTTCGGTCGCCTTGACCGACGAGTGATCGCCCTCCCCATAGCCGCGGGCATCGATGATCTCGCCGGCAAGCCGGAAATCGCCAATGTCTATCTTCGCGCCTGCCGTCGTGCGGAAGGAAACGAAGGTCGTGCTGGGTTCGATGCCGGGCCGGAACTGACCGTCGATCACCTCGACCCGGGCACGGGTGCTGGCCTCCAGATGGACCTTCGGAACATCCTGCGCAGCAGCCGGAACCGCGGCGGTTAGCAGAGCAGGCAAAACCAGCGCGACAGGGCGGCGCTGCACAAATTCGAACATGAGCTACTCCGAAGGGGAGGCGAATGTTCGATTTATAGAGGCGAATGGAGGCCAACCCGCCGCTGCGGGACTTTAATGCGTATTAATACTGCGCAACCGCCGGCGAACGACTTCGGAAACAAAGTCTTACCACGTGAATGCGGGACAAGTTTCACTCTATAATGACGGCACACAGCGTAATCCCGCGGCTCCAGGAATTGAAACGGCCGCGCATTAAATGGAACTGCGAATGTCCGCCATTTTGAATAACCTGCGCCTCGCCAAGAAGCTTCTAATCTCGTTCGGTTTTCTCTCGGTGCTGGTGATTGCCCAGGCGATCAACGGCTATGCGTCCAATGTCGCGCTGGGCGGCATCGCGCGCCAGCATGTCGAAAGCAGCGTTGCCGGCATGTCGAAGCTCGCCGACGTGATCAGCGACATCAAGGAAATGCGGATCATCGTTTACAGCTATTACAATGCCACCGATCCGAAGGATGCCGCCAAGCTGCGGGAGCGGATCGACAAGGCGGCTGTGTCGCTGCGCGATGACATTGCCGGTTTCGCCAAGGTCGCCCCGCCGGCCTTTGCCGGTGAAACCGCAAAGCTGTCGGCCATCGCCAGCGGACTGCAGCAGACCAATGATCGCATCTTCGCGGCATCGGATACCGACAAGAAGGCAGGGCTCGCCCTGATCAAGGGCGAAGGCAAGGAGCGTTCGCACGACGCCATCGAACAGACCGAAAAGCTGCTGAAACTGTCGCGCGAAACCTCGCAGGCAGCCAATGCGGCCGGCATGGACAGCGCCTGGACTGCGCTGATGATGACGATCGCACTGTCGATCCTTACGGTGGGCGGTCTGGTCGGCGTGTGGCTGGCGATCGACCGCACCGTTGCGCGGCCGATGGCGCAGCTCGCGGATACGACCAAGCTGCTGGCGCAGGGCGGGACCGCTATGGTGCCGAGCCGCGACCGCGAGGATGAACTGGGCGAAATCGCCAATGCCGTGGAGCAATTCCGCCTCGCGGCCGCCCAGCGTGCCGAGGCCGATGCGCATCAGGCAGCCGAGCAGCGCGCCGTGACTTCGGCCCTCAGCGAAAGCCTGACCCGCGTATCGCGCGGCGACCTGATGGCCGATGTCCAGGCGGATTTCCCGCCCGCTTATGCCGAACTCAAGAACAATCTGAACAATGCGCTGGCCAGCCTGCGCGAACTGATCGGGGCAGTCATCGAATCGACCGGCGCGATCCGCACCGGCTCCGGCGAGATTGCCGCAGCGTCGGAGGATCTGGCCCGCCGGACGGAAGCGAACGCGGCCGCGCTGGAGCAGACCGCCGCTGCTGCCACGCAGATGGATCAGCGGCTGAAGGCAACCGCGGCCGCCGCCGGCCGCACCGTGGAGCGCGCCGACGGTGCGATCCAGACCGTGTCGGGCGGTCGCGCGATTGCCGATGACGCCATGCAGGCCATGACGCGCGTTGCCGAAAGCGCCAAGGGTATCGACGGCGTGATCGAAGGCCTGGACAAGATTGCGTTCCAGACCCGGGTTCTGGCGATGAACGCCGCCGTCGAAGCCGGTCGCGCCGGCGAGGCAGGCCGCGGCTTTGCGGTGGTGGCCGACCTCGTCTCCGCGCTGGCGATGCGCGCCGAGGAAGAGGCCGGTCGTGCCCGCGACCAGTTGACCGCGACGCAGAGCGACATCGTCGCCGCCGTCGACATGGTGGAAAAGGTGGATGCCGCCTTGGCGAATATTGCCACCGATGTTGGCGAGGTGCACCAGCTGCTGGGCGCCATTGCCGGCGACAACAAGGCCCAGTCGAGCGCTATCAGCGAGATTTCGCAGACGATCGGCACCATGGACCAGTCGACCCAGCAAAATGCGGCAATGGTCGAGGAAACATCGGCCGCCGCGCGCAATCTGACCAACGAGGTCGCCCAGCTAGAGGAAAAGGCGACCCGCTTTTCGATCCAGGACGCCGGTTCCTCCCGCCCGGCAACGCGCCCCGCGCCCTCCAGGTCGGCGAAGCCCGCCAAGCCGGCCGCCAGCGGCTATGTCTCGCCGGTCCGCCCGCTGCCCGTCGCAACGGCCAGCGTCGCCGATGGAGACTGGGCCTCTTTCTGACGACCGAGCGTATCCTATCGGGCGCGTGCCGGCATTCCCGGCGCGCGCCCTTTTTGTTGGTCTCGTCTATGGCAGCCGGCGGCTTCGGCATGACAGGCGCCCCCAGGCCGAGCCGAGGCCACAGAAAAGGGGCGCCCCGCCATCGCGGAGCGCCCCTTTACGGCATTGGGGAGGAAAAGATCAGGCTGCCGCGGCAGTGTCCGCAGGCGCGGCGCGATCGGAGATGCCCAGGCCTTCCATGATCGTGCGGTTCACCTGGATCAGGTCGGTGATCGGCTCGCGCCCGGCAACGACGTCGCTGGTGAAGCGGTCGACCCAAAGGCCGAGCGAAATGATCTTCGCCCGCAGTTCGATCGGCAGGCCGTTGCCCTGCGCACCGCAATCGGTGACGAAGGCAGACCACATTTCGCGATTGCGATAGAGCGCCGGCATCAGCAGCGCGCCTTTCAGGCCCGCTTCGTGCGCGGCGATCATCTCGCCCGTGATTTCACGCATCAGCCGCAATTCCGCCTGCCGCGGCGTTTCGGCCCGGCTTCGGGCCGCCTGATAGGCATTGATGGTCATTCTGGCTCCTTTGGCTCTTCCACCATTCTAGGAAGATTTTGCCGCCCTGGGTTGCGCCCATCCTATAAGATTCATGCGTCCCACGATGCGGGCGCATTCCAGGGACAAAAGCATTGGCCGATTTCATCCTTCCGCAGGCGATGCCTTCCGCGCTCGATGGGCGCGGTCCGCTCAAGCTGCTCTCGCTCGACTGTTTCGACACGCTGCTGTGGCGCGACACGCACGCCCCGCGCGACATTTTCGATGCGCTGCCGGGCATCACCTGTCCGCAGCGGCAATGGGCCGAGCAGCGCGCCCGCACTGCCAAGGCCGTACGGAGCCGGCAGAACGAGGTGTCGATCGGCGAAATCTATCGCCAACTGTTCCCGCACGGCGACGATGCCGTCGTCGAAGCGGCCATTCAGGCCGAGCTGGATGCGGAGGCGCGCCATTGCTTCGGCTTCGTGCCCACCATCGACCTGATGCGCGAGGCGAAGCGACGCGGCCTGGGCGTCATCATCGTGTCCGATACCTATCTGAACGAAGCCCAGCTGCGTACCCTGATCGCGCGTGCGGCCGGCGACGATGTCGCCGCGCTGATCGACCGGCTGTTCTGTTCCTCCGTCTATGGCCGGTCGAAGGGCGAAGGCCTGTACGAATATGTGCTGAAGGAAGTGGACGCCCAGCCCTTCCAGATCCTGCACATAGGCGACAATCCGCATGCCGACGTGACCGGCGTAAAGCCGTTCGGCGTGCAGACGCTGCATCTGAAGCAGTTCAGCGAAGCGACCGAGCAGCGGCTGCGTCTGGAATCCTCGACCAGCGCGATCCTGCACCCGCGCACGCCGGGCATCATCGCCGCGCAACAGCCGCACCGCGCCGCGCTGGCCGCAGTCGAGCCTGCCATCACCGACGATGCCGAAGCGTTTGGCTTTTCGGTTCTCGGCCCGATCCTGCATGCCTTCGAACGCTGGCTGCAGGCCGAAGCGGCCGCGCTGCAGGCAGAGCGCGGCGGCACGGTCCACTGGCTGTTCATGATGCGCGACGGCCAGTTGCCGATGCTGGTCCATCAGGCGAGCGGCCACCCTGCCCCCGGCCACCCGGTGGAGATCAGCCGCTTCACCGCCACCGCATCGTCGCTGACCAGCGAGGCGGCGATCGATCGCTACCTGCAGTTCGAACTGTTCAGCGATCTCCGCGCAGTGACACGCCAGCTCCTGTTGCCGCCCAACGAAGCGGCGCTGGTGCTGAAGGATGTGCCGAAGGAAAAGGGCCGCGGCGCCGCGTTCCTGCGCGCGATCCACAAGCCGCAGCGGCTCCGCCAGATTATCCAGAAGAGCAAGGGCTTCGCCGATCGGCTGGTCAACCATGTCCGCACCATGGTGCAGCCGGCGCCGGGCGATACGCTGATGCTCGTCGACCTGGGCTATAACGGATCGGTCCAGAACGATGTCGACACGCTGCTCAGCACCCGGCTGAACGTTCATGTCGCCGGCCGCTACCTGTTGCTGCGCGAACAGTTCCGCAGCGGCTTCGACAAGAAGGGGCTGATCGACGGCGAGGAGTATGACGCACACACGCTGGAGGCGATGTGCGCCAATGTCGCGGTGTTCGAGCAGGTCTGTACCGCAGCACAGGGCTCGACCGTCGACTACAAGGCCGACGGCTCGCCGATCCGCAAGGGCAACAGCATCAAGGCGCGCCAGAGCGAGGTCCGCGACCGCATCCAGCAAGGCTGCGTCCGCTTCGAGCACGAACAGGCCGCTGTGCGCGTGCGCGGCGGCACGGTCGATGAACTGCCCTTGTGGCGGCGTATGGCCGCGTCGGTCATGGGCCGGCTGATGTACCTGCCGCTGCCGAACGAACTGGCCGTGGTGTCGGACTTCGAACACGACATCAATCTGGGCGTGGACGACACCGTCGCGCTGTTCGATCCCGCGATCGCAAAACGCGGGCTGCGCCAGCGCGGGCTGTTCTACATGAAGGGCTCGGAGCGGATGTATCTGCCCGCCGAGCTGCACGGCGAGGGGCTGGCGCTGAAATTGTCGCTACTGTCGCACAAGCGTTTCGGCCTGCCGCTCAAATATGCCGATTTCGTCGACAGCTCTATCCCGCTGCCGCTGATCGTCGCCGATGGCACCAATGTGTCGACCGGCACCGTGACCGCGACGCCGACGCATGACGGCTATTATCTGGCACCGATCCCGATCGGCGATTGCCGCTTCTCGATCGGCGTCCAGTTCGGCCAGCTGTTCGACTGGGTGCAGGTGGAAAGCGCCATCTTCATGCCGGTCGAGAATTTCCTGAGCGAGCAGCAGCGGCCGGGCAAGGACGAGCGCGAGGCGCTGCCCACGCTGGAAGGCATGGCGCAGATCGCCCCGCACCTGTTCCACTGCGAGAACGAATTTTCCTTCATGATGGTGCCGCCGCCCAAGCGCGTCGACGACCGGCCGATGATGCTCGCGCTGGTGTTCCGCCCCATCGCCGCTCGCCAGCCCGCCGCGCCGACGCCCGCGCAGCAGCTTGTCCATGCGCCGGGAGTCAAAGCGTGACCAATTTGCTGATCCATTCGATGACCGAATTCTGGGACATCATTCTCGCCACGCTGCAGGCAGCGGAAGTCCGTTCGATTGCCGAGGTCGGTGCCGAATTTGGCGGCACCAGCCAGCATCTGGCGGCCTATGCGCGCGTGACCGGCGGATCGCTGACCAGCATCGATCCTGCGCCGAAGCAGGAATTTCTCGACTGGGCGGCGCACACGCCGGAGGTGCGCCACATCCCCCTGCCCAGCCTGGAAGCGATCCCGACGCTGGGCGGCATCGACGCCTGGGTGATCGACGGGGACCATAATTACTACACCGTATTCAACGAGTTGCAGATGGCACACGCGCTGGCGGTGCGGGACGGGCGGCCGCTGCTCGCCTTTCTGCACGACGTCAGCTGGCCCACGGGCCGCCGCGACATGTATTATGCGCCGGACCGGATTCCGGCGGAACATCGCCATCCGCACAGCTTCGATGCCGGCATCACGCTGGGCAATCCGGGGATGCTGCCGCCCGGCCACGGCTTTCGCGGTGCGGGCCATTTCGCCTTCGCGCTGCACGAGGGCGGCCCCAGAAACGGCGTTCTGACCGCGGTGGAGGATTTCCTCGACCAGCGCCGCGAGGCAGGCGACAAGCTGGCCTATGCACATGTGCCGGCGGTGTTCGGCATGGGCGTGCTGTTCGACGCGAACGCGCCCTGGGCCAGTCGCGTCGCCGATATCGTCGTTCCCTGGCACAATAATGCGCTGCTCAGCACGCTCGAGCTCAACCGGCTGCGCAATTATCTGGCGGTGATCGAGTGGCAGGATCGCGAGCGCGACCGCGTCGCCGCCTAAGCAGTTTCCCAGAACCGCACTCCGGTTCCGAAACCATCCTATAATTCTGGAAAGACCCAGGGAAAGACTTTGAGCCCGTCATGCTGAACGCCGTTGGATTCATCATCATTCTTGGATGCGTGTTCGGCAGCTTCATCATGTCGGGCGGCAAGTTCGGCATCATTGCCGAAGCGCTGCCGCACGAACTGATGGCGATCGGCGGCGCAGCCGTGGGTGCCTTTATCGTCGGCAACTCGATGGCCACGGTGAAGAAGGCCGGCGGCGGGCTGATGCGCGCGTTCAAGGGGGGGCGCTGGAAAGCCAGCGACTATACCGACCTGCTGACGCTGATGTTCACGCTGCTGTCCACCTTCAAGAAGGGCGGCGCCACCGGCATCGAGCCGCATCTCGACAAGCCGGAGGAAAGCACGCTGTTCCAGCCCTATCCCCGGCTGCTCAAGGACCATCACCTGATCGAGTTCATCTGCGACTATCTGCGGATGATGACGGTGAATTTCGAGGATCCGCATCAGCTGGAATCGGCAATGGAAGCCGATATCGAGAAGCACCACCACGAAGAGGCGCATCCGCAGCATTCGCTGCAGCTGATGGCCGACGGCCTTCCCGCCATCGGCATCGTCGCCGCCGTGCTGGGCGTCATCAAGACCATGGGCTCGATCGATCAGCCTACCGAAATTCTGGGTGCCATGATCGGCGGCGCGCTGGTCGGCACCTTTCTGGGCGTGCTCCTCTCCTACTGCGTGGTGGGGCCGCTCGCATCCAAGCTGCTGGAAACGATCGACGCCGATTCCCAGCCCTTCAGCATCGTGAAGACCGCGATTGTTGCCTACGCCCAGAACCAGCCGGTGCAGGTAGCCATCGAGATCGCACGCCGCATGACGCCGTCTGCGTTCGCGCCGACCTTCCAGCAACTCGAAACTGCTCTCGACGAGGCGAAGAATGGACTCACCCCTGCCACTGCCTGAGGCCGAAATGGACGGCGTGCTTTTGCTGCCCGCCCATGGCACCACCGTCACTGCGACGGAGCTGCACACGCGGCTCGTCCAGGCGCTCGAAGGCGATGATCCGATCGAAATCGATGCCTCGCAAGTCGAGAGCGTCGGTCAGGCCGTGCTGCAGCTGCTCGTGGCTGCACGCGTCGAGGCCGAACATGCCGGCAAGCCCTTTTCCATCCTCACCCCCAGCACTGCCTTCACCCATCGCGTGACCAGTTGTCGTCTTGCGGCCGCGATCGGGATCGAAACCGGAGACGTTCAGTGACCAAGCTCATCCTTACCGTCGATGATTCCGCGAGCATGCGCATGCTCCTGAAGACGTCGCTGACCTCGCAGGGCTTTCGCATCGAAAGCGCCAATGACGGGCAGCACGGGCTGGAGCGCATGCACGAAGTGAAACCCGACCTGCTCATCACCGACATCAACATGCCGAAGATGGACGGTTTCGAGCTGATCGAAGCGGTGCGCGCCGTGCCCGAATTCAAGGGCACGCCGATCCTGGTGCTTTCGACCGAATTTTCGGACGAGAAAAAGGCGCGTGCGCGTGAAGCCGGCGCGACCGGCTGGATCACCAAGCCGTTCGAAGCCGTCAAACTGGGGGCGGCGATCCGCCGCGTCTGCCCGTGAGCGACGATTTCGACGATATCCAGGCGATCTTCTTCGAAGAATGCGCCGAGGGCCTAACGACCGCTGAGGAAGGTCTCTCCGCAATGCAAGCGGGCGACCTTTCCGCCGAGACCATCGCCGGCGTGTTCCGAGCGATCCACTCGATCAAGGGCGGCGCGGGCGCATTCGGCCATTCGGACCTGACCGCCTTCGCGCACAAGTTCGAGAATGTGCTCGACGAAGTGCGCGCCGGTAAGATCGTGCCCACCCCGGGCGTGATCCGCGTCATGCTCAGCTCGTTCGACGTGCTGTCCGACCATGTCGAGGCCGCGAAAGGCAATTGTCCGCGCCCGAACGACCAGGCCGCGCTCGACCTGCTCGAACAGGTGCTCGCCAACAAGGGCGTGCCTGATGGCGACGCGGCGCCCGCTGCGGCCGCGCCTGCTCCCGCCACTCCGGCTGCCCCCGCTACCCCGGTCGCGGCCGAGGAAGAGGACGAGTTCGGCTTCCGCCCCGTGCTGGTGTCGCTCGACGAAGTCGAAGCCGTCGCCGAGCCCGTGGCCGCCGCGCCCGCAGCAAGCAGCTGGACCATCCGGTTCAAGCCGTCGCGCGCCGCGCTGGCGAATGCCGGTGAGCCGCTGCTGACCATCCGCGAGCTCGAAGGTCTTGGCGCCGTGGTCGAGGCCGTCGAAAGGGCGGACCTGCCGGCGCTGCGCGACCTCGATCCCGAGGACAGCTATTTCACCTGGGTGCTGAGCATGCCGGGCGAAGTTGCCCAGGGCGACATCAATGACTGCTTCGACTTCGTGGCACCGGATTCGGTGATCGAAGTCACGCGCAACGAGGAAAAGGCAGCAGCGGCGCCCGCTCCCGCTGCCGAAGAGGACGAAATCCCCTTCGTGCCGGTGACGGCGCTGGTCGAAGACTTCGCCATCGAAACACCTGCGGCCCCCGCCGCACCGGCGCCTGCAGCCAATGTCGCCCCCTTCCCGACACCGGCGGCAGACCCTGCCCCGGCGGCGCCCAAGCCCGCTGACGGCAATGTCCCCGCTGCCAAGCCAGGTGGCGAAGCAGCACAGACGATCCGTGTCGATCTGGGCAAGCTGGACCTGCTGCTCAACCTGGTCGGCGAGCTGGTGATCCGCAACTCCATTCTGGCCGACCGGCTTTCGCCGGCCGATCGCCAGCGCGTGGAGTTGCCGGAACTGGCGCGGCTCACCCGGCAGATCCAGGACAATGTCATGTCGCTGCGTGCCCAGCCGATCCGGCAGGCCTTCAGCCGCGTGCCGCGCATGTTGCGCGACCTCTCGGTCGAGACAGGCAAGCAGATCCTGCTGGAGACCAGCGGTGAGACGACCGAAGTCGACAAGGGCGTGATCGAAAAGATCGGCGATCCGCTGACGCACATGATCCGCAACGCTGCCGACCATGGCCTGGAAAGCACCGAGGAACGCATTGCCGCCGGCAAGTCGCCCGAAGGTACGATCCGTCTTTCCGCCGAGCAGAAGGGTGCGCGCATCCTGGTGCGCGTGCAGGACGACGGCCGCGGCATCAACCGCGAGCGGGTACGCGCCAAGGCAGTGGAAAAGGGTATCATCCATCCGGATGCCCAGCTCACCAACGAGGAAATCGACCAGCTGATCTGCGCGCCGGGCTTCTCGACTGCCGAGAAGATCTCGAACATCTCCGGCCGCGGTGTGGGCATGGACGTGGTTCGCTCGAATGTGGAAGCCCTGGGCGGCCGCGTCGAGATCCACTCGGTTCCTGGCGAAGGCACCACCTTCACCATGATCCTGCCGCTGACGCTGGCGATCCTCGACGGCATGATCGTGCGGCTTGCCGGCCAGCGCTTCGTGCTGCCGCTGACTCATGTGCTGGAGACGATCCAGCCCGAGCCGGGCCAGGTGAAGCGTACCTCGCCGGACACCGAAGTAATCGACATGCGCGGCGAATATCTGCCCGTGAAGCGTGCGACCGAAATCTTCGGCCTGAACGACGATCGCGCAATCGAAGACTCGCTGGTGGTGATCGTCGAGAGCGAAACCTCGGGCAAGGTCGGGCTGGTGGTCGATACCATCGATGATCGCCGCGAAGTGGTGATCAAGAGCCTCGACCAGAACCTGCACCCGATCCGCGGGCTGGGCGGCGCGACCATCCTTGGCGATGGCTCGATCGCGCTGATCCTCGACATCGACGCGCTCGTTTCTTCACCCTCCCGCTACACCCCGAAAGGACTGGCCGCATGAGTACTGTAGAAACCGCGGGTGACCGCAAGATCGTCACTTTCTCGCTCGCAAAGCAGATTTTCGGGATCGACATGAGCGCGCTCATCGAAATCCGCGAATGGGACGAGCCGACCCCGCTGCCGAACGTGCCCAGCTTCATCAAGGGCGTCACCAACCTGCGCGGCAACGTGATCCCGGTCGTCGGCCTGGCCGAGCGCCTGGGCTGGGAACCGAGCGTGCTGCATGCCCGCTCGTGCATCCTGGTGGTCAACATCATGGGCAAGCAGGCCGGCTTCCTGGTCGATGAAGTCAATGACATCGTCGGCATCAACGCCGGTGAAATCCAGCCCGCGCCGGAAGTGGAAACGCTGGAAACCAGCGTGATCGCCGGGCTCGTCCGCATCGCCACGCGCGCCAAGGACGGCACGCGCGACGAAAAGGGATCGATGGTGCTGCTGCTCGACCTGGATGCGCTGAGCCTGACCAAACATCTGGATCTCGCGGCATGAGCCCCGCCGGGGGCGCCGCCGTGGCGCCCGCCGGCGTCGCGAATGGAGCGGCGGCGACGCAGGCGGCAGCGGAACTTACCCACCGCGACTTCCTCGCCATCGCCGCGATCATGCACGAGGATGCACGCATCGCGCTGAGCGAGGCGAAGACCACGCTCGTCCAGTCGCGGCTCGCGCGGCGGCTGCGCAAGTTCGGTCTCGCCCGGTTCTGCGACTATGTCGATCTGGTCCACAGCGATCCGGAAGAACGGCATGCGATGGTGGTCGCACTGACCACCAACCACACGCATTTCTTCCGCGAGCCGCACCATTTCGACCATTTTCGTGAACATGTGCTGCCGGTGCTGAAGCGCAAGCAGGGTCCGATCCGCATCTGGTCGGCCGGCTGCTCGTCCGGGGAGGAAGTCTACACGATCGCGATGTGCCTGCTCGGGCCGGACCGGTCTTCGGCCAGCTGGGTGCGCCATGCGGACGTGCGGCTGCTCGCCACCGACATTTCGCCGCCGGTGGTGGAAGCGGTGCAGCGCGGCTTTTATGCCGATCAGGCGGCAGCCGGGGTTCCCGAACCCTATCGCTCCACCTGGATGCGCCCGGCCGAAGGCGGGTTCATGATCGCGGACGAGGCACGCCAGCTCGTCACGGCGCGCGTGCTGAACCTGTTCGAAGCGTGGCCGCTCAAGGCAGCCTATGACGTGATCTTCTGCCGCAACGTGATGATTTATTTCGGCGATCCGGCGAAGGAAGAGCTTGAACAGCGCTTCGTCGAACAGCTCGCACCGGGGGGCCACCTCTATATCGGCCATTCGGAACGACTGATCGGTCCGGCAGCCACGCAAATGCGCTCCTGCGGCCACACCATCTACCAGAAACCGGAGAACCGGTGATGAAGCCAGTACGCACCCTTATCGTCGATGACAGCGCCTCGATGCGCGCGACGCTGAAGCGGATGCTTGCATCCGATCCCGAAATCGAAGTCGTCGGCATGGCGCCCGAGCCATTCGCCGCGCGCGAGATGATCAAGACGCTCAACCCCGACGTATTGACGCTCGACGTGGAAATGCCGGGCATGGATGGTCTTTCGTTCCTCGAACGGATCATGCGGCTGCGGCCGATGCCGGTGGTGATGTGCTCGACACTCACCGCGCGCGGTGCCGAAGTCACGATCGAGGCGCTGCGTCTCGGCGCGGTCGATTATGTCACCAAGCCGAGCGGCACGCCGGAAGATATTGAACGCGACGCCCAGCTGCTGTGCGACAAGGTGAAGGCCGCCGCAAGATCGGTGGCCCGCGCCGGGCCGCAGCGCCTGCCCGCCCAGCCCAGCACCGGCGGCGGTTCTGCGGGTGGCCAGGTCATCGCGATCGGATCGTCGACCGGCGGCGTCGAGGCGCTGTTCTCGCTGCTGCCGACCCTGCCCGAGGATTGCCCCCCGGTTCTAATCGTCCAGCACATGCCGGCGACCTTCACCCGCAGCTTTGCGAGCCGGCTCGACTCCGAATGCCGCATGAAAGTCGTGGAAGCGACCGATGGCGATCAGGTGCAGCGTGGAACCGTCTATATTGCTCCTGGAGGGGAGCGACACATGGAGCTGTCAGGCGGGGCCAACGGCCGCATCCGGCTGCTGCCGGGCGATCCGGTAACCGGCCACCGCCCGTCGGTCGATGTATTGTTCCATTCGGTGGCCAAACTCGGTCGATCGGGGGTCGGCGTGATCCTGACCGGCATGGGCAGCGACGGCGCACACGGGCTGCTGGCGATGCGCCAGGCCGGTGCCCGCACGCTGGGCCAGAGCCGCGAAACCTGCGTCGTGTGGGGCATGCCCCGCGCGGCACAGGAGGTCGGTGCGGTGGAGAAGGAAGTCGGTTTGTCCGCGATGCCGGAGGCAATCCTGAAGGCGTGTCGCGAAACGAGTAAAGTTGGGAGCGTCTAAATGCCCGCTGCATCACAGATCAAGGTCATGGTCGTTGACGATCAGACCAGCATGCGCGCCATGATCCGACGCGCACTGCAGGATCTTGGCTTCAAGGATGTGCGCGACAAGCCGAGTGCGGTCGAGGCGCTTTCTTCGGTCAAGAGCGACCGCGTGCATCTGATCATCTCCGACTACAACATGCCCGACATGGACGGGCTGCAGTTCCTGGAGGCGGTGCGCGCGGACCCGGTGATCGGCAAGACGGTGTTCATCATGCTCACCGGATCGGCCGACCGCGAGGTCGTGCAGAAAGCGGCGGCGCTGGGCGTCAACAATTACGTCGTGAAACCCTTCGCGCCGGCGGCGCTGAAGGAAAAGATCGAACGTGTTTTCGGTGAGCTCACCTGATGCGCAGAGTATCCATCGTCCAGGGCGAAAATGCCGTCATCGCCGAACCGCACGTCGTCGTCTCGACGCTGCTGGGAAGCTGCGTGGCTGCGTGCCTGTACGACCCCGTCGCCAAGGTCGGCGGCATGAACCATTTCCTGCTCGGCGAGCCCGGTGCCGACCACAAGGTCTCGGGTTCGGACATGGCCCGCTACGGCGTGCATGCGATGGAACTGCTGATCAACGGCATGATGGCCAAGGGCGCATCGCGCTCACGGCTGCAGGCGCATCTGTACGGTGGCGCCAACATCATCTCGGGACTGGGGGGGATCGGCTCGTCCAACGCTGCCTTTGCCCGCCGGTTCATGGAGACCGAAGGTATCTCGATCGCGCATTGCGACCTGGGCGGGACGCTGGCCCGCAAGGTGGAATTCCTGCCCCATGAGGGCAAGAGCCGCTGCACCAAGGTTGCCGAGCGCGTGCCCGAACGTCCGGTGGCACCGCCG
Organism: Sphingomonas sp. DMC8; assembly: GCF_056314185.1. Classification (NCBI taxonomy): domain Bacteria; kingdom Pseudomonadati; phylum Pseudomonadota; class Alphaproteobacteria; order Sphingomonadales; family Sphingomonadaceae; genus Sphingomonas; species Sphingomonas sp. DMC8. The sequence goes on along the minus strand of NZ_JBQUYV010000005.1, from coordinate 243,111 downwards.
CCGCTGCCCGCCGCTGGCGGAGAGTTGGAGCTGTTCTGATGTCGTGCCTTCCGCTGTCTTCCGGTTCCGGTGCCCCCCAGCCCGTCCCCGGCTACGATCCGTTCTCGACCGTGCTCCACGCCGTGATGGCACGCGAGATCCGCGAGATCCGCGAAAAGCTGGAGGGACTGGCGGAAGTGCTGGTCGGTGACGAGTATTTCTGCACGTCCTATCTCGAGCAGCTGCAGTCGTTCGACTATCTGATCCAGCATTCGGACGAATGCGTGAACCTGCTGGAGCGGATCGCGAACGGCGAAGATTCGCTGTCGGCGATCAGCCATGTCCGCCTGGGCGCAGTGCAGGAACGCCTGCGTTCGGCGCTGGGAACCGCCTGACATGGCAAGCGGGGGGAACAACCACCGGCCGATCATCGTCAAGAAGGTCAAGAAGGTCGCGGGCGGCCACCATGGCGGTGCCTGGAAGGTCGCCTATGCCGACTTCGTGACGGCGATGATGGCGTTCTTCATGCTGCTGTGGCTGATCGCCAATCCGGACAAGGATCGGCTGAAGGGCCTGGCCAAATATTTCTCCCCGACCATTGCAGACAGCGCCCCCGCCACCCCGGTCAGCAATACCGCGCCGGGCGCCGGCGGGCCCACGCGCCGCTCCGAAGCCGATCCCAGCCCCGCCAAGGGCCAGCCGACCTTTCAGGCGGCGACGGCGGGCAGCGCGCGCGGCGGCACCGCCGATGTGCCGGCGACGATGCGCGTGCTCGCCTCCGAACTGCAGGTGGCGCTCGACGCGACGCCGCAGAGCCAGGGCAAGAAGAGCACCGATATCCAGGCCGATCGCCAGGGCCTGCGCATCACGCTGATGGACACCGACCAGCAATCGATGTTCAAATCGGGCACCGCCGAAATGAATCCCTATGCGCGTGCGCTGCTGGCGCGGGTCGCCGGCAAGATCGCCCATAGCGGCGCGCAGATCGCGATCGAGGGCCATACCGATGGCGCCGGCGGGCAGAGCGATGCCAACTGGCTGCTTTCCGGGCAACGCGCGCTTGCCGCCCGTTCGGCACTGATCGCCGGTGGCGTCACGCCCGATCGCTTTGCCGAAGTCGTGGCGATGGGCGCCACCAAGCCGGTGTATCCCGACCAACCAAGTCGCCCGGAGAATCGTCGCATCAGCATCGTGCTGAAGGGCGAGACGTCGGCCCTGCCCACCGATTCCAGCTTCAAGTTCTGAGCGCGTCGTGAAGAAGATCCTCTTCCTCGTCATCGTCCTTCTGCTCGGCCTGGGCCTGGGCGGCGGTGCCGCGTTCGGGACCATGCAGCTGCTCGGCATCGGCGCAGGCCCGGCCAAGGCGAAAACCGAAGCGGACGCCGAAGACAAGAAGCCGCTGAAGTTCGTGCCAACAGGCAAGATCCTGACGCCGCTCGTCTATCCGGACGGGCACCTGGCCGGCTATGCCAATTTCGAGATCCAGCTCCAGGTGGAAGAGTCCAAGGCCGACTTCGTCGGCGCCCGGATGCCGCTGCTGCTTCACGCCATCAACATGCGGACCTACCGCACGCCGATGACCGCCGGTCCGGACGGGATGCTCCCCAATCTCGATACCTTCCGCACCGTGGTAGAAGGCGCTGCGGCCGAAGCTTTCGGCAAGGATGTCGTGCACAAGGTCGCGGTGACGGCAGCAACGCCCGCCTGATCACCCGGATAAATACGGTGGCGCACGCTGCGCCGCTGCATCTTTCTATAAAGATAAATGGGGCAACAGGCCTCGCCATTCGTCCGGGAGACTTGTCGTGCGTACAGCAGAGTCCGATACGTCCTTCTCCGCACCTGCGGGCAACTGGGCGGAACGCGCGCCGCGAACGGTAACGACCCTGCTGGTCGGCAAGCTGACCGCCAATGGCAACAGCGAATATCTGTGCCGCGTCCGCAACTTGTCCGCCTCTGGCATGATGATCGAGGCACAGCATCCACTGGGCTACGGCCAATGGGTGGCGGTCGAGCTGCGCGACGGCCAGCGCCTGCAGGGCAACATCGTCTGGTCGAGCGATGGCCGCGCCGGCGTGCAGTTCGCAATGCCGATCGACGTGGAGGAAGTGCTGGCCGTCGCCAAAGGCTCCTCGCCCAGCGCAAGGCTGCACAAGGCAGTGCCGCGGGCGCCGCGTTTCACCGTCGATTGCCCCGCACGCCTGGCCTGCAAGGGCGTGCCGATTGCGGCCCGGGTCGAGAATATCTCGCAAAGCGGCGCGCGGCTGCGCCTTTCCGGCCAGCCCGATCTGGATCAGGTGATGACCGTCACCATCCCCGGCCTGCCGCCGCGCGCCTGCGCGATCCGCTGGCACCGCGACGATGTCGCCGGCATCGCCTTTATCGACATGATCCCCTATGCCGAACTGGCCGCCTGGCTCGGCAGCCAGGGCGTCGCACACTAGGACCGGCGGCCGGTCATAGGACCGGCTTGGCGCGTCGCTTCCCGCGAGGAAGGGGCAGCCGCGCTTGGCGGCTCCCTCGCAATTCCAGTTCCCCCTGCTCTCAGCAGGGCTATCGTATTTGCCGCCTTCGCTCCCCTCCCTGCAAAGGGAGGGGCCGGGGGTGGGTGCGCGCGTCTGCGCGCGCCAAAAGACTCTGCGCCTCGCTGACCGCGAGTCCCGCCGCCTGACGGCGGCGGACCCACCCCTACCCCCTCCCTTGCAGGGAGGGGAATCCATGCGTTCGCGGCTTCATTCGCCAAATGCGATTGCCCGCACTGCGGGCGGCGAGCGGCGTCAAACGCGACACCCAGCCCGCCCCGCAGGGCCGCGCGGCCCCTACCCGCCCGTCGCGAAGCTCTTCACCAGCGAGCCCGCGACCAGCGCCCAGCCATCGACCAGCACGAAGAAGATGATCTTCATCGGCAGCGATATCGATGCCGGCGGCAGCATCATCATGCCCATCGCCATCAGCACCGCAGAGACCGCCATGTCGATCACCAGGAACGGCAGCAGCAGCAGGAAGCCGATCTCGAAGGCGCGGCGCAGTTCGGAGATCATGAACGCGGGCGCCAGCGTGCCCAGCGGCGTTTCGGCGCGCGTCGCGATCTTCTTGCCGCCCATGTCGGCGAACAGTTTCAGGTCGCTGTCGCGCACCTGGCCCAGCATGAACTGGCGGAAGGGCTCGGCCGTGCGGTCGAACGCCTGCGCCTCGGTCAGCTTGCCCTTGGTGTAAGGGTCGACGCCTTCGTTCCACGCCTTCTCGAAGGTCGGCGCCATCACGAAGAAGCTGAGGAACATCGCGAGGCTGATGATCACCGGGTTGGGCGGCACGCCCTGCGCACCGAGGCCCGTGCGCAGCAGCGAAAGTGCCACCACCATGCGGGTGAAGCTGGTAACCGTCATCAACAGGCCCGGCGCCAGGCTCAGCACCGTCAGCATCACGACCAGCTGGATCGCGCGTGCCGACAGCGGCCCGTTGCCGCCCAGATTGATGGTCGTGCCGCCGGGCGCTGCTGCCTGGGCATGCGCCGCAAGCGGCAGCATCACCAGCAGCAGTGCAGCGGCAACCAGCGCTTTACGCATCGAGCGCCTCGCGCAGGGCACGCTTGTTCCAGCGCGTGGTATTGCGCGGCGCGCGGGTGCGCTTGGCCTCCGCACGCGGCTTGGGCGCCGGCATCGGATCAATGTCGTTCGCCGCGACCAGTGCAAAGGCGGGCGCCGCCGCCTCGACGATCACCGCTTCCGGCGCAGCCTCTTCGGGCTCGGCCGGCTTTTCGGGGCGGATGCGGTCCACCATCGCGCGGAAATCGAGCTTGCCGGCAAGCTTGCCCATGCCGGCCTTCAGCGCGGCGAAATCATCCTCGACCTTGGCGGGCACCGGCGGCGCAGCCTCGGGCTCCGGGGCAGCCGGCGCGGCGATGCCGGTTTCCAGCGTCGCATGGCCTTCGGGGCCGATCAGGATCAGATGTTCACAGCCGTCGCGGCGGATCAGCGCGACCGAACGCTTGGCGTCCACCGCCAGCCGCTCGACAAGCTCGACACGGCGGCGGCCGGTGCCGGAAACGCGGCCCGGCAGCTTCAGGTCATAGCGGCGCACCGTCCACAGCGCGCCCGCCAGCATACCCAGCACCAGGCCCAGCGCACCCAAAGTGCGCAGCATCGACAGCAGGTCCATCAGTGACGCGACTTCTTTACGAGTTCAGAAATTTCGAGCGACATCACTTCGCCGTCGACCAGAATGCGGCCCTTGGCGACGAGCTCGCCGTTCACATAGACAAGGCTGGGATCGTCCTGCCCGCAATCGAGCGGGATCATCGCGCCGCGGCTCATCTGCAGGATCTGCCGGATGGGCAGATCGGCAGAGCCGAGCACCACCGACATCTCGATCGTAATTCCCTCGAGTACCGACATAGGTCTCCCTTTCTTTAAGACTTATAGGAACCTTTTTTCCGCCCCCGCGGCCCGGCCCGGCAAAAATTGCCTACAATGGGAAAAGACGGCCGCGTTGGCCGCGGAGGGACCAGCATGGATTTGGATTCGTCGCTGAGCGTTTCGGCGTCGGGCCTGCGCGCCCAGTCGCTGCGCATGCGCGTGATTGCGGAAAATCTGGCAAACCAGGATTCGGTGTCGGACACGCCGGGCGGCAATCCCTATCGCCGCCGCGTCGCCAGCTTCACCGCAGAATTGGACCGCGCCACTGGCGGCACCGGTGTGAAGGTGAAGTCGATCGAGACCGACAAGTCCGATTTCGTCCGCGTCTATCAGCCGGGTCATCCGGCGGCGGACGCCCAGGGTTATCTGCTGAAGCCCAATGTCAACGGGCTGATCGAAACCGCCGACATGAAGGCGGCGCAGCGCAGCTATGAAGCCAATCTCAACGCCATCGAAGCGGCCAAGAGCCTGACGATGCGCACCATCGACCTGCTCAAATAAGGGGATAGCACGCCATGTCCATCGGGGCTCTCGACGCAACTTCCGCCTATGGCCGGGTCGCCCGCGTCGGCGGCAGCATCGGCAAGACCGGCGCAACCGACAGCAGCGGCGAAAGCGGCGGCGGGTTCGGCGCGATGGTCGAAAATCTCGTAACCAGCACCGCCGACCAGATGCGCACCGCAGAGGCAGCGTCTGCCAAGCAGGTCGCCGGCAAGGGCGACCTGATCGATGTCGTCACCGCGATCGGCGCGGCCGAAACCGCGCTCGACACCATGGTGGCGGTGCGCGACCGCGTGGTCGGCGCCTATACCGACATTATGCGCATGCAGATCTGATGAGCGCCGGCGAGCTCATCACCCTGACCGAGGCAGCGCTGATGCTGATCCTCACGATCGTGGGTCCGCTGTTGCTGACCTCGCTGGTCGTGGGCGTGTTCATCGGCCTGCTCCAGGCGCTGACGCAGATCCAGGAAACCACCCTTACCTTCGTGCCGAAGCTGGTTGCGATGGGGCTGGTGTTCCTGCTGATGCTGCCGACGATCGGCCAGGCGCTGAGCAAGTTCATGGCGACGATCAGCGACCTGATCATTCACGGATGATCATTCCCCCCGATCTCGAGCTGACCGTCGCGGCGTTCTTCATCCTGTTCGCCCGGGTGGGCGCCGTGCTGATGCTGCTGCCGGTTTTCGGCGAAGATGCGATCCCCGGCCGTATCCGGCTGATGATCGCCTTTGCCATGTCGGCGGCGCTCTATGGCCTGATCGGCACTCCCGCACGTGCCGCTGTAGAGGCCGGCGCGATCCTGCCCGCGGTGCTTCTGAGCGAGCTGGTGACGGGGCTGGCGATCGGCATGATCGTCAAGATCCTGTTCTTCGCCATTTCCATGGCCGGATCGATCGTCAGCATGCAGATCGGCCTTTCCTCCGCGGTGATGTTCGACCCCTCGCAGGCCAGCCAGACGCCGGTGCTGTCGAAGCTGGTCGGCATCGTCGCGGCGCTGGCCTGTATGGCGATGCAGGTCCATCATCTCTGGATCGGCGCGATCATCCACAGCTATCAGAGCTTTCCGATCGGCGGGCTCCCGCCGATGCATGATTTCGCCCAGCTGGCGGTTGCGGCCGTGGGCCGATCGATGACGCTCGGCATCAGCCTGGCCGCGCCGTTCCTCGTCTATGGCATCGTCTTCAACGTCGCCCTGGGGCTAGCCGCGCGGATTTCGCCGGCGATCCAGGTGTTCTTCATCGCGCAGCCGCTCAACCTGCTGCTCGGCATCGCCCTGGCGGCCGCGACGATCGGCACGATGCTCACTGTCTTCACCCAGTCGATGGGCGATGCGATGCAGAGTAGCTGGTAATGGCCGACGGCGGCGATCAGGAAGACAAGACACAGGAACCGACCGAGAAGAAACTCTCGGACGCCCGCGAACGTGGCGAAGTGCCGATGGCCCCCGAAATGCGCCACGCCGCGATGTTTGTCGCGGCGCTGGTGGTGATGGGCGGGCTCGGCACCTACACCATCCAGCGGATGGCGACGCTGTTCGTCCGGCTATGGGGCAGCGCCGACGATTTCCGGCTGACGCCCGAAGGCGGGCAGGATTTCGCCACCGGCTTTCTGCAGGCTGCCGCGCTGGCGCTGGCGCCGATCCTGAGCGCGCTGTTCGGCTTCGCGCTGCTCGGCGGCGTGCTGCAGGGCCGGCCGATGATCGCCTGGAGCCGCATCGCGCCCAAATGGTCGAAGCTCAATCCGGTCAGCGGCGCCAAGCGGATGTTCGGCAAACAGTCGCTGGTCGAATTCGGCAAGACGCTCGCCAAGCTGTGCGCGGTATGCTGGATCGCGGCGGTGGTCGCCTGGCCGCATATGGCGGGGCTCGACCGGCTGGTCGGCGCCGATCTGATCGCCACCGGCGGCGCGACGAGCGAGATCGTTCACGCCATGCTCCGCCCGATCGCCACGCTGGTCGGCGCGCTCGCGCTGTTCGACTTCGTCTGGCAGCGCCGCGCCTTCATGCAGAAGATGCGGATGAGCCTTCAGGAAGTGAAGGACGAATACAAGCAAAGCGAAGGCGACCCCAAGATCAAGGGCAAGATCCGCAGCATGCAGATGCAGCGGGCGAAGAGCCGGATGATGGCCAATGTGCCCAAGGCCAGCGTCGTCATCACCAACCCGACCCACTATGCCGTCGCGCTTCAGTACGACCATGGCGCCATGGCGGCACCGGTCGTGGTCGCCAAGGGCGTCGACGCGCTGGCGCTGAAGATCCGCGAGATCGCCACCGCCAACAACATTCCGCTGGTGGAAAACCGGCCGCTCGCCCGTGCGCTATATGCCAGCGCGGAAATCGACCATCCGATCCCGGTGGAACATTATGCCGCGGTCGCGGAGGTCATCAGCTACATCCTGCGCATCGCCCGCAACCGCCGCTGATTACCGCCGCGCGCGACGCCGCAAGGCACCACAAGTGATAATGAGATTGACTCGCAATATCGCATTCGTCTACGGCCACTCCCCACAAGCAAAAGCAAAGGGAAACCGCAGACATGCACCTGTCGCCGCGCGCCGCGCTGCTCGCCACCGCTCTCCTTCTCCTTCCCTGCCCGGCCTGGGCCGGTCCGGGTAACGACAGCTCGAGCGACGACCAGCAGCAAACCGAAGTGGTGGTAACAGGCGTTGCGGCGCAGCAGACCAAGAGCGCAACCGGACTGTCGCTGAGCCCGCGAGAGACTCCGCAGTCGATCACGATAGTCGACCAGCAGCGCATCCGCGATTTCGCACTTACCAACATCAACGACCTGCTCGACCAGACGGTGGGCATCAATGTCGAGCGCGTGGAGACGGACCGCACCTATTATAATTCCCGCGGCTTCGACATCACCAGCTTCCAGGTCGACGGAATTGGCCTGCCGTTTCCCTACGGCATCCAATATGGCGACCTCGACACCGCGCTGTTCGAGCGGGTGGAGGCGATCCGCGGCGCCAATGCATTGATGACCGGGGTGGGCAACCCGTCGGCCACGATCAACTATGTCCGCAAGCGCCCGACCGACACGCTGCAAGCGACCGCCACGGCGCAGGCCGGCTCGTGGAATCGCTGGCGCGGCGAGGCGGATCTTTCGGTGCCGGTGACAGACACGTTCGCCGTCCGCGCAATCTACGCGCATGAGAGCCGCGACAGCCATCTCGACTATAACCACGTCAACCGCAACGTGTACGGCCTTATCGCCACATGGAAAGTGACGCCGCAGCTCTCCGCCACGGTCGGCTACAGCCGCCAGGACAACGACGCCGACGGCGTGCTATGGGGCGCGCTACCGCTCACCTACGCCGACGGCAGCCGCATCCCCTATGCGCGCTCGGCGACCACCTCGGCACCGTGGACCTATTGGGACACGACCGACCAACGCGCCTTCGGGGAACTCGCCTACGATCTCGGCAAGGGCTGGCAGGCCAAAGGTGTTTTCACCTATGCCAACAACAAGCAGCAGGCGCGGCTGCTCTACGCTTTCGGCGCACCGAACAAGGCAACCGGGCTCGGCATCGCGGGCCAGGTCGACGCCTATCCGTCCGAAACCGACCAGTATCTCGGCGACCTTACCGCATCGGGGCCGCTCCACCTGTTCGGCCGCGAGCATCAGCTGGCCTTCGGCGTTTCGACCGGCCGGCTCGACAACCGCCAATGGCAGGGCCGGGGTAACAAACTCGTCGTCTATCCGGCGGTACCAAACCTCGGCGCCAGCGTGATCGCCGATCCGGGAACGGGGCCGCTCACGCTCGAGGCGAACAGCCGGCTCGACGTAACCCGCGTCTATGGCGCGGCGCATCTGAACATCACCGATGAATTGAAGGCGGTGGTCGGCGCCAGCGCGACGTGGCTCAAGGCTGCCGGAATCTCCTACGGCGCGAACCTGTACCGCAAGAACGGCGACGTCAGCCCCTATGCCGGCTTCACCTATGATCTCACGTCGAACCTCTCCTTCTATGCAAGCTATACCAGCATCTTCAATCCGCAGGACGAATCGGACGTGCGCGGCCGCCGGCTCGATCCGATCACCGGCAGCAGCATTGAAGGCGGGCTGAAGAGCGAGTGGTTCGGCGGCCGGCTCTATGCCACCGCATCGCTGTTCCGCGCCAGGCAGAAGAACCTGGCAACCGTGGCAGGACAGTTTGGGCCGGGCGATCCGGGCCAGCAGGGCACCAACTATTATCGGGGCCTCGACACCACCTCGCGCGGCTTCGAGATCGAGCTGGGCGGCAAGGTGACCGACAACTGGACGATCAGCGGCGGCTACACCGGGCTCGAGATCGAGGACAACGCCGGCAAGGCCGCGCGCGTATTCGTGCCCACCAAGAGCCTCAAGCTCGCCACCACCTATGCCGTTCCCGAACTGCGCGACCTCAAACTCGGCGCCCAGCTGCGCTGGCAGAACAAGGTCCACAGCCCCGACTTCACCGTGACCCAGAATGACTATGCCGTGCTCGACCTGATGGGCAGCATTCGCCTGGTCGATCACGTCCGCGCCGCGATCAACGTCCGCAACGTGACCGACAGCACCTATCTGGGCAGCCTCATGTGGGGCCAAGCCTATTATGCCGCGCCGCGCAGCGTGCTCGGCAGTCTCACCTTCACCTACTGAGGCGAAACGATGGGCACGCCGCGTCGTTCTGGCTGGCGCTATCGGTCGAACATCGCGATCCGCGTGGTGGCCGGCAGCCTTGGGGCCTATCTCGTTGCCGCGTGCTTCGCGGCAGCGGCGGCCCGCACGCTGCCGATGGCCCGTATCGACGCGGTCGTGCCGGCGACGATGCTGGCGCTGGTCGTGGCGCCGGTCGTGACGATCTGGGCGTTCCTTGCACCCGGCCCGTTGCGCGCGCTGGGCGGCGTGGTTGCCGCCGCCGGCGCGCTGGCACTGATCGCCCGGGCTGCGGGGGCACCGGTATGAGCGCCGTACGCGACGGCGCGCGGCAGGTAATGGCGTGGTTGCACGGCTGGACCGGCCTGCTGCTGGGCTGGGTGCTGTTTCTCGTCTGCCTTGGGGGCACCCTCAGCGTGTTCAAGCCGGAGATCGGCCGCTGGATGCGCCCGGAATCGACCGCCACCACCGATCGCGCAACTGCGCTCGGCGCCGCCGGGCGCTGGCTGTCGCAGGCGGCGCCGCGATCGGCAGGCTGGTATCTGGTCCTGCCCAACGCGCGGATGAACACGGTGGAGGCGACCTACGATCCCGGCACCGGCTTCGTCTATCGCGCGCTCGATCCCGTCACCGGCGCACCCGTCCCGCGGGAGACGCTGGGCGGCGAATTCTTCTACCGGCTACATTTCGAACTGCAGCTTCCCTTCCCTTGGGGGCGGCTGCTCGCCTCGATGGCGGCGATGATCCTGCTGCTGGGGCTCATCACCGGGATCATCGCGCATCGCCGTATTTTCAAGGACTTCTTCACCTTCCGCCCAGCAAAGGGACAACGTTCCTGGCTCGATGGTCACAACGCGCTGGGCGTGCTCGCGCTGCCCTTTCACCTGATGATAAGCTTCACCGGGCTGCTGACTCTTGCCTCGCTCGCCATGCCCTGGGCGATCGCCGCCAATTACGGCAGCGATTTCGCCGGCATGGGCAAGGAGTTCACACCGGGCGTCGTAAATCGCCCAGCCGTCGGCCGCCCCGCCCCGCTCGCCCCGATGGCACCGATGCTGCGCGAAGCCGAACACCGCTGGGGCGGTGCGCCGGTCGGGCGGGTGACGGTCGCCCACCCCGGCGATGCCGCCGCCGTCGTCACCCTGTTCCGCGCCGACACCGCCCAGATCGCCTATACGCCGGCGGAAATCAGCTTCGACGGCCCCACCGGCAAGCTGCTGGCCGAATGGCGTGAAACGCGCCCGGCGCTGCAGACCTATGCCGTCGCCTATGGCCTGCACCTTGCGCGCTTCGCCCCGCTGCTGACGCGGTGGTTCTATTTCCTGGGCGGCGCCATGCTGACCATGGCGGTGGCGAGCGGCATGGTGCTTTGGATCGTGAAGCGACGCGAACGCGCACCACTGAACTGGGGTAACCGGCTGGTCGAGCGGCTCAATGCCGGCGTGCTGACCGGCCTGCCGATCGGCTGCGCCGCTTATCTGCTCGCCAATCTGGCGTTGCCGCCGGGCGTGGCGCACCGGGCAGAGACGGAAGTGTCGCTCGCCTGCTGGACGGCGGGCATCGCGATCCTGGCCGGGCTTGCCCTGCCGCCGCGACGTAGCTGGCCGATGCTGACCGGCGTGCTGGCGCTCGCCTGCCTGCTGGCCGGCAGCATTGGGGGCCGGTTCGCCGATGCGGTACAGGCGGGAGTGAGCCTCGTACTGTTGGCAGCCGGCCTGGCTTTTACTGCCTTGGCCTGGCGGCAATGCCGTCCCGCCTCCGCGCCCCGCCGCGCCCGGGCACGGCCAGCATGATTGCGGCGGGTCTTGCCCTGATCGGCTTCTTCGCGATCGCCGCCGGTATGGAACGCCATGCAAAGGCGTTGCTCGGCCGCTGGCGGTCCGCCGGCATCTGCGCCCACTTGCCGTACCTTGGCGGCGGGATGCTCGCCGCATCGCTGGCGGCCGCGCTGTTTCGGCCGGACTGGCCGGTGGCGCTGGTCGGCTGGTTCGGCATGTTGCCGCTGGCGGCGGGGTTGATGCTGATCGGCCTGAGCTATGACGTGCGGATCGCACGCGCCGCGGCGGTGTTGGGCCTGTTGCTGGTGGTTGCCGGCCTGCGCTGAGCGGTTGGGTGGCGCTCAGGCCTGGACGTCGAACTTCGCCAGTTCCACCCGCACGCGCAGGTCGATTTCGGAGAGGATCGAGGCGAGCACCGGATCGTCCGGCTTTTCGTAGCTCTGCGACCATTCCAGGATTTCCTGCAGCCGCCCGACGCTCGGCGCCCCGGCCACCAGTTCCTTGTGCAGCCGGTCGAGCGCGTCGATACCGCGTTCGGCATCTTTCGCCAGCTTGCGGCGGCGCTCGACGGCGGGATTGGTCGCGGCGATCGCCACCAGCAACTGCACGGTCGGCACCGGCGTGGTGCCCGGACCGGCGAGCGGATGCGGCACCGGCGCGGGCGGTTCCTCGCCCATTACCGGGAAGCCGGACACGGACTTTGGCAACGCCGCCAGCAGGTTGCGTGCCATCATCGGGGTCAGGCTGTCGATCCGCACGAATTCAGTCCTCAGGAACCATGCTGCTCCTTATTATCCTATAAGAAGAGAAGTGATGTTTTTCCACTTGTTCCGAGGCTTTATGCACCGTCTGGCCATGCGCCTCCTACCCCTGATGCTGGCACTGGCGCCCGCCGCGCCGGCGATGGCGCAGACGCGGATCAAGGACATTGTCGATGTCGAAAATGTCCGCGAGAACCAGCTGGTCGGCTATGGCCTGGTGGTGGGTCTGGCGGGCACCGGCGACCGCATCCGCAACGCGCCCTTCACCGAAGAGTCGATGCAGTCGATGCTCGAGCGGATGGGCGTGAACATTCGCGGCACCCAGATGCGCACCCAGAATGTCGCCGCCGTCTCGATCACCGCGACGATGCCGCCCTTCGCGCGCTCGGGCTCGCGGATCGACGTGCAGGTCTCGGCGCTGGGCGACGCCTCCAGCCTGCAGGGCGGCACGCTGATCGCCTCGTCGCTGCGCGCGCTGGACGGCGAAATCTATGCCGTGGCGCAGGGACCCGTGGCCGTTTCCGGCTTCAAGGGCCAGGGCGCGGCGGCCAGCGTCAGCCGCGGCGTCACCACCTCAGCCCGCATCGCCGGCGGCGCGATCATCGAACGCGAAGTGCCGTTCGCGCTGCGCTCGGCAACCAGCCTCAAGCTGGCGCTGAAGAACCCCGACTTTGCCACTGCCGATCGCATCACGCGGGCAATCAACGGCAAGTTTCCCGGCGCCGCCGAAATGCTCGATCCCGCCACGGTGCAGGTAAAGGCCCCGCCGCAGTTCGCCGGATCGGTCATCGACCTCATCACCCAGGCAGGCGATCTGGAAGTGAAGGTCGATCAGGTCGCCAAGGTCGTGATCAACGAAGCCTCGGGAACCGTCGTGATGAACAACGACGTGCGCATCACCCCGGTGGCGATTGCCCAGGGCGGGCTGACCATCACCGTCAGTGAAGCGCCGCAGGTGTCGCAACCGGCTCCCCTTTCCAACGGCCAGACCACGGTGGTGCCGCGTACCCAGGTGCAGGTGAACGACGGCAACGGCGCCAGCCTGGCGATGGTCAACGGCGCGTCGCTCCAGTCGCTGGTCAGCGGCCTCAACAAGCTGGGCGTGTCGCCACGCGATCTGATCACCATCCTTCAGGCGGTGAAGTCGGCCGGCGCACTCCAGGCGGAAATCGAGGTGCAGTGATGGCCGACATCACTCCCCTTCCCGCCGCCACTGCCGTCTCGGGCGCTGCTGCGACTGCGAAGCCGGTCCCCAAGGTGGACCCCAAAAACGCCCAGACCGCGCAGAATTTCGAAGCCGTGTTCCTCACCCAGATGACTCAGCTGATGCTCGAAGGTGTCGAGCAGTCGGGCGAGTTTTCGGGCGGGCACGGCGAAGAGATGTTCCGCGGCGTCCTCGCCGAAAAGCTCGGCACCGAAATGGCGCGCCGCGGCGGCATCGGCCTGGCCCCCAGCGTGCTTCAACAGATCATCAAGCTTCAGCAAGGACAGTCATGATCGCGCAGCTGATCGACGCCATGGTTTCGCTCACGGCCCTGATGGAGGAAGAGAGCGAACGCCTCGCGCGCACCCCTTATATTCCCGAACTCGGCGAAATCGCGAACGCCAAGCTGCGCCTTGCCGGCAAGATCGAGGCGGAGGTCGCGCGGATGAAGCGCGAGCATCTCGACGACTGGCTGGAGGCACTGGAACCGGAAGCGCGCGCGGCGCTGACCGAAGCAAGCCAGGCACTGCGCGATGCCTCGATCGTCAACTCGCGCATCCTGTCGCGCCAGATCGAGCTTTCCGCCGAAATGATGGCGGCAATCGCAGCCGAGGCGCAACGCCTTACCGGCAGCCGCAGCACCACCTATAGTGCGTGCGGGGGCATTGCCGGCATCGATGCGCCCGCGCCCATCTCGATCAACGCCAGATTGTAAGCGATTCGCTTACTTGAATTATATACTGTCGGCTTATTTGTATCATATTGAGCCTACCCGCCTCGCTTGACGAGCCCATTTTCGCACAAAACGCTAGGGATTCCCGGAACTTTGCACGTTCGTCGCGTTTTTGTCGCAGCGCGCAAATTAATGAATCCTAAATTTCCGTAACTCTGCTATTAACCTGCGTGCAAAGTGGATTCGGCAGCGGCGCGTTGGACGCGGCGTGTCCGCTGCTGCTGTAAGAGGGAGGCGTTTATGAAGTCTTTGAAGCTACTCGTCGCGGCGGGCGCGCTTGCAACCGGCCTGGCCGGCATCGCTGGTTCGGCTCAGGCCGCAACCACGTTCACCTGCGATACGACCCCGGGCGTCTGCACGTTCGACGGCACGACCGGCACGATCGCGAAGTTCATTGCGAAGAAGACCACCGAGTCCGACATTTTCGAAATCGCGCTGGCTTCGGCCGGCACGCTCACGCTCACCTTCACTTCGGCGCAGGTGAAGTTCCTCGAAGCGTCGTTCAACGGCTCGCCCTTCACCATCGTGAAGAAGGCCGACAATGTGTTCAAGGTCGCGGCCGCGGGCACCTATGATCTGGTGCTGAAGGTCCAGAACCCGTCGTCGGCGCAGTCGTCGTTCAGCGGCACGATCGACTTTGCCGCAGTGCCGGAACCGGCAACCTGGGGCATGATGCTGGGCGGCGTCGCGCTCGCCGGTGGCGCACTGCGCCGTCGTCGCGCGCCGAAGGCGAAGACGGCGCTCGCCTGAGCCCGTCTTTCCGGCCTCCGGAAATGAAAAAAAGGGGCGCCCGGCCTGGCCGGTGCGTCCCTTTTCTTTTGCGGGTGATGTGGTGCCGGAGGCGTACGCACTTTGTTCTCTTGCCCCCCCCCTCCCTGCCAAGGGAGGGGCCGGGGGTGGGTGCGCGCGTCTGCGCGCTCCAAAAGATTCTGCTGCTGGGTGGACAACGAATCCCGCCGCCTCACGGCGGCGGACCCACCCCTAACCCCTCCCTGCAAGCAGGGAGGGGAACAAGAGGTGGATTGTTACCCGTTCGCCTTGCCCAGCGCGGTCTTCAGCATCACCAGTTGCTTGCGGTACAGGTTGGTCATCGCGTTGAAGTCCGCCTGCACCTTGCCCATTTTCAATAGCTGATCTTCCAGCGTGACATTGTTGCCGTCGGGCTTGGTTTCGGACACGTCCTTGTCGAGCACCACGCCCGCGCTGATCGGCTGGATCGCGCCCAGCCGCTTCATGCCGGGTGTCAGTTCCACCGTCGGCCGCACCACGCCGCTGCCGGCGCCATCAAGCATCCCGGCAAAGCTCGGCTCGGACACGTCACGCGACTTGTAGCCGGCGGTTTCACTGTTCGCGATGTTCTGCGCGATCACCTGCTGGCGCTGCGACAGGTTCTTCATGCGCGTTTCGATCGCGGCGAAAATCGGGGGCATTTGCGACATGGCTTATGATCCGAAGAGCGAGGCGCTCGAGCTGGAGGTGCCCGAGCCAGACAGGCGGTTGAGCGCGGCCTGATAATTGGCAAGCTGCGACTGCTGATACGGGGTACCCTTGCCGGTGCCCGTGTTCTTGGCGCCATCGACCAGCAGCGCCTTGGTGTCGTCCCAATATAGCGAGCGATAGGCGGTCTGCGTCATCGACATAGCGTCCTTGATCTTGCCCAGCGCGACCTTGGCATTGTCGAGGTTGGCGATACTCAGCGAGTCACTCAAATCCATGCCGTAATTGCCGCCGGGCCGGACCGTCGGCGCCGAGCTGGAAACCGGCGTGGCCACGGTGATGCGCTGCGGATCGATCCCCAGCTTGGCCAGCGCATCCTGATCGCCATTGCCCGCGATAAGATCGAGCGAGTGGCCCGCCTTCATCGTGATGCGCAGCGTTTGCTGACCGTCCATGGCCGTGGCGGTAACGGTGCCCTTGGATGCGCCGATCATCCCCTGGATGCGGTCGGCAAGCGTCTTCAGCGTGTCGCCGGCGGCAATCGTTACCCTGCGAACCGCGCCATCATCGGCCTTGATCGAGAAATAGTCATTGGGCCGCAGCGTTGTCTGGGTCGCCAGCTTGTCCGACACGGGCGGATTGATCATGCCGCGACCGAAGCCGAGGGCGGCAATCGCGTTGTTGCCGCCCTTGTCGGCGGCGATGCGCACAGGCTCCGTGCGAAGCAGCGCCTGGCCGAATTGCTGCGTATGCGCAATGGAGCCGTCAGAACTGTTGATCCGCGTGACGAAGCCGTCGGTCGGGCCGCGCCGGGTGGCGCCCAGATCGCCCGTCGTCCGGCCGCCGGCATAAAGGTCGCTGCCCAGAAAGGCGACGCTGTCGACCTGATCGTCGGCGCTGGTACCGATATAGGTGGTGCTGGCGCTGGAAAGATCGCTGGCGACGCGCGTGACGAACCCGTCGCGCCCGCCGCTGGTGCTGTTCACCTGATTGCCGTTGAGCGCCGCACTGGTGGCGCCACCCACGGCAATGGTGCCGTCCGCCCCCACGGCGATCGCGCGCGCATCGGCATTGCCCAGATCGATGCTGGCAACGTCGGTCGCCAGCGACGATCCCTGCATCTTCATTACCTGTGCATCGCCACCTTTGGTCACAAGCGCCAGGACGTTACCGTCCTTGTCGACGGCGAGCCCGTTGACGGCATCGGTGCCGGGGGAACTGATCGTGCGGCGCTCGGCCAGCTTGCCCGTAGGATCGAGCCGGGCGATGAAGGCATCGCCATTATTGGTGGTGATCAGGCTGTGCGAGGTGAGGCCACCGACGAACACCGATCCGTCCGCCCCGACCGCGACCGACTTGGCCACGTCGAGCCCGGTGGAGCGCACCACGGTCGAGAATTGCTCGTCGCCATTGGTGGCGTATTTGGCGACGACCATGTCACCATCGCTGGTAACGCCGTTATAGCTGCCCGTGACGGTGCCGGCCACGACCACGCCGCCATCGGGCGCGATCGACACCGCCGCGCCGCTCGACGAACCGGGGGCGCCCAGACTACGCTGCCACACCACCTTGCCGGCGCCATCCATCTTGGTGAGGAACAGGCCGTTGTCGCCATCCGAACGATTGGCGCCCAGATCGCCCTTGGTGGTGCCGACGACATAGCTATAGCCTTGGCTGTCGGTAACGACCGCCGCCGCATCGGTATTGGCATAGACGTTGCTGGTCTGCGTCTTCTGCGTCTGGACCTTGCCGTCCATGTCGACCGTGGTGGTCGTGACCGTCGTGGTCTTGTTCGCTGCGACATTCTGCGCGGTCTTGTCGCGATCCAGCGCCTGGATCGTCCCCATCGCTACCTTGGTGTCGGCGCCGGCGGGATCGTTCAGGCGGAACACCTGCGTCGCGGTGGGCGCATCCAGCGCGGTCTGGCCGGTGGCGACGACCAGCGAGTCCCCCGAATTGATCTGGTCGAGCGACACCCGCTCCAGCGAGTCCGGCGCGTCGAGCTTCAGATCCCATTTGCCGTTCTTATATTCCGGTACGAAGCGCGACGACCAGCGCGACACCGGGTTGCCCTTGGAATCGAGTTGGGGCGTGCCGTCGGCCTTGTACACCAGCTGCGAGCTGATCTGGGCATTCAGGGCGTTGGCAACCGAGTCCATCGTCGGCGGTTGCGGCCCCTTCGACAGATCGACGGTATATTGCTGGGTCAGGCCGGGGCGCGTGAGCGTGATCGAGAATTGCTCGTTGCCGGTCAGGCCGGGCAGAGGATCAGACCGCTTCGTCACCAACGACTTGCCGCTGACCGAATAGAGGCTCGACGAGGCAAGCGTGCTGGAGGTGGCAGTCGAGCTGGGCTTGCCGAACGCAAGGTTCACCTTGTCCGACGGCGCAGTCACCAGATATTTCTGGATATCCGACAGCCCCTGCGAAAATGCCTTTTGCAACTGCGCGCGCTGGGCGTCGGACGAGGTGGTGCTGGTCGCCTGTTCGGCCAGCACCCGTAACTTGTCGAGCGCCTTGTAGGTGGTGAAGGTGGTCTGGACGTCGTCGGGCAACAGCACCCCCGTGCTGTTGAAGGAATCGGTCGGGTTCACCACGGTCTTCGCCGCCAGGATCGACGACAACTGGGTGTCGCTGGCGTTGGCCGCGTTGGGATCCTTCCAGGGCGGGGTCGTCGGTGTCAGCGTGAACTGGGCCTTGGCGGCGCGCACCGCCTGGCTTTCCACCGTCACCTGCGAAACGGACTGGAAGCTGTTCTGCCCGGTCAGGACGCTTAGCCCGATCAGGTTTGCCGTTAAATTCACCGACATCCGTGCGCGTCCTTTCCCCTAACAATCCTATAATAGAGGGGTGTGCGCCGCTTCGTGCGCGTACGCGTGCCTTTTTGCGCAGGGAAAAGCATGGCATCGACCGCAACGCTGACGGGGGAACCCCCAGAACTGAAACGTTATTCCGGCGCCCAGCGGGCGGCGGCGCTGATGCTGGCGCTGGGCCGCGAGCATGGCGCGCCGATCTGGGACCAGATGTCGACCGATGAGATCAAGGAGCTTTCCTCGACCATCGCCAGCCTGGGCCGCATTCCCAGCGCCGTCGTCGAGCATCTGCTCGTGCAGTTCACCAGCGAAGTCGCCAGCATGGCCTCGCTGCACGGCAGCTATGAAACCACCGAACGCCTGCTCGCCGGCATCCTGCCGAACGACAAGGTGCGCGAGATCATGGAGGACATTCGTGGTCCCTCCGGCCGGACGATGTGGGACAAGCTGTCCAACGTGTCCGAAACCGTGCTCGCCGGCGCGCTGAAGCAGGAATATCCGCAGACCGTTGCGGTGATCCTCTCCAAGCTGCGGCCGGATCATGCCGCCCGCGTCCTTTCCGAACTGCCGCGCGAATTTGCGGTGGACGTGATCATGCGCATGCTGCGGATGGAAACGGTGCAGAAGGAAGTCATCAACCAGGTCGAGCAGACGCTGAAGACCGAGTTCATGACCAATCTGTCGCGTTCGCAGCGCCGCGATCCGCACGAGGCGATGGCCGAGCTGTTCAACTCGCTCGACCGCTCGACCGAGGAAGCGATGCTCACCGCGCTCGACGCCAAGGCACCGGAAAGCGCCGAACGCATCCGCGCGCTGATGTTCACCTTCGAGGATCTCGCCAATCTGCTGCCGCCGGCAATCGCCGCGATCGTCCGCAGCGCCGACAAGCGCGAGATGGCGCTGGCGCTGAAGGGCGCACCGGAGCAGCTGAAGAACATGTTCTTCAGCTCGATGACCGAACGCGCGGCCAAGCTGATGCGCGACGACATGGCGGCGATGGGGCCGGTGCGGGCGCGCGATTGCGAAGAGGCCCAGTCCTCGCTCGTCCGCCTCGCCAAGGATCTGGCCGATCGCGGCGAAATCCTGCTGGTCGACCCCAAGGCCGACGATGCGATGATCATTTGAGGAGCCGGGTCGCATGAGTGTCCATGTCGAACGCTTTGCCTTCGACCGCATCTTCGCGGCGCCCCCGGTATCGGGGCCGACCAAGGTCGACGACGATCTGCTGATCGAGCTGGCAGCCCTGAAGGCCGAGCTGGCGGCGCTGAAGGCAGATCAGGGCGATGCCGTCGCCCGCGCGCGCGCCGAAGGCTTCGAAGCCGGCCTCGCCCAGGCGCGGGCCGAGCGCGAGGTTGCGCTGCTGAACGCCGTTGATGCGCTGCACGCGGGCATCGAAATCATCGACGCGCAATTCACCGAGGTATCCGAGCGGGTGACGAGCGAGGCCGCCGAAGTCGCGCTCGCCGCTGCCGACCTGATCGCCGGCCGCGCCATCGCCACCTCCCCCGGCGCCGCGATCGACGATGCGATCGGGCGGGTACTGGCCCAGGTGGCGCGCGGCACCGAACTGCAGATCCGCGTCCACCCCGATCTGGTAGAAGACATCGAGGCGAAGATCGCCGATCGCCAGTCGAAGGACCGCCGCAAGCTCAACCTGCACGTCGTGGCCGACGCAACGATCGCGATGGGCGATGCTGCGATCAACTGGGACGAAGGCGCCCTCGCCCTGACCGCCGCCGCCCGCCGCGAGGCCGTGGCCGCCGAACTGGATTCGCTGCTGCCGCATTGAGCGGGGGGGGCTACACCCCCAGCGCGTCGAGCGCCTGCGCTTTCCCGATCCTCCCCGGCAGGGAGGATTTCCGATTCCCAACCGCACTCCCCTCCCGCAAGCGGGAGGGGAACCTATCCTCAATAGGCCCGCGCGACCAGGATCCGCTCTACCGCCGGCTTGCCGGTGAAGATGCACGTGCCCGTCGCCGGCGCCGCGTCCATCGGCACGTTGCGGAACGTGAGCTTCAGCGCCTTCAGCCGCTCGACCACGGCGTCCAGTTCGGCACCGGTCGGCTTTGCCCACTCCACCTCGACCCAGCCGGGGAACTTCGCCGCCTCGTCGAAATGCGCCGCCAGCGCGGCAAAGTCGGTCACGCCGCGAACGATGTTCGCGTCCAGCTTCGCCTTGGCCTGGTCGAACAATGCCTGCTGGATGTCGCCCAGCATCGCCGCCGCCTCGCCGACGAACGCATCGCGCGCCACCACCGCGCTGTCGAGCTTGCCGTCCTCGCGGTACAGCCGGTCGCGGCGGATCACCGAGACATTGCCGCCCGCCATGTCGCGCCCGCCGACCTCGATCACGATCGGCGCGCCCTTCTTCACCCAGCCCCAGCGCTTGGTCGCCGCCTTGGCTGCCTTGAGGTCGAGCAGCGCGCGCACCGGTTCGCCGAACGCGCTCTGCGCCGCCAGCTCGGCCTGCAGGGCCTTGCAATAGTCGATCAGCGCCGCATCCTCGGGCTGGTCGCGCAGCATCGGCACGATCACGATCTGCCACGGCGCCACGCGCGGCGGCACGCGCAGCCCGTCGTCATCGCCGTGCACCATGATCAACCCGCCGATCATGCGGGTGGAGACGCCCCAGCTGGTCGTCTGCGCCAGCTCGAACTGGCCCTCGCTATTCTGGAACTTGATGTCCTGCGCCGAGGAGAAGGTCGTGCCCAGGAAGTGCGAGGTGCCGGCCTGCAGCGCCTTGCCGTCCTGCATCATCGCCTCGATCGAGAAGGTCGAGACCGCGCCGGGGAAGCGCTCATTCTCCGGCTTCTCGCCCGCCACCACCGGCATGCCCAGGCATTCCTCGGCAAAGCTGCGATAGACTTCGAGCATCTTCAGCGTTTCTTCCTGCGCCTCGTCCACGGTGGCGTGGGCGGTATGCCCTTCCTGCCACAGGAATTCGGCGGTGCGCAGGAACATGCGGGTGCGCATTTCCCAGCGGACGACATTGGCCCACTGGTTGATCAGCACCGGCAGGTCGCGCCAGCTCTGCACCCAGCGCGACATCGCCGCGCCGATCACCGTCTCGGAGGTCGGCCGCACGACCAAAGGCTCTTCCAGCTTCGCTTCGGGATCGGGCACCAGCCGCCCGTCCTTCTGCACCAGCCGGTGGTGCGTCACCACCGCCATTTCCTTGGCGAAGCCGTCGACATGCTCCGCTTCCTTCTCGAAATAGGAAAGCGGGATGAACAGCGGGAAATAGCAATTCTCGTGCCCCGTCGCCTTGATGCGATCGTCGAGCAGGCGCTGGATACGCTCCCAGATGCCATAGCCCCATGGCCGGATGACCATGCAGCCGCGCACGCCCGAATCCTCGGCCATGTCGGCTTCGCTGATGACGGTCTGGTACCATTGCGCGAAATCGCCGTCGCGCGTGACGGAAAGGGCGTGCTTGATCATGGGTGCAGCGCTTAGCGCCTCCGCGCCCGGAAGCAATGCCCAACCCGGCTTGCCAAGCGCTGCCAACCCCGCGAAGAGAGTAAGCGCACCGCTTACCGGGATAGGGCAACGATGGCAGCTTCGACCGACAAATATCTGTGTACCAAGGGCAAGGCGGGGCTGGGCAACCGGATGCTCGCGGCGATTACCGGCTGGCTCTATGCCGGGCTGAGCGGCCGCGTGTTCGTGCCCGACTGGTCCGACTTCACCTATTCCAACGACGGCAGCAACGTGTTCCACGCGCTGTTCGCCTGCCCCGGCAGCCTGCCCGCCCTGCCCGACCTAAGCGAAACCTCGGTCGCGCCACCGATCTGGATCGGCCATCTCGACCTGTCGGCGAACGATGCCGTCACCGAACTGGGCAATGACGATCACCGCGGCATGACTGCTTGGCGCAAATTCTCGGTTGACCTGGGGCGGCTAGACCATCCCGAGCGCTATGCGATGTTCTGGAGCTATACCCAGCACATCAAGCTGCTGCGCCCGCACTTCAGGGGCGCCTGGGCGGACTGGGCGCGGCTAAGCGACGATCAGGTGATCGCCCGCGTGCTCCAGGACCATATCGTCCTGTCCGACGACATCCGCGCCAGGGTCGATGCGTTCCGCGCCGAACATTTCCGCGGCGAGGTGATCGGCGTCCATGTCCGCTACATGGACCGCAGGACGTCGCTCAAGGATTTCCTCCGCCATATCGACCGGCTCCATGCCCGCCGGCCGGAGGCGATGATCTTCCTCGCCACCGACAACAAGGACGCCGAAGACCGCATCCGCGCCCGCTATCCCCGCGTCGTCACCACGCCCAAATGGTTCCCGGAGGGCGGCATCTCGATGCACCAGAACCCCGAATGCCCGGACCGGCTGAACAATGCGGTGGAGGCGCTGGTCGACATGTACCTGCTCGCCGAGTGCGACTATCTGGTCTTCCCCGGCAGCTCGACCTTCTCGAAGATCGCCAGCCTGATCTCGCGCATGCCGCGCGCGCATGTGGTGGATATCGAGCGGTACAGCCTCAGGATACAGGGGAAGCGCTGGGTGAAGCGGTTGTTGCAATAGGTGCGGGCGCTGCCGGGGCGTTTGGGAAGAAGCCCCGCGCCCCCATCCCTCTCCGCAAACCGTCATTCCGGCGAAAGCCGGAATCTATTGGCAGCGGCGGAGCGGCTCTTTCTGGAACCAATAGTCGACGGGATCCGGGCATTTGGCCGGGATAACGGACGGGGCGAAAAACGAGACCGCCCAGCCGAGCCCAGTTCAAGCGTCGCTGTCCGGCCCCAGTTCCTCGTCAACAATGGCCTCGACGCTCTTGGTGGACACGCCGCCCGCCAAGCCTTCGGCGATCCTTTGGCAAAGCAGCGTCCGCAACTCTTCAAAAGCGGCAATACTCTTTAGACGCTCGGACTGCTTATCGCTGCCATGCTGGATGGGGCGATTCATGACCAATCT
This sequence comes from Sphingomonas sp. DMC8, assembly GCF_056314185.1. Taxonomy (NCBI): domain Bacteria; kingdom Pseudomonadati; phylum Pseudomonadota; class Alphaproteobacteria; order Sphingomonadales; family Sphingomonadaceae; genus Sphingomonas; species Sphingomonas sp. DMC8. The sequence continues at coordinate 219,943 of NZ_JBQUYV010000005.1, read as the reverse complement.
CTCATATTGCTGAGTAGCAATTTACCACAGCTGCGGGCCGGGTAACAGCATGGAAACTGGGAAAGCATTTCCCTTACCCCGCAGCAAAAGTCCGTCGAAATCTTCCACGTGACCTGCTCCCCCACTTGACCACTTTCCCCACCTTGCGGGGTTTCGTTACGCAGACCAGCGCGTCCGTGGGCTGTGGTCAATTCGTCACAAGTAGGCCAGACTTCTCGACATGCGCTTGGCCGGTTGGAAGAATCTGAACCGTGCCAGCCTTTTCGTCGTAATGGACCAGCGCGGACTTGTGCAGCACCTTCAGTACCTTCCGTTTGAAGTCGGTGCCGTTCTTGTACTCAACCCATGTTTGGAGTTGAGCGACGGGCACCGGCTTACTCTCGGCGTAAAGGAGGATCAGCACCTTCTGACCTGACGTTTTCGCCGGTTCGAGAACGCGCCGGATATCGCCACTGGACCACACCATGTGGAATGTCCGAGCCGTGACGGCTTCTACAACCGCGTGGGAGTCGGCGAGCGGCAGCTGTGAATAATTTCGAACCAGCTCTCCCATCACCCATTTCATGCCGCGCAGGAAAAGCTCGGCGTCCATGTGGTTAGGGCTCACTTCGGCAGACACATGCCCAATCGCACGATTGTTTCGTAGCTCGTAGAGCGCAGTCAGCACTTTCGGGACCTGCATACAGAGCGACTTGCCCTTAGTTCCGTTATGTTGCTCAAGGTTCCGACAGGCCTGAGGGAAGTTGCTCGGCTTCGACGGGGTGGCTGCATAGGTGCCGGTCGCGTGCCCAGCGCACACGCAATAGGCGATCTCGCAAAACTTACCTGCCTTGAGGCCCACCTTCTCCCAATCGGCGGCGCGGTATTCGTCAAGCGCTTGCTCGAACTCTTCGATGAGGGGCGCGCGTAGCCCAGCAGGAATCGCGTTCAGCGTGTCTTTCAGGCTTGGAAGGCTCAAATATCAGCCCCTATCCCAGAAGTATTTCCACGCGCCGTTGCCTTCTGTGGTGCGCTGAATGTCGCCTTTTGTGAACATCTGGGAGAGAGACGCGCTGACTTGGCTGGAATTGTGCGTCCAGCCTTTACCTTTCAGGCCTTCAACAATATCCCCAACCGAGCGGTGGGTTTTGAAGAAATCCTCTTCTTTAAGAGTCAATATTCTCGCGCCGCATGACTGCCCCTTAGGAGGAGCGCTAACTCGCCTCTTTTTCGGCTTAGATTTCCCCTGTTCTTCTGAGGTGCCGGCATCGGTTGACTGCGACATAGCTGCGTCATCAGCGGGTGCTGCACTGCCGTTGGGCGGTCGGCTACCGAAGCCAGCCTCCTCCAACAGTGGGAAGAGCTTCGCAAGAAGGCCCTCAACGAAGTCCTTCTCGCCTTCGATTTCCACCACACCGGCAGGTGCGTCTATATGAACCCTGTTCGTCATCTTACCCCCCTTTACCCCCAGCACATACTTGCCGGAGTGAAGCTCAGGATCAAGAGTTTCCTAGTTTGTGCCACAGCTCACCGTGGTCATCGCCGCAAATACTCGCCCGTTACTCGGCCAGACCGAAACGGCGGTGGATGAGGCGTTCAAGGCACTGCAATCCATCCACGACGCGAAGGCGGGCGTCGCGAAGAATCCGACGCTGAACGAATCTGCCCAGCTCGTCGCGGTCGATACTCACGCCACCAAGGTTATGAGCAAGAAAACCAGGACAGAAAACCGGGGACAGTATACCCATTCCTCCCCCCTCAGCCCCGGAAAACCGGGGACAGTATACCCATTCCTCCCCCTCAGCCCCGGATAATCCTTCCCGCATAGCACCCGCGCCTGGCATAATGCGCGTGGAGATAGGCCACCGCCGGATCGGCCAGAAGGCGCAGGATGCATGCTTCGAGCGCGTCCCCCTCCGCCAGATCGGCATCGCGCATGGTCCCCGCCGCATCGAACGCCCGCAGCGAAATCGGCCGGATGCGGAGGACTTCGGGCAGCGTATCGGTTACGTCCAGCGCCTGTTGCGCGCCCTCGCGGACGAAGATCGCATGCCGGGCGCGATAGGGCGTGTCGGCGGGCTGATGCTCGTAATTGAGCAGGATCGCGGTCTCGCCGATCTCCAGATCGCGTAGCTCGATGCGATCGGGGAAGCCGGGTCTGGCGTCGACGACAAAACGCTGCGCGCCGAATGCGGCAAGTCCGGCGTCGGACAGGCCGTACAAATGGGTGAATTGCTGCGGGTCCAGACCCTGAACGCGATATGCCATCCAATTTCTCCTGCCGGTTGCAGGAGCAATAGGCGCGGCCTCCATAGCGCGCTTCCCGCGCCTTGCTTTCGAAGCTTCGCGCCGAGGTCTTGCGCATTTCGGAGAGCATGCAGACCAGCCCGCCGGACCTTGTCGCCGGCGGTGTCGTTCCTTATTTGTTCGGCCTGCATCCTCCGTAAGGCGGGTGCCGCTCTTTGACCCTGCAGGACACCGCACCCGCTCGCGATCGCACGCGAGTCACCCTAAACTTCCTAAACTTCCTAAACTTCCTAAACTTCACTTCACGGGTCAGGCAGGCACGGCAAGCGCGGGACAGTCGCATTCGTCTCATGTGCTCCCCTCCCTTTCAGGGAGGGGGAAGGAGGGCCATGCCGCACGCCGCGGGCATAGCGGCCGCAGTCCCCTGCGCCGCAAAAACACGCGCGCGAGCCTAAACTTCCTAAACTTCGCCTCCCTTGGGCCGGGGAAAGGACGCAGCCCCCGCTACGCCCCGGCCTCCGCCACATGCTCGAGAAACCAGCGATAGGTCGCCTCCAGCCCCTCGCGAAGGCCGATACGCGGTTCCCAGCCCAGCCCGCGCAGCTTGTCGGCGCTCATCAGCTTGCGCGGGGTGCCGTCGGGCTTGGTCGGATCGGTCAGTATCTCGCCGTCCAGCCCCACCACGTCGCACACCATCTGCGCGACTTCGCGGATGGTCAGGTCGCTGCCGGAGCCGACATTGACATGGCTGTCGCCCGAATAGCGCTGCATCAGGAACACGCAGGCATCGGCGCAGTCGTCGGCGTGGAGGAACTCGCGGCGCGGCGTGCCCGTGCCCCAGATCGGCAGGTCGCGCTCGCCCGCCAGCTTCGCCGCATGCGCCTTGCGGATCAGCGCGGGCAGCACATGGCTGGAGTTGAGGTCGAAATTGTCGCCCGGGCCGTACAGGTTGGTCGGCATGGCCGAGATGAAGTCCAGCCCGTACTGCCGGCGATAGGCCTGGGTCAGCTTGATGCCGGCGATCTTGGCGATCGCGTACCATTCGTTGGTCGGCTCCAGCGGCCCGGTCAGCAGCGCCTCCTCGACGATCGGCTGGTCGGCGAATTTGGGGTAGATGCAGCTCGAGCCGAGGAACAGCAGCTTCTCCACTCCCGCCCGCCGCGCACCTTCGATGATGTTCGCTTCGATGGCGAGGTTATCGTAGAGGAAATCGGCCGGATAGCGATCATTGGCGAGGATGCCGCCGACCTTGGCCGCCGCCAGAAACACGGCATTCGGCCGCGCCCCGGCCATCCAGTCGAAGGTCTGGCGCTGGTCCTTCAGGTCGACCTGGTCGCGGCCGACGGTCAGGACGTCGCAATTCTCCTGCGCCAGCCGGCGAACGATGGCCGCGCCGACCATGCCGCGATGGCCGGCGACCCAGACGCGCTTGCCGGCCAGCGAATAGGCCGCATCACTCCCCATTGCCGCGCTGCTCCTGCTGCACGCGGATCAGGTCTTCGCGGACCATTTCGGCGCACAGTTCCTGCCAGCCGACATTGTGATGCCAACCGAGTTTCGCCCGGGCCTTGGCCGGATCGCCGATCAGCAGGTCGACTTCGGTCGGGCGGAAATAGCGCGGATCGACTTCCACCAGCGTGCGACCGGTCTGGGTACAGATGCCCTTTTCGTGGGCGCCCTCGCCTTCCCAACGCAGCGCGATGCCTAGTTCGGCAAAGGCATGGGCGACAAAGTCGCGGACCAGCGTGGTCTCGCCGGTGGCGAGGACATAGTCGTCGGGCTGGTCCTGCTGCAGCATCATCCACATGCCCCGCACATATTCGCGGGCATGGCCCCAGTCGCGCTTGGCGTCGAGGTTGCCCAGGTACAGCCGGTCCTGCAGCCCCAGCTTGATCGCCGCCGCTGCCCGCGTGATCTTGCGGGTGACGAACGTCTCGCCGCGCAACGGGCTCTCATGGTTGAAGAGGATACCGTTGGAGGCGTGGATGCCGTACGCCTCGCGGTAATTGACGACGATCCAGTAGCCATAGAGCTTGGCGACGCCATAGGGACTGCGCGGGTAGAAGGGCGTGGTTTCGCGCTGCGGCACTTCCTGCACCAGGCCGTAGAGTTCGGAGGTCGAGGCCTGGTAGAAGCGCGTCTTCTTCTCCAGCCCCAGGATGCGGATCGCCTCCAGCAGCCGCAGCGTGCCGACGGCATCGGCATTGGCGGTATATTCGGGCGTCTCGAAGCTCACCTGCACATGGCTCTGTGCAGCGAGATTGTAGATCTCGTCCGGCTGGGTCTGCTGGATGATGCGGATCAGGTTGGTGGAATCGGTGAGGTCGCCGTGGTGGAGGATGAACCGCGGATTTTCGACGTGCGGATCCTGATAGAGATGCTCGATCCGCCCGGTGTTGAACGAGGAGGAGCGCCGCTTGATGCCGTGGACCGTATAGCCCTTGGAGAGCAGCAGTTCGGCCAGATAGGCGCCATCCTGCCCCGTGACGCCGGTGACCAGTGCCGTTTTCGTCATCCGCAGCTTATCTCCATAAAATGTATCAAACCTGATTCATTCGAACCAAGTTGTTGATCGCGCTACATCAGGCCCAGCACGGCCGTCCAGCACTGAGGATAATTATAGAGCTACGTTAGTCATGAATTAACTGACAATCGCGCCCACCGGAGAGTCGGATGCGACCGGCCGACCAAAGGTATCAAAGGGGATGAGCGGCCGGGTGCCGTAGACCTGCTGGCCGTGGAACGGAGCGTATCGGTTGTCGGGGCCGAACTGCAGCGGGCCGCTGCCCACCACCGCCTGCTCGCCCCGAGCCCGGCCGGTGAGGAAGTGGCAGCGCGCGATCCGCAGCCCGTCGCGCGGCAGATCGGGCGTGTCCGCATCCATGCGGGTGCACAGGTTGAACAGCTGGACATGGTTGCGATGGCCATGGCCCGGCGACTTGTTACGGAAGGTGAGGCACATGGGCTGGCTGAAGAAACTGTTCTGGGCGAGCACGAAGTTGCGGTGCCCGTCCTGGAACTGGCCCATTTCCGCGGCATTGCCGGTCTTGCGGAGGATCGAAAGCGCCATGGCGAAGCCGACCATCGACTTGCCGCGCCCCACCGGCACCCCGGCCTGGTCGCGGCTGAACGGTTCGAGCAGCGTGCCGCTGGCGGTTGCCGGATCAAAGCTTTCGACCAGCCGATACTCGCCCGCCTGCCCGCCGCCCAGTACCCGCAGCACGTCGTTCGGCATCACCATGTTCGGCCGCCCGCTGCCGCTCGTCAGCGTGAAGCGTCGTCCGCTGCTGGAAAGCGTGCTGCCCTCCTCCAGCTTCACATTGGCCTGGGTGAGGAAGAGCTGCGCCGTAGGCGAACGGCCATGGTAGCGGAAGATGGTGGTGTTCCGCATGCCGATCTGCTCCGGCCGCACCACACCTTGCTGCTGGCAGAAATCGGCATGCCAGATCAGGTAGAAGCGCAGCCGGTCGCCCGGGGCGAGGCCGGGATAGCTGCCTTCGAGCAGCAACTGGTTGGTCGCAGGGTCCGCGCCGGCAACCTGAATGCCGTCCTGCCCTGCCAGCGCGCCGGTGGTGATCGACGCCTTGCAGTCCGGGCGCCGGCCCATCCGCGCGAAATCTGCGGTCCCGGCAAGTTGGACAAGCGTTTGCCCCTTCGGCCCATGGGCAACAGACTGCACGATCAGGTCGGGTTGGCCATGGACGCGCTGGTGAAATTCGCGGTCCATCGTCACGAAATAGCCGTCGACGACGACATCGTCATAGCCCGGGCCGCCGGCGAAGCTATCGCTTGCCTCGTGTGCGGTGACATTGCGATACAGCCGCGCGCCCTGGGTGGTGTAGTTCGCGAACAGGCATTCGGTGAGGTAGATGCCGCCCCGGGCATAGGGGAACGGGTTGTTGACGGCATCGCGGAGCGGCACCGGCCCCGCGGTGAGGTTATAGCCGACATCGAGGCCCCGCATGTCGCGGGGCCCGTTCGCACCCACGCCATCAACCAGCCGGCAGCCGGAAAAGCCGAGCACATAATCGGGGACGCGCGACTGCAGCGTCAGCATCTTGCCAAGATCGAGCGTCAGCCCCTGGAAGTGGACCCGGCGCGCGGGCACCACCCAGCGCGGCTCGGGCAACATTCGCTGGCTGCGCGTGACAATCACCTGATCCGGCTTCAGCCCTTCGGCCGCAACCACTTCGATCATCCGGCGATTGTCCATCGGCCGGGCGCGGGGCGCGGCGTTCTGGTCTTCGACACAGGCGCCCGCGCGCAGCACTACCACCTTGCCGCCATCGCCCACGCCGTCGCCGCCCAGCGCCCGGAACAGCGTCCGCCACGGCGCACCCCGGCTACCGGGCCCAGCATCATCCCCCGCGACCGGATCGACAAAACCGGTGCGTCGCCGTGCATCGAGCGCGCGATCGACATTGATGACGAGCGGGATCTCGATCCGCCGTTCCAGCCCATGTTCGCCGCGCAGATAGCAATAGAGGATGGCATCGCCGGCTGTGACCGTGCCCTCCCCGGCACCAATCTCCACCGAAAAGCCGATCGATCCCTGTGGCGCGACGCTGCCGTCATGCATCCGCACCGGCGTATCATTCACACTCCAGTCGGTAACGGTGACGCTGTTCCCCTCCAGGAAGAAGACGGCTTCCTTGAAATAGTTGATTGTCTCGCGGTCGGCCGATTGCGGCGGCAGGCCCAGCGCGGTGATCTTCACGCCCTCGCCGTGCACCCATTGCCCGGGGATGGCGGAGAAGCCGCCGGTGAAGCGCTCGTCGGGCACCAGTGTCCCGAGCGGCCGGTCGCTCTGCGCCGGTGCCGTTCCGCCACTGCCGGCAACACCGGTCCAGCGCGGCCCGGGCTGCAACACACCCGCCCGGGCCTTGCGGCCATGGCCTTGCGCCGGCGCCGAGGGGGCCGAGCAGGCGAGCGGCACTACCGACAGCGCCAGCGCGCTTCCCACAAAGGCCCGGCGAGTGGTGTCGGTCATGACCTGGCTCCTTTATTGCGCGCCGGGTGCCAGCGGCTCGCCGGCCAGCGGCGCCGCACGGTGACTCGCGCCGGTCCATTGCTTGCGATAGCGTTTCAGCCGGTCGAGCACGGGCTTTTCGACGAAGTGCCACGACAAGGCGGCAAGCGGCAGCGTGCACACGAAGTTGAGTACTGCCAGTGCGTAGGGGGAATGGAAGGCGAAGCCGCGCTGAAGGGCGAACATCACGGGAAAGGCATAGATATACATGCCGTAGGAATAGTCCGGCCAATGCGCCGACAGGCTGCGGCGCCCGATCCCCAGAAAGCCGAGGCACAGCACGAAATAGGCCGTGAAGAGCTGGCGGACATGCAGCCCCGCGCCGGGCGAGAAATGCTGCACGGCGATGTTGACGATCAGCAACGCCAGGCAAAGCCACCAAGAAAGCAGGATACGGCGCCGGAACAGATAGCAGGCGATGCCCAGCGCGAAAGCGACCCACAACCGGTCCAGCCGCTCGAACTGATAGCTGATGCCGCCGCCCAGCAGGTGCGGCACATTGTGCGCGGCTGCCACATCCCAAAGCAGCGCGAAGGCAAGGGTTGCCGGCAGCACCGCCCAGCACATCCAGCGCGGGCGACTGAGCCCCAGCACGCCGCACAGTGCCAGCAGCAGATAGCAGCGGGCCTCCCAGGGGAGCGTCCAGAGCGAGCCGTTGACGTTGCACGGCGCGGTGCCGCAATCGACGCCCGAAAGGCTGAAGCTCGAAAAGACGAACGTGCCGTTGAGGCCCAGAAACTTGAGCGTCTCCTTGCCGGTGAAATAGGCGGCGGCCGGTAATCGGCTATAGGCCAGCCCTGCCACGGTTACCGCCACCAGCATCGCCATCAGCCCCGGCCACAGCCGCGCGAGCCGCGCCATCAGGAAGAAGCGCAGCGAATGGTTGGTGACGAGACTGCGATAGACCAGGAAGCCGGACAGGGTGAAAAAGCCGTCCACCGCATAGTTGGAAATCGGCGCACCCAGCCAGTTCGCCAGATCGTCGTGGTCGCTGCCATAGACGGCGTAGAAAGAATGCGAATAGATCACCAGACTGGCGAGCAGCAGCCGCACCAGCGTCAGGTCGTTATTGGCCGGGCGCAGCTGAACATCGTCGATGCCGCCAGCCCCGGAACGATCGGCCTGGTCCATCGCCGCCCTCCCCGCTCAGGCCGCGCGTGCGCGGATCAGGAACTGCATGACGAAGAAGCGCTTCAGCGCGCCCAGACTAAGGGCACTGAGAATGCGGTATTTGGTCCGGGGCACCCGGTCGACCACGGCTTCCACACGCAGGCCGCCGCGGCTCATCAGGTCGACCGCGCCATCCTTCACGAACCAGCGCAGATGCGTCCGGTCGAGGATGCCGGCGTCGGTAAGGTCATAGCGGCCACGGAAGAAGAGCGGCCCGACAAGGCCGATATAATTGACGTTGGGAATGCTGGCGATGATCGTGCCGCCGGGCGCCAGACACTGCCGCAGCCGGTCGACCGCGCTCCACGGATCGCGCAGATGCTCGAGCACGTCGAGACACAGAATGGTGTCGAACGTTCCCGCCTCGGCCACCACGCGCTCCAGAAATGCAGGATCCTCGAGGTTGCCCGCAAAGGCGCGGTCAACGCCATCCAGCACATGATCGGCGACCTGATCCACCACCACCACCCGGTCGGCGCGCCCGGCCTGCTTCAGCGCTACGCTGGTTGCGCCGATGCCGCCGCCGACATCGAGCACGCGGCCCAGCCGCTCGGGCATCACTTCAAATGCATCGTGGCGGATCAGGTCGTGATATTGTTGGACGGCTTCGACCATGTTTCAGGCTCCTTGATCACCTTATCGAGGGAGCGGACCGGCCGAACCGGCCTTGTCGCGATAGAGCAGGGCAAACACCAGCCCCAACAGCATGAACATCAGCGGGAAGTTGTCCGTTTGCGACAGCACCAGCTTCGTGTTCATCAGCACGATCAGCATGGTCGCCACCGCCAGACGCAGCGGGTAGCCGGGCTCGCGTGCGAACAGGCCGCTGCGCGCGACCTGCACGATGGCAAGCACGATCCCGCCATAGAGCAAGGTGAACCCGACAAGGCCATAGTCGGCGGCCATCGACAGATAGCCGCTGTCGACGCTGAGCTGTCCGCCCATCGTTCGCCAACCGATCGCCTCCCCGCCCTCGCCGGGGCCATAGCCAAACAGCGGGCGGCGGGCGACGGCGGGCACCGCCATGTGGAATTGCTGGGTCCGCGCTTCGTTGCTCTGCTGGGCGGCGCCGCCACCGAACACGCGCATCCGCAACCCGTCGACCGACATGATCAGGATGAAGAGCGCCGTGATGATCGCCGGGTACATCAGCGTGATCGCCGGGCCGATCAGCCCGCCGGGTGCCGAGCGCCAGCGCCGGATGCCCCAGAGCAGCAGATAAGCGATATGCGCGACGATGAACCCGACCATGCTGAGCCGTGCGCCGCTGAAAAATGCCGAAACCAGCAGCACCAGATCGGCGACTGCCCACAGCCCGAGCCGCCAAACCGATCGGGCATTGGCCAGCTTGTGCAGGATCAGCGGCGCGACCAGCGCCAGGAACTCGCCATAGGAAAGCGGCGATGTGAAGGTCGTGACCACGCGGTACCGGTCGCGGAAATGGGGCCGCAGGATCTGCTGCACCGTCTCGTCCTGGATCTGCAGGAAGCTGGGGATATGGTCGGCCCAGAGGACATGCTCGGCGCGATATTCGAATGCGCCGACCACCATCAGGATCGCTGCGATCCACAACAACAGGTTCACCCAGCGCCCCGATCCGCGTGGATTCTTCGCGAAATACCAGGTGCTGAGGAAGAACATGCCGATCCAGGTGATCAGGATGTCGACGAAGCGGTTGATCGTCTCGCCGGGCGACGTGGAGGTGAAGGTGGAGATGGCGATCACCGCCATGAAGCCGAGCACCATCCGCGCAAGCCAGGGCGAACTGCGCAGGATTTCCGCAACATCCTGCCGGAACTTGCGCGAAATCGAGGTGCAGACCAGCAGCAGCAGGATCGTCGACGCGCCGATCAGCCGCCGCAGCGATATCCAGGGCAGGCCGCCGACGGAGAAGGCCAGGTAATTGGGCCAGAGCAGCATCACCGCGGTGAAGACGATGAACATCCGCCCCATCGTTCGGGTGGGCGCGCGCGGCGCAGCTGGCAGTGCCCAGATCACAACCAGCACCAATATCGCCGGCGGCGCGGCAACCGGCACCAGCAGCGAGGGCGGCAGTATCGCCAGCAACAGCCCATATGCCATCGCCACGAAGCACACGATCGCCAGCAGCATCCCGCGCCGCAGCAGCACCCACCAAGTGCCGCGCTCGCGCTCGTACAGGGGGAGCACCGGCTGGCCGCGCCGAAGCACCCAGGTCCGGAAGCGTCGGGCGGCAATGCGCATCTGCAAGGAGAGCGCAGAACCCTGAAGATCGCTTGCTGCGGTCATCGTGCGCCCCTCACCAGAAACGGATTCCCAGCACGAGCCGCACCGAAGCCATGCTGACCAGTCGCAGGAACACATACGGCACCACGGTCGCGATCGCCGCGCCCAGCATGCCGTAAGGCGGGATCAGCAGCACCGCGAGCGCGGCGGCCATCGCCGCCGAAACGATGGTGAAGCACAGCATCAGCCGCTCGCGATGCGCCATGATCAGCACGCCACCCGAGGCAGCAAGCACCAGGCTGAGCACCTGCCCGAGTACCAGAATCTGCATGGCCAGCGATCCCACGACGAACCCCTTGCCGAACAGCGCCATGATCCAGTGCGGCGCCAGCAGCACCGCCACCACGATCGGCGCGGACGCAACGACAAGCCCCAGAACCGTCAGCCGCAGGATGCGGCCGATCCGCGCGAGGTCGCCCTGCTGGAAACTGGCAGCGAACACCGGGTGCAGAATGGTCTCGGACGTCGCCGCCAGCAGCTTTAGCGACGAAGCGATCTGATAGCCGATACGGAAGATGCCGGCCTCGGCCGGCCCATGGGTGGCCGCGAGCAGCACGGTGGCGAACCAGTCGATGAAAAGGTTGCTGGCATTGGAGACAAGCACCGAGAAGCCCGGGCCAACCATCGGCCGGTCGAGCGGCGCCGGCGGCTCCCAGCCGCGCATCGCCCGGGTGAGCCGCACCGCGCCGAACAGATCGCCAGCGCTCCACCCGACAAGATAGCAGATCGCCGGCAGCAGCGGCTCACGCGCGCCTAACAGCAGCGCCGCCGCCAGGCACAAGCCACCGACGATCGTGCCGATCGGCCCCTCGATAAGCTGCGAGGATCCGATCTGGCCCAGCCCCCGCAGCGCATTGGAAACCAGCCGGCTATAGACCATGCCGGGGATAACCAGCGCGAGCACGAGCAATTGCGGCGCAATCAGCGGCTCGCCGAGCATTCGGCTGGCAATAGCCTCACGAAACAGGATCAGCGCGACCGTGATAACCGCGCTGGCGCTAAGCGAAATCCGCAGGGCGCGGCGAATGGCGGTACGGGCGATGCCGCTGCGCCCTTCGCTCAGCGCCGTCGCAACCGTACGCACCAGAATGAAGTCGAGCCCGAGCAGCGCGAGCGTGACCGCCATGAACGCCGTCGTCAGCGCGGTGCCGAACGCGCCCACGCCGGCGGGGCCGAAACCCCGCGCAATCAACCAGGTGAAGGCGAAACTCGTTACCGCGCCCAGCCCCTTCACCCCGAAGCCGAGGACCATCTGGCCGCGCAATCCTCTGAGGTGGAACGAGCTTCGCTTCACGATCTTCCGTTACACCCCCAGGAACTGCCTGCCGCCCTTATGGCAGGCAATTCCGTGGGGCAATAGTCGCTTTACCAAGATTAGACGTGATACAGGTCCATCGTGGAAAACTTCGCCAGGGCGAGACTGTTGCGCGACAAGGTGCCGGTATTGCCGAGCACCGCCGTCGCGACCGGCAGATTGGCCTGCACGGTAGGATTGTTGGCGAGGTTGGCGACGGTGATCTGCGGCGCTGCGCTCGACGTGTCGGGCACCATGCTCGATGTCAGGGCGGTCTTGCTGCTGTCCGCCGTAGCCGACGCTACCATCGGCTGCGTTACCGCTGGCGAAGCAATATTGGTGGGCACAGCCGCCGCCGTGCCCGTGTTGAGCGCGAGCACCTGGGCCGCACTAAGTGCCTGATCGCGCATCTCGATGCTGCCGATGCTGCCGCTGAACGCCGTGCTGAACGGGCTGCCGACATAGAGGCCCCAGCTTTCGATCGCCCGGCTCGCTCCACTAACCGCCGTCGATCCGCGCGCAACGCTGTCGACATAGATGGTCGCCTTGCCGCTCTTGCCGTCATAGGTCAGCGCGATCTTGTGCGTGGCGGTATCGGTGATCTTCGCGCCCGACGTGGCAAGGGTGAAGGTCTTGCCGGCGTCGTTCTTGATCGTGAACACCAGCTCCCCGTCAGACCGCAACGACATCGACCAGCTCTGGTACACGCCAATGATCTGGCCCGCCGTCGCCGTGCGCGAATCGCGCTTCATGTCGAACGACAGGGTGAACGCCGGCAGCGCATAGAGTTGGACCGAATTCGACCGGTTGAGCTCGAACCCCTTGCCCGTCTGGACATGGTACATCGCGCCACTGATCGCGCTGGTATCGACCGCCTTGGAGGTCGCAACCGAATCCCAGCGCGACTTGTCCGACATGCCGGTTGCACCGAACTCCAGATCGAGCAGCAACCCGCTCGTGCCTGACTTCGCCACCGACGCCGTGGCGCCGGCGGTCGAAAGCTCGCTCGCGACGAGCGCAGCGGCAACGCTGCCGACCGGCGGATGATAGCCATAGCCATCGACAATCAGTTCGGACAGCTTCGTGGTGCTGACGCCGTTGAGATTGGCAAACTTGCGCAGCGTCGCCGAATCGGTCTGCAGCCAGCTGTTGTTGCTGGCATTGAGGTGCGTGACGGTGGCGGTGGTGACCAGGCGGTCTCCGACATTGCCGGCGACATTGGCGCCGTCGACCCGGTCGAGCCGTACCCAGGCAGGAATGGCGTCGTCCGTCCGCGACACGATCGTGTTCGACTGGATCGATACGTTCTTGCCCCCAGTGATCGAGATCCCCTGGTACTGACCATTAACATAGATCAAGTTATTGCTGATCTGAACGTTGGTGTAGGGAAGGTTTCCCTCCTCGTCGTTCATGAAGACGCCCTGGATCGCGTCGCCCGCGCCCTGCAGCACCACATTGTTCTTCACGACGATGTTCGTCGACGCGGTCGTCGTTCCGCGCGTGAGGAACTGGATGGCATCCGGGTGCTCGCCGTTGACCGGGAACATGTTGGTGAACATGTTCCCGTCGACCACCACATTGGTGAGCGCGCTGAGGTTCATGCCGTCGCGACGAATGTCGTGGAAGCTGTTGTCCTTCACCACGACATTGCTGGACGCAGTGACGTTCAGCCCGAGCCCGACATGGTCAAAGGACGAATTCTGGACCGTCACGTTCGCGCTGTCGCGAACAAACAGGCCCCAGCCCACGCTCTTGGTAACGTCGCCCGAGCCGCCCGAGATCGTCACATTGTCGAACACGATGTTTTTGGACTTGTTGACGTTGTGGAGCTGGGTCCAATCCACCTCAGTCGACGCGACATCGCGGGAAAGGCTAAGATTTTTGAACGTGATGTTGCTGTCGCTGTTCAGCGCCACACGCTGCACGGTAGCCGGGTTCTTAGCGTCGAGCGAAGTAATCGTTACGTTGCTGGCATAGTTGGTATTGTTCAATGCGATGCTGGTGTAGGTGCCAGCCGCAAGTTTGATCGTTTCTCCCCCCTTCGCCGCCTTTAGCGCGGCGTCGAGCTGGGCCTGAGTACTGACGACGATATCCGGCATGTAAGCACCTTTTCCCTACGACCCGCGAAGGTCGATACACCCTTAACTAAGCCAGGCTTGTACCAGTCGCGCCTGAAGCTTTGTTTTCATGATAGGGTTAATTATCACATCACGAGTCTAAGGATTTTGCCCAATACGCACTCGTTCGGATAGGAGGAGTGCGGAGCCACTTTCCCTTTCATCGAAGGCACTTTACGAGGGGTTTCATGCAAAATGGCAGCGAACGCCCGGCGGTTAGCATTTTGGTGGTCGCCTATCGATCCGCCGCTTTTATCGACCAGTGCCTGCGCGGCATAGCCAATGCAGCTCCGGTTACCCCACACGAAATACTGCTCATCGATAATGGCGATGACGGGACTGCAGCGCTGGTGCAGGCGCGCTTCCCGCATGTCCGAATCGTGCCGAGCGAAGGCAATATCGGATTCGGTGCCGGCAACAATCGCTGCGCCGCACAGGCCCGCACGCCCCGTCTGCTGCTCGTGAACCCGGATGCGGTGCCCGAACCGGGCGCGATCGACGCGCTGGTCGCATTTTCCCGCGCACATCCCGAGGCCGCGGCCTGGGGCGGCCGATCGCGCGGACCGGATGGCCGGCTGGACGCCGCCAATTTCCTGTCGCTGCCCCGCGTGCGCGATTTCGTTCGCGCGCCACTCGATTCGATGCGCGGCATGGCCCGGGGCGGCCTCCCCGCCGACGCCCGCGAACCGGGCGCAGTCGATGTGCTGAGCGGCGGCTTCATGATGGTCCGCACCGACATTTGGCGCGAGCTGGGCGGCTTCGACGAAAGCTTTTTCCTCTATTCAGAAGAAATTGACCTGTTCCGGCGAATCAAGGATCGCGGCTACCATGTGCTGGTGACGCCCGACGTCGCGGTCGTACACGATGCGGGGGGCGGCAACGCGCTTTCGCCCGCGCGTTTCCTGTACCGGACAACCGGACAGATGCATTACGCGCACAAGCATTTCGGGAGAACCGGCGCCTGGGTCGCCGGTGCGGGGCTGTGGCTGCTGGCGGGGAAATACTGCTTCGCCGCGCCGGTCGCTGCGCTGCTGATGCCGGCCAAGCGGGATCGTCTGCGCGCATTGGGCAAGGCATGGGGCGGCATTTTCTGGCATCCCGGCCGCTGGTGGCACGGCTATCGCAAACGCGCATGAAGCGACCGCTAGCGGAGGGGCAGGCCGGACGCCCGCCCCCCCTATCATCATTGTGCGGCGCTGGGGCTCGCGGCAGGCGACGGCGTCGCAGGGGTAGCACCCGCAGCCGGGGCCGCCCGTGCCTGCAGCTGCGGCGGCGCGCTGTAGCCGGGCTGATAGGTCACGCTGGCGCGCGCCTTCTTGATCGTTTCGCCCAGTTGCGCCTCGCTCGCCTTGGCGAAGCGCTCGCTGCGCAAAGCGTTGATCGCTGCAGCACGCGCCTCGGGGCCGGTGAAGGGCTGGATCGTCTGTCCCGTGATGACGTTCGCGGTCAGCCCCTGCCCCGAAGGCAGAATGAACATTTCGCCCGCCGGCAGCGCACCCATTTTCTGCACCACTTCGGCCGGTAGCTGGATCGTATCGATCTGCGATTGCGCACGCCGGAACTGCACGCCATCGGCGGTCAGCTTGGCGGCCAGCTGATCGAGCGTCTTCAGCGGCTCCAGCTCCTTGAACTTCGCCTGGCTGGCGAGCGGCGGGAAGACGATCTGGTCGACGGTGTAAATCTTGCGCTGGGCAAAGAACTCGGGATGCGACTGCTGATATTGCGCGATTTCGGTATCGGTCGGCTGGGCGACGCCCGATGCGATCTTTTCGCGCAACATCGTCGCCAGCAACAATTCGCGCGCACGGCGCTCCTGCAACAGGAAGGCAGGCGTCTTGTCCAGCTTCTGGTCGAGCGCGATCTTGGCGAGAATCTTGCGGTCGATCACCCGCTGCAGCGCCATCTGCTCGACCAGCTTGCGGTCGGTGCCGGGGGGAACGGGGCTGTTCTGCAGTTCGGCATTCAGCTCGAAGATGGTGATCTCGTCGCCATCGACGGTTGCAACCACCTGCCCCTTATCAATTTTATCCTTTGCCTTACCACCTACACAGCCCGCCAGCGACAGCGAGGCGGCCGCGACGGCAGACACCAGCAACAACTTCTTCATGAAAGCCTCCCCGCCGCCCGTGGAAGTACAGGCGTCACAAACTTCTGCTTGAACCTATTCGGGTACAAGGGCATCCGCAATAGCGCAGGCGCGCTGGCCGCTCCCGACAAGGGACATTGGAAACACCGAGGCGCATGAATCGAATCGCTGAAAACGCCCCCGAACGGCAGCCCCGCATGACGATGATTCTCGCCGCTTCGGGCGGTGGTCATCTTAGACAGATTCTTGATCTGGAGACGGTCTGGCGCGCGCATGACTATCATTTCGTCACGGAGGACACGGCGCTTGGCCGCAGCCTGGCCGAGCAGCATCCGGTATCGATGGTGACACATTATGCGCTGGGCCAAGCGAAGCTGGGACACCCGCTGCGCATGCTGGCCGGCGCCTGGCGCAACCTCGCCCAGTCCTGGCGAATCGTCCGTCGCATTCGGCCGGATCTGGTGATTTCCACCGGTGCGGGCGCGGTATTCTTCACCGCGCTGCTCGCGCGGTTCTCAGGCGCACGCTTCGTCCATATCGAAAGCTTTGCCCGCTTCGATCATCCTTCCGCATTCGGTCGAATGGTAAAGCGCTTCGCCACCGTCACAGTCGTGCAATCGCCTGCGCTGAAGGCACATTGGCCCGATGCCGAACTGTTCGATCCATTCCGCCTGCTCGACGGCCAGCGCCCGCCCAAACAGGCGCTGACCTTTGCCACCGTGGGCGCCACCTTGCCCTTCCCCCGGCTGGTCGAAGCTGTTTTGGCGCTTCGCCGCGCAGGCGAAATCGAGGGACGACTGATTCTCCAGCACGGCGACCAGATCGTCGAAGATCCCGGCCTTCCCGGCGTGGAACTACACCCAACGATCGGATTCGAGGAAGTGCAGGCGATCCTGCGCGATGCCGATCTGGTCATCTGCCATGGCGGGACCGGCTCTTTGGTCACGGCGCTCCGCGCCGGCTGCCGGGTCGTGGCATTTCCGCGCCGGTATGACCTGGGCGAGCATTATGACGATCACCAGGAAGAGATAGCACAGACATTCGCCGATCGCGGGCTGCTTCAGGTGGTACGTGACGAAGGCAAGCTTGGTGAGGCGATCGCCGCTGCCCGTGCCGCCACCCCAAGGATGGCGACAACGGATCATAGCGCACTCGCGGTGCGGCTGAACCAGTGGATCGAAGCGTGGCAGGGAGACAAACGATGAGCACCGCCCGGATCAGTGTCGTCATCCCGCATTACAATGACCTGGACGGCCTGCGCCGCTGCCTTGCCGCGCTGGAACGGCAGACGATCGGCCGCGAGGCGTTCGAGATTATCGTCGGCGACAACAATTCCCCATGCGGCCTCGCCGCCGTGGAGGCAGCGGTGGCGGGCCGTGCGCGCGTGGTCGTCGTGACGGAAAAAGGCGCCGGGCCCGCCCGCAACGGGGCGGCGGCGGTGGCAAATGGCGAACTGCTCGCCTTTGTCGACAGCGATTGCGTGCCCGAGCCAGGCTGGCTCGCGGGCGGCGTGCCACGGGTGCGCCCTGGCCATTTCGTCGGTGGCAAGGTGTTCGTGCTGCGCCCAGAGGGACGGCTGAACGGTGCGCAGGCGCTGGAGATGGTCGTGGCGTTCGACAATGAACGCTATGTTCGCAAGAAGAACTTCACTGGTTCCGGCAATCTGTTCGTGATGCGCGCCGATTTTGAACGGGTCGGCGGCTTTCGTACCGGCGTGTCGGAGGACATGGAATGGTCGCATCGCGCGATCGCGACCGGCCTTACCATCGGCTATGCGCCCGACGCAGCCGTCGGCCACCCGCCGCGCGATGATTACAAGGCGCTGCTCGGCAAGACGCGCCGCATCGAACGTGAGCTGTTCCTGTTCCACAAGGAACGGCCCAACGGCCGGGCGCGCTGGCTCGTCCGCTCGATGTTGCTGCCGGGCATGATGGCGCTGGAGGCCCCCCGCATCCTGCGCGCGCCCGACATTGCCGGTTCGCGCGCCGCCGCGCTGGCCACCATGGTCCGCATCCGCCTGTGGCGGGCCAGCGCCGGCGTGCGCCAGTGCCTAGGGTTTAACCTTTGAGAGATCGCCCAGCACTGGCTTCGTAGCCCGCAGCTCCGGGGCAGGCGACGGTGACGCATTGTCGAGCTTGCCGTTGTTGAGCCGTTCGCGGGCGATCACCAGCCACAGATAAATCGGCAGATTGTCGTCGACGAAGCGATAGCGGGTCTCGCCATCCTCCACGTCGGTCTCCAGCCCCAGTGCTGTGATCAGGCCGCGAAGCGACGTTTCAATCTGCGCGACGCTGCGGCCCGAGCCGAGCAGGTCGGCAATGGTCCGGGCGGTAAACCAACCATCGGCCGAGCGCGATGCTTCGCCCAGGGCGGCGACAATCTGGGTGTCGTTCTGGGCGAGGAAGCGGCGCATTTCCGTCACGGTGCGCGGTGCCATCCGGCCTTCATTCTCGCTGATCACCAGATCGAGCGCCGACCGCAAATGCCCCAGATCGACGGTCAACCGCCCCTGATCGAGCGCCTCGAGCGCGGCGTGATGGCAGAGCAGCCGCGCCAGATAGGGCGATCCAAGTGCCAGCAGGCTGATGAGATGGCCGAACTTCGGATCGAAGCGAACGCCCGACGCCGCCTCACCCAGCGCGATCATTTCCTGCACTTCGACTTCCTGCAACCGCGGCATCGGCAGGCCGATGATGTTGCGGCGGATGGACGGGACATAGCCGACCAGTTCCTGCAGGTTCGATGCGACACCGGCAATGACCAGTTGCACGCGCGCCGCCCGATCGGACAGGTTCTTGATCAGCTCGGCGACCTGCTGGCGGAAAAACGGATCGGTGACGCGGTCATATTCGTCGAGCACGATCAGCACGCGGGTGCCGGTGATCTCGGCGCACAGATCGGCCAGTTCGCGCGATCCGAACGTGCCCGCCGGTAGCCGATCGGCCAGGCTGGCGCCGCTCTCGGCCTCGCCTGTCGTCGGCGCCACGCCGCGGTGGAACAGCATCGGCACATCTTGCAGCACCGCGCGGAACATCTCCGCAAAGTCGGTCGTCGCGCCGCAGGTCGCGTAGCTGACGATATAGCTCGATTCGCGCGCCACGTCGGTCAGCACATGCAACAGCGAGGTCTTGCCGATGCCGCGTTCGCCATAGAGCACGACATGGCTGCGCTGAGTCTCGATCGCGGAAATGAGCCGGCTGAGCATGCCGAGCCGCCCGGCGAAGCTGGACCGGTCGGTCACGGGCTGGGTGGGTGTCAGATAGCTGGCGATGGCGAAGCGGGCGCGGGTGATTTCGCGCCGCTCGTTCCGCTTGCGCTCCAGCGGGCGGTCGAGTGCCGTCGCGCGAAAACCCGGAAATTCGGGGCGCATCCGCGCCGAAGCACCGCCCTCGCGGGCCGCCGCGGCGGTGTAGCCAGGCGTGCCTGCGAATTCCTCTTCCGCAGCCTCCCGGCGGGAAAAGGGCCACAGAAACCTCAGCGCAGAACGTCCCGCCACTCGCTCACCTCATACTCATTGGCAACGGATACGGCACCGCTCAGCGCCGCCGGAAAAACTCATAGGGTTTGATGATCAGGGCGACATAGGCGATCACCAGTGCGATCGTGAGGATCGCGAACGCGTGATATTCCTCGTTGCCCAGGTAGTTCGCGACCGCGCAGCCGAGGGCGGGCGGCAAATAGCTGAGCATCGTATCGCGCACTGCCGAGTCTTCCTGCGAACGCTGCAGGAAAATGACGATCAGCCCCGCGAAGATGGCGATCGTGACCCAGTCATAGGGCGTTTGCATGCATACCCCTTCCCTAAGGCGACAACCGGCCGGCCCCAACCCTTTCGAGAGGCTGGAACGCCTAGCAGCGATCTGCGTTGCTCGCCAGATGGCTAATCTTCTATAACACAGCGTTAAAAGCAAATCCGCTGCAATTCAGCTCATTTCCGTTGTCATAATAAGATTTCGGAGCGCGATGATACAAAACGGGACATGCGCGACAGACCGTGCAGCACCTTCGGCGCAGATTGGTTGCTTGTAAGTAATCCTGTTGTTAATGGGCATAAGATTCTTGGGGGATTTGCGTGCAGGGTGATACCATTCCGACACGATCAGGAACGAACGCATGGCGCCGTACAGCGTTCCTGACTGCGGCAGTCTGCCCGATCCTCGCCGCGCATCCGGCGGTGGCGCAGGTGCGGCAGCAACAGCAGCAGACCCGCCACATCGATCTCGATGCCGCGGTGAAGCTGCAATATGACAGCGATGTGCTGCTGAGCGACACGCGCACCAGCAGCGGCCGCCCGCGCGACGACATCAGCGCCGCCCCCAGCCTGAACGTAGACCTGTTCCTCCCCCGGGCCGGCGGCGACATCTATCTGACCGGCAGTGCCGGGTATAACTTCTACCGCCGCTATACCCGGCTGAACCGCGAGCGGATCAACCTTACCGCGGGTGCGGACCAGCGGCTGGCCGCGACCTGCATCGCCCATGTCGAAGGCAGCTATGCCCGCCAGCTCAGCGATATCGGCAATGTGGTGATCGGCACGCCCGCCGAAAGCATCAACAATACCGAGGAAGACCGCAGCATATCCGGCGACATCGGCTGCGGCGGCGCCATCGGCCTGCGCCCGTCGATCGCGGTGAGCCATGCCGAGACCCGCAACAGCACCGCGCTGCGGCGCTTCGCGGACGCAAACACCACCAGCCTTACCGGCCAGCTGGGCTATGGGGCACCGGCGATCGGCACGATCGCGCTGTTCGGCCGCTATTCGAACAGCAGCTATCTCCACCGGCCGACCACGAGCGGCGAACGCGACGGCGTGAAAAGCTACGCCGCCGGCGTGCAGCTGGAGCGTACGATCGGCACCCGGCTGAACTTCCGCGGATCGGTCAACTACACCAAGGTCGATCCCAAGCTGAGCGCCACCCGCAAGTTCAGCGGCATCGGCTATGATCTGTCGGCCACCTATAGCGGCGACTTCTTCCAGATTGCCGTGATCGGCAGCCGTGCGGCCCAGCCTTCGCAGCTGATCGGCGTGAGCTATGACGTGCAGACGACGATCGGCGCCACCTTTACGAAGCAGCTGACGACGCAGTTCACCTGGAACGCCGGCGCCAATTACCGCCACCGCCAGTTCGTCGCGTCCCCCGCCTTCCCCGTGGCGGTTTCGGGCAGCGAGGACGTGCTGACACTCAGCACCGGGCTGGCCTATCGCGCCACGCGCCGCCTGCGCTTCTCGCTCGACGGCAGCTATCAGAAGCGCACCTCGGACGTGCAGCTCTTCGGCTATGACGTGAAGCGCGTCAGCCTCACCACTTTCCTGGCTCTATGACCGAGGGTTTCGCCATGCACCTCAAGCTGACCTCCCTCCTCCTGCTCGCCTCTGCGGCTGCCACGCCGGCAGCCGCGCAGATTCCGACACGCACCGTGCCGAATGCGCCAAGCGCCCCGCGCGCGACGATGCAGCAACAGACCCCGCCGGCGACCGCCACGACCGCACCGTCGGCACCGATGGCGCAACCCGGCGCCGTCGACGGCGTCGGCGTCCCCGCACCCGCCGGCTATCGCATCGGCGCGGACGACGTGCTGGAAATCGACGTGCTCGGCCAGTCGGACTTCAAGACCCGCTCGCGCGTGCGCGCCGACGGCACCGTAACCCTGCCCTATCTGGGCAGCGTGCCCGTGGCAGGTGAAACCGCCGTGTCGCTCGCCGACAAGCTGGGCGCACAGCTCAAGGCCGGCGGCTATTATGCCAAGCCGATCGTCAGCGTCGAAATTCTGAGCTTCGTCAGCAACTATGTCGTGGTGCTGGGCGAGGTCGGCAATGCCGGTCTGCAGCCGGTCGACCGCGGCTATCATGTCAGCGAAATCATCGCCCGCGCCGGCGGCCTGCGCCAGACGGCGGGCGAGTATGTCATGCTCACCCATCAGGACGGCACCAGCCAGAAGCTCGACTATCAGAAGCTCGCCCAGGGCGGCGCCGATGCCGATCCGGTGGTGAAGCCCGGCGACAAGATATTCGTGCCCGAGGCGGAGCAATTCTACATCTACGGCCAGGTCAATGCGCCGGGCGTGTACGGATTCCGGTCCGACATGACGCTGCGACGGGCGCTGGCGCGCGGTGGCGGTCTGACGCCTTCGGGGTCGGCCAAGCGCGTCAAGGTCACGCGCGACGGCACCGAAATCAAGCTGAAGATGGACGATCCTCTGAAGCCCGGTGACGTCGTGGTGGTGGGCGAGCGCGCCTTCTGACCCTTCTCCAATCGCGAGGCGATACGGTGAGTATAGTTCAGTTTTTCCGGATCCTCTGGGCGCGACGCTGGATCATCCTGCCGTCGTTCCTGGTGTGCGTCGTCACCGCCGCCATCGTCATCCAGTTCCTGCCGGAACGGTACAAGGCGAGCACGCGGATCGTGCTCGACACGTTCAAGCCCGATCCCGTCACCGGACAGGTGATGAGCTCGCAGTTCATGCGCGCCTATGTGCAGACGCAGATCGAGCTGATCGAGGATTATCGCACCGCCGGCCGCGTCGTCGACCAGCTCGGCTGGGCGAACGATCCGGCGAATATCGCTGCGTTCAACGCCTCGCCAGCGGCCGCGAGCGGCGACATCCGCCGCTGGCTGGCCGACCAGATCATCCAGAACACGCAGGCCAATGTGATTGAGGGGAGCAACATCCTCGAAATCGCCTATTCGGCCAGCAGGCCCGATCAGGCCGAACAGATCGCCAACATGATCCGCTCGGCATTCCTGACCGAAAGCTTGACCTACAAGCGCGAAACCGCGGCAAAATCGGCCGAATGGTACAGCCAGCAGGCAGATGCCGCGCGCAAGGCGCTGGAAGGTGCCGTCAACGCCCGCACCGCCTATGCCAAACAGTCGGGCATCGTCCTGACCGGCACCGGATCGGACCTCGATACGCAGAAGCTGGAACAGCTCGAAGGCCAGACCGCCGCCGCCGAAGGCGCCCCGGCCGCGGCCCCCGTCAGCACCGGCATGGGCCCGGCGCAGATGCAGCTTGCCGCGATCGACCAGCAAATCCAGCAGGCAGCCACCACGCTTGGCCCCAACCACCCGGCGTTCCAGGCGCTCCAGCGCCAGCGCCAGGTCTATGCCCAGGCCGCCGCCAAGGAACGCACCCAGAGCGTCGCTGCCGGCACGATTAATCGCGGCGCGATCGTCAGCGCCGCCAATGCCCAGCGGTCGCGCGTGCTGCAAAACCGCGAACAGGTGGACAAGCTCAACGAGTTGCAGCGCGACGTGCAGCTCAAGCAGGACCAGTATCTGAAGGCCGCGCAGCGCGTCGCCGACCTGAGGCTGGAAGCGAGCAGCAACGATGCCGGCATGTCGACGCTGGGCGAAGCTGCCGCGCCGCAAAAGCCCTATTACCCCAATGTCCCGCTGATCCTGGGCGGCGCCGCCGGCTTCGGTCTGGGCATCGGCGTGCTGATCGCGCTGCTCGTCGAACTGCTCGGCCGCCGGGTGCGCAGCGCGGAGGATCTGGAAACCGCCGTCGAAGCGCCGGTGTTCGGCGTCGTCCAATCGAGCTTCACGCTGCCCAGCCGCCTGCGCCGCGGCTTCCAGTCGGCACAGGATATCGACGAACCCCAGGAAGTGGCAGCGGAATAATGGACAGCATCACCTCCCCCGCGAACCATCCCGACTATGACCGCTCGGGCTATACCCCGGCGGTACCCGAGACGCTGAACGTGCTGGAATATCAGCTCGTCCTGGCCGATCCGAACGGCATCGAGGCAGAAGCGATCCGCGGCATCCGCACGCGCATCGTCGCCCAGCATCTGCGCGAGGGCCGCCGCGCGCTGGCGATCTGCGCGCCTTCGGCCGGCGTCGGCTGCACCTTCATTGCGGTCAATCTGGCGACCGCGCTGGCGCAGATCGGTATCAAGACCGCGCTGGTCGATGCCAATCTGCGCGATCCGTCGATCGGCACTGCCTTCGGCATCACTGCGCCACAGCTGGGTCTGGCCGACTATCTCTCGTCGGGCGATGTCTCGATCGATTCGATCCTGCACCAGACCGGGCTCGACCAGCTATCGGTAATTCCCGCCGGGCAGGTGCTGCACAGCCCGCAGGAACTGCTCTCCTCCGAGCGGTTCCGCGAGCTGGTGGCGCAGTTGCTGCGCGAGTTCGACCTGACGATTTTCGACACCACCGCGTCGAACCGCTGCGCCGACGCCCAGCGCGTCGCCAACGTCGCCGGGTACGGCCTGATCGTCGCGCGCAAGGATTCGACCTATCTGCGCGATGTCACGACGCTCAGCCGCATGCTGCGCGCCGACCGTGCCCATGTCGTCGGTTGCGTGATGAATGGCTACTGACGTGTCGACGCTGGCCGCGCCGGACGTGCGCGCGCCGGCGCGCCCGGCACCCGGCGGCGCATGGCTGGCCATAGCGGGGTTGCTGGCGCTGGCGGTGCCGACCTTCTTCACGCTCGGCCGGCAGGTGTGGAGCGCCGAAGGCGGCGTGCACGGGCCGATCGTGCTCGCCACCGGCGTCTGGATGCTCGCGCGCCAGCGGGTGACGATCGAGGCGCTGCGTCGCCCCGGCAACCTGCTGGCCGGCACGCTGATGCTGCTGGCCGCCCTGCTTCTGTATGTCTGCGGCCGGGTGTTCGATTTCATCAGCGTGGAAACTGCCGGGATGGTCGCAGCGGTGGTCTCGGCCGGTTACCTGTATTTCGGTGGCCGGGCGATCCGGGCCTGCTGGTTTCCGGTGCTGTGGCTGTTCTTCCTGGTTCCGCCACCCGGCTGGGTGGTCGACCGGGTGACGGCGCCGCTCAAGGCCTTTGTCTCCTATGCCGCGACCGGGCTGTTGACGGCGTTCGACTATCCGATCCTGCGGCAGGGCGTCACGCTGTTCATCGGCCCCTATCAGTTGCTGGTGGAGGATGCCTGTTCCGGCCTGCGCTCGCTGTCGAGCCTGGTGGTCGTGACGCTCCTCTACATCTACATCAAGAACAAGCCGTCATGGCGCTATGCGCTGTTCATCGCGATGCTGGTGATTCCTGTAGCGGTGGTGGCCAACATCATCCGCATCGTCGCGCTGGTGCTGATCACCTATTACTGGGGCGACGCAGCGGCGCAGAGCTTTCTCCACAACACCACCGGCTTCGTGATGTTCGTCGTCGCGCTGCTGGGTATTTTCGCGATCGACTGGCTGGTCGAACGGATTTCCCTGATGCGCCGGAGGCCGCATGTTCAACCGGCGTGACCTGCTGATCGGCGCAGGCTGTTTCGTCGCAGCCGGCAGCGCGGCGGCGATGAAGCCGCGCAACCGCATGGACCTGCTGGGCGCGACCAAGCTCGACGCCGCGCTGCCCCATGCGTTCGGCCCGTGGAAGGCGGAGGACAGTGCCGGCCTGATCGCCCCGCCGCGCGAAGGCAGCCTGGAAGACAAGCTGTACAACCAGGTGGTCAGCCGCGTCTTCTCGCGTGAGGACGGCGCCGTGGTGATGCTGCTCATCGCCTATGGCAATGCCCAGACCGACCTGCTGCAACTCCACCGGCCGGAAATCTGCTACCCCTTTTTCGGCTTCACCGTCACCGACAGCCATCCGCAGATGATTCCGGTCAGCGGCGGCGTGCAACTGCCGGGCCGGGCGATCACCGCCACCAGCTTCAACCGCACCGAACAGGTGCTCTACTGGGCGCGGGTGGGCGATTATCTGCCGCAGGACGGCAACCAGCAACTGATGGCGCGGCTGAAGAGCCAGGTGCAGGGGCTGATCGTCGACGGCGTGCTCGTCCGCATCTCCACGGTGATCCAGGACGCCGCCGCCGGGCTGGCGGTGAACCTCGATTTCGCGCGGCAGCTGGTCGACACGCTGCCGCGCCCGCTGCTCGATCCGCTGATCGGCCGCCAGTTCGGGCGGGCGGTGGCCGCGCAAGGCAGCCACGCGGTCTGAATTCCGCCCGCCGGGCAATCCAACAAACAGGAGACGCAGTTGAACATCCGGGGAAATCTCCGCCGCCTGTACAACGGCCTCAACAAGCACGCTGCGCGCCACCTGATCCCGGCGCTCTATCGCACCGCGGAGACCGCTCCTATCGTGACGATGGGGAAGAACCATGGCGCGTGGCGGGTGCCGGCCACGGCCATTCAGCGCGACATGATCTGCTATTGCGTCGGCGTAGGCGTCGAGGCGTCGTTCGACCTGGAGCTGGCCGAGAGCGGTTGCCGGGTCTGGTCGTTCGATCCCACGCCCAATGCCGTCGCCTATATGGACATGCTCGATTATCCGCGCGACCGGCTGACCTTCCTGCCGATCGGCGTGTGGAGCGAGAATACCACGCTGGAGTTCTTCATGCCGGCCGACGGGGTGATCAACCTCTCGGTCAAGAATGTCCACCTCACCGGCGAATCGGTGAAGGCCGAATGCATGACGCTGGCGACGATCATGGCCAGGCTGGGCCATGACCATATCGACCTGCTGAAGGTGGATGTGGAAGGCGCGTGGAAAGAAATCATCGACAGCATGGTCCGCGACAATATCCGCCCCACCCTGTTCTGCGTCGAATTCGACAGCCCCACCTCGACGCTGAAGGTCGCGCGGACGATCCGCGCGCTGCGCAGTATCGGCTATGCGCTGGCCGATATTGACCGCGACAATTACCTGTTCGTCCAGCGCGCGCTGGTGCGCGGGGGGTGACGCCCCTCCCTGCAAGGGAGGGGTTGGGGTGGGTGCGCGCGTCTGCGCGCTTCAAAGAATCTACATCTTCGCCGACAGCGAGACCCGCCGCCTGCGGCGGCGGACCCACCCCCGGCCCCTCCCTTGCAGGGAGGGGAGCGAACGAACCCTCTCACCGCTCGTGCAGCGCGTCGGTCCCCGTTTCCAGCACCGGGCCGACCAGGTAGCTGAGCAGCGTCCGCTTGCCGGTGACGATGTCCGCCGAAGCGAGCAGCCCCGGGCGCAGCGGGATCTTCGCGCCGTCGGCAGTGATATAGCTGCGGTTCAGCGCGATCCGGGCCTTATAGGCGGGCGGCTGGCCTTCCTTCACCTGCACTGCCTCGGGCGCGATCGCCGTCACCGTGCCGCCGATCATGCCGTAGCGGGTATAGGGAAAGGCCTGGAGCTTTACCTTCACCGGCATGCCGGTGCGGACGAAGCCGATGTCGCGGTTCTGGATCATCACCTCGGCTTCCAGCCGGGCATTGTCGGGCACGATCGACAGGAGCGGCTTGGCGCCTTCGATCACCCCGCCTTCGGTATGGACGCTGAGCTGCGACACCGTGCCGGACACCGGCGCGCGCAGTTCGCGGAACGAGCTGCGCAGCGTGACCTTGGCGAGTTCCTCGCGCCGGGCGCGGACATCGTCTTCGGCCTTGACCAGATCCTGCAGGATCGCGGCGCGTGCCTCTTCGCGTGACTTGAGCGAGCCGCTGGCGGTACTGCGCGACTGTTGGGCGAGCCGCGACACGCTGGCGCGGGCGGCGGCGAGATCCTGACGCTCGGAAATGAGCTGGCGGCGCATCTCGACGACGCGCAGCTTGGAGACATAGCCCTTGGCGGCCAGCGTCTCGTTGGCGGCGATCTGTTGTTCGAGCAGCGGCAGCGACTGTTCGAGCTTGCGGACCTGTGCCTGCGCCTCGGCCGAAGCGGAGGCAGCGGCGCCGCTGTCCGAACGGCCGCTCGCCGCCATCGCCTCGATCTGGCTCAGCCGGGCGCGGGCGAGGCCGCGATTGGTTTCGACATCGGCCGGCGTCGCACCATCGGGCGCGACGAAGCGGAAGCCCTTGCTGTCGAGCGCGTCGATCACCGCGGTGTTGCGTGCCACTTCCAGTTCGGCGCTGAGCAGGCCGACGCGCACCTGTTCAGCCTCGGCGGTGGAGACGGTGGGATCGAGCGCGATCAGCACCTGGCCCTTCTGCACCTTCTGCCCCTCACCCACCAGGATGCGGCGGACGATGCCGCTTTCGGGCGACTGGACGATCTTGGTCTCACCCACCGGGGCGATGCGCCCTTCAGTGGGGGCGACGACCTCGACCTTGCCGAAGGTGAGCCACAGGCCCGTTGCCGCCAGCCCGACCAGCATCACCCGGCCGGTGATGCGCGCGGTCGGCGATACCGGCCGCTCGACGATCTCGAGCGCGGCGGGCAGGAATTCGGTATCGTAATCGCGCTCGCGATGCCCGATCAGCGGGCGGAGCAAGCCACGGCCGCGCTGGGCGGCGTCGAACGGAACGACCGCGTTCATGCGGCAATCTCCCCAAGGCCGCTCTGGCGGCGATACAGGTCGGCATAGCGGCCGCCCAGGCGCAGCAAGTCCTCGTGCCGCCCGCTTTCGACGATCCGGCCCTGTTCCAGCGTGATGATCCGGTCACAGGCGCGCACCGCCGACAGGCGATGGGCGATGATGACCATGGTGCGCCCGGCCGAAATCGCGCGCAGGTTGGTCTGGATCAGCTCCTCGCTCTCGGCATCAAGCGCGGAGGTCGCTTCGTCGAACACCAGGATGCGCGGGTTGCCCACCAGCGCACGGGCGATCGCCAGCCGCTGGCGCTGGCCGCCCGACAGGTTGACGCCGCGCTCGACGATCTCGGTGTCATACCCGCGCGGCTGGCGCAGGATGAAGTCGTGCGCACCGGCCAGCGTCGCCGCGCCGACGATCCGCTCGAACGGCATGGCGGGGTTGGACAGCGCGATATTCTCGCGGATCGTACGGCTGAACAGCAGGTTTTCCTGCAGCACCACGCCGATCTGGCGACGCAGCCAGGCGGGGTCGAGCTGGGCAACATCCACTTCATCGACCAGCACCCGGCCGATATCCGGCGTATTGAGGCGCTGGAGCAGCTTGGCCAGCGTCGACTTGCCCGAGCCGGAGGAGCCGACGATCCCCAGCGAAGACCCTGCCGGAATGTCGATGGTGATGTCGCTCAGCACCGGCGGCGTGTCTTCGCTGTAGCGGAAGCTGACATTCTCGAACCGGATTGCGCCACGCAGCACCGGCAGGGTGGCGGCCGAGGCGGGACGCGGTTCAACGGGATGGTTCATCACATCGCCCAGCCGCTCGATCGCGATGCGGACCTGCTGGAAGTCCTGCCACAACTGCGCCATGCGGACCACCGGCCCCGCGACGCGCTGGGCGAACATGTTGAACGCGACCAGCGCACCGACGGTCATCGCCCCGCCGATCACCGCCTGCGCGCCGAAGAACAGGATCGCCGCGAAGCTGAGCTTCGAGATCAGCTCGATCGCCTGGCTGCCCGTGTTGGCGACGTTGATCAGCCGCTGCGACGATGCGGTATAGGCGGCGAGCTGATGCTCCCAGCGGTTCTGCCAGTGCGGCTCGACCGCGGTTGCCTTGATGGTGTGGATGCCGGCGACGCTTTCGACGAGCAGCGCGTTGCTGGCCGAGCTTTTCTCGAACTTGTCGTTGACCCGTGCGCGCAGCGGCCCGGCAACAGCGAACGACACCAGCGCATACGCGACCAGCGACACCAGCACGATGCCGAACAGCATCGGCGAATAGAAGAGCATCGCCGCCAGGAAGACGACGGTGAACAGCGGGTCGATCATCACGCTGAGCGATGCGTTGGTCAGGAACTCGCGGATCGTCTCCAGCTGGCGCACACGGGTGACGGTGTCGCCGACACGGCGCTTCTCGAAATAGTCGAGCGGCAACGCGAGCAGATGGCGGAACAGGCGGGCGCCCAGCTCCACGTCGATCTTCTGCGCCGTCTCGGTGAAGATGCGGGTGCGGATCCACCCCAGCGCCACTTCCCAGACCGACACCGCGAGGAAGGCGAAGGCGAGCACGCTCAGCGTGCTCATGCTGTTGTGGATCAGCACCTTGTCGATCACGCTCTGGAACAGCAGCGGCGCCGCCAGCCCCAGCAGGTTGAGCGCGAAGGTGATGCCCAGAACTTCGAGCAGAAGGCGGCGATAGCGCTGCATCTGCTGCACGAACCAGCCAAAGCCGAACCGCGCGCCCGGCGCGGCAACCGCACGGGTGGTAAGCAGGATCAGCGTGCCCGACCACAGCGCGTCCAGTCCCTCGCGGTCGACCTGCTCCGGGGCCTGCCCGGCACGCTGGATGATGACGCCATGTTCGGTCAGCCCGCCGATCAGGAACCAGCCCTCGGGGCCTTCCGCGATCGCCGGAAGCGGCTGCCGGGCTAGCGCACCGCGCGGCACCTCGACCGCCTTGGCGCGCACGCCGTGATGGCGCTTGGCAAGCCGGATCAGATCGTCAGCGCTGGCCGCATCGGCATGGCCGAGTTCGTGGCGCAGTTGCTCGGGCGTGACGCCGATGCGGTGCACCGCCAGCAGCGCCGAAAGCGACTGAAGGCCCGACTCCCGCGCGGCGCTTTCGCGTTCGGCCGTGGCTCCAGCCGCAAGGGCGCTTCGCAGGCGCGCCTGCAAATCATCGCGTATCATTTCGGGACACAGCCTCCGACAAGGGTCGTTTGCGGGCGACTCTGACCTACTTTGGTAAACGCTCAGTTAATTATTAACGCCCGCACTACTACCTAGCTAAATGGCTGTTTCATAGCCATTTCACGAACACACGGGTCGGCGCTGAATTCCGGTAGCCGGTCGCATTGCCGAAGGAACCTAATCTCCGCAAATGCGATATTAACGCAAGGTAGCGCTGCGCGCATTGTGCAGACGCGCCTGTGTTCCGGGAGGCGTCATGTTCGCGCCAGCACTGTCGATTCGCGCGTATCGGCAAATCGATGACAGGATGGGCCCGCTGGTCCCAGGCCAAGGATCGCCACTTCCATTGCTGGCGAACGCCCCACCGCACCGACGCCCGCAACTTTACTTACCTTTGTTATTCCACATTTAATACACTTTCTCTAGAGAAGCGGCTTCGGCGCGGAGGGATGCCGGGCGCGGCAAAGGGTATGGATTGCTCGCAATAACCCGGCTCATAGCATTGTTTTAATTATCCTTCTTCGTCCCAGAATTAGACCCGCTGGTCGCACTGGTTGGTATTATGGCTGTGGGGGAGGGCTATGGTGCGATGCAACGGACCGACTCGGCCGCTGAAAATGCGTTTATTCCGTTGAGGGAATCCGGCAAGGCTATGAACGCTTTCGAAGCACAGCGCACGTTCGAGGCGCATGGACGGGCGGACGTACACGCAACGGTCCCGCATCCACCCCGGACGATGTGGCGCAAGTCGTTGTTGCGGCTGATGCTCTATATCGAACTGGTCCTGCTGGACGGCGTTGCGGTGCTGCTCGGCTTCTGCCTTGCCGCCTCCGTACGCGAGGGGCATTGGCTTTCGCTGGCGGGCGTCAATGTCGGCTTTTTTGTCCTTCCGATCACGCTGGGCATTGCAATCGCGAGCGGCACTTACTCCATCCACGCGCTGCGCTATCCGCTGAGCGGCATCAAGGGCATACTTTCCGCCTTTTTCTTCGCGATCCTGGTCGTACTGCTCGGCAGCTATTTGCTGACCACCGAACTGCCGCTGTCGCGCGCGCAGCTCGTCGCCGGGGCGTTCTGCGCGCTATTGCTGATCGCTGCCGGCAGGCTGGTGTTCCGCAGCCACGTACGCCGTACGACCGGCGGCAAGCTGCTCGACGAGCTGGTGATCGTCGATGGCGTGGCGATGGACGTGGCGGAAGGCGCCGTCGCGCTCGACGCGCGGATCGTCAACCTCTCTCCCAACCCGCGCGATCCGCAGATGCTCCAGCGGCTAGGCAACACAGTGATGGGGTTCGACCGCGTCGTCGTCGCCTGTACCGAGGAGCGCCGCGCCGTCTGGGCGCTGCTGCTGAAGGGGATGAACATCAAGGGCGAGATACTGGTGCCGCAGTTCCGCGCGCTGGGGGCGATCGGCGTCGACAGCTATGGCGGGCGCGACACGCTGATCGTGTCGCAGGGCCCGCTCAGCATGCCGAACCGCGCGAAGAAGCGCGCGCTGGACCTGGCGATCACCCTGCCCGCGCTGATGGTGCTGGCACCGCTGATGGTTCTGGTGGCGATCGCGATCCGGCTGGAATCGCCGGGGCCGGTATTGTTCGCGCAGGACCGCGTTGGCCGCGGCAACCGGCTGTTCAAGATCTTGAAGTTCCGCTCGATGCGCGTCGCGCAGTGCGATGCGAACGGCACCGTATCGGCCAGCCGCGATGACCAGCGCATCACGCGGGTCGGCCGGTTCATTCGCCGCACCAGCATCGACGAACTGCCGCAGCTCATCAACGTGCTGCGCGGCGACATGAGCGTAGTCGGTCCGCGCCCCCACGCGCTCGGCTCGCGCGCCGCCGATCACTATTTCTGGGAAATCGATGAGCGCTATTGGCATCGCCATTCGCTGAAGCCGGGCATGACCGGCCTTGCCCAGATTCGCGGCTTTCGCGGCGCCACCGACAAGCGCGCCGATCTGGTCAACCGGCTACAGGCGGATATGGAATATATCGACGGATGGGACATCTGGCGCGACGTGACGATCCTGGTGAAGACGCTGCGGGTGATCGTACATTCCAACGCATTCTGATAGGCGGTGGCGAACCTGCCGCATGGCGGGCCCGCGCCGGGGTGGAACGAAGGGGGTTTGATGAAGGGGATTATTCTGGCGGGCGGCAGCGGCACCCGCCTGTATCCGGCGACGTTGTCGATCTCGAAGCAGTTGCTGCCGGTCTATGACAAGCCGATGATCTTCTATCCCCTGTCGGTGCTGATGCTGACGGGTATCCGCGACATTCTGGTCATTTCCACGCCGCGCGACCTGCCCCTGTTCCAGGCGCTGCTGGGCGACGGGTCGGCCTTCGGCATCAACCTCAGCTATGCCGAGCAGGCAGCGCCCAACGGGCTGGCTGAGAGTTTTATCATCGGCGCGGACTTCGTGCGCGGTGGCCCCAGTGCGCTGATCCTGGGGGATAACATCTACCATGGCGAAAAGATGGGCGAGCGCTGCCAGGCGGCCGCGGCAGAGGCGGCAAAGGGCGGTGCGAATGTGTTCGCCTATCACGTCGACGATCCGCAGCGCTACGGCGTCGTCGGCTTCGATCCCGACACGGGTATCGCCACCAGCATCGAGGAAAAGCCCGCCCAGCCCAAATCCAACTGGGCAGTGACGGGCTTGTATTTCTACGACCAGGATGTCGTCGACATCGCCCGCTCGATCCGCCCTTCGGCGCGGGGCGAGTTGGAAATCACCGACGTCAACCGCACCTATCTTGAACGCGGCGACCTGAAGATCACGCGGCTGGGGCGCGGCTATGCCTGGCTAGATACTGGCACGCATGACAGCCTGCACGAGGCCGGCGCCTTCGTCCGCACGCTCGAACACCGCACGGGCGTGAAGATCGCCTGCCCCGAAGAAATTGCCTATGAAATGGGCTGGCTGAGCGCGGAAGATCTGCTGCGCCGGGCCGCTGGCCTGGGCAAGACCGGCTATGCCGACTATCTGCGCAAGCGGGTGCAGACGGCATGACCGAGGTACGCCACCTGCCGCTCAAAGGGCTGATGGAACTGACGCCCCCCAAACATGGCGACCATCGCGGCTTCTTTTCGGAAGTGTTCAAACAGTCCGTGCTCGACGCCGAGGGTGTCGACGTCCGCTGGGTGCAGGACAATCAGAGCTTCTCCGCCCAGGCGGGCACGGTGCGCGGGCTGCACCTGCAGGCGCCGCCCTTTGCCCAGGCAAAGCTGGTGCGGGTGCTGCGCGGCGCAATTTATGATGTGGCGGTCGATATCCGGCGCGGCTCGCCCACCTATGGCCAGTGGATCGGGCTGGAGGTCTCGGCCGAGAAATGGAATCAGGTGTTGATCCCCAAGGGCTTTGCCCATGGCTTCATGACGCTCGCGCCGGACACGGAGATTCTCTACAAGGTCAGCGCCCGCTATGCGCCGAACGATGAAATGGCGATCCGCTGGAACGACCCCGATCTCGCCATCGAATGGCCGGACATTGGCGTAGAGCCGGTCCTTTCGGCGAAGGACGCGGAGGCGCCGCCCTTCGCCAGCTTCAACACCCCCTTCTTCTACCAGGGCTGAGCGATGCAGACCTTTCTCGTCACCGGCGGCGCCGGCTTCATCGGCTCGGCCGTGGTACGCCACCTCGTTCGCCAGGGCGCGCGCGTCATCAATCTCGACAAGCTGACCTATGCCGGAAATCTGGCGTCGCTGACCGCGATCGAGAATGCGCCCAATTACCGCTTCGTCCAGGCCGATATCGGCGACCTCGCCACGGTGTTGCCGTTGCTGCGCGAAGAGCAGGTCGATGTGGTGATGCACCTCGCCGCCGAAAGCCATGTCGATCGCTCGATCGACGGCCCCGGCGCGTTCATCGAAACCAATGTCGTCGGCACCTTCCGGCTGCTTCAGGCGGCGCTTGACTATTGGCGCGGGCTGGAAGGCGAGAAGCGCGACGGCTTCCGCTTCCACCATATCTCGACCGACGAAGTGTTCGGCGATCTGCCGTTCGATAGCGGCATCTTCACCGAGGAAACGCCCTACGCCCCCTCCTCGCCCTATTCGGCATCGAAGGCCGCGAGCGACCATCTGGTTCGCGCCTGGGGCCATACCTATGGCCTGCCGGTGGTGCTGTCGAACTGCTCGAACAACTACGGGCCGTTCCACTTCCCGGAAAAGCTGATCCCGCTGACCATCCTCAACGCGCTCGAAGGCAAGCCCTTGCCAGTCTATGGCAAGGGCGAGAATGTCCGCGACTGGCTGTATGTCGATGACCACGCCAAGGCGCTGGCGACCATCGCCACCAAGGGACGGGTCGGCGAGAGCTATAATGTCGGCGGCCGCAACGAGCGGACCAACCTGCAAGTGGTGGAGACGATCTGCGACCTGCTCGACCAGCGCGTGCCGCTGGCCGACGGCAAGAAGCGCCGCGAACTGATCACCTTCGTAGCCGATCGCCCCGGCCATGACCGGCGCTATGCGATCGACGCAACCAAGCTGGAAACCGAACTCGGCTGGAAGGCCGAGGAGAATTTCGAGACCGGCATCGCGCGCACGATCGACTGGTATCTCGACAATGCATGGTGGTGGGAGCCGATCCGATCCGGCAAATATGCCGGGGAGCGGCTGGGCCAGACGGCCTGATGCGCATCCTGATCACCGGACGCGACGGCCAGATCGCGCAGAGCCTTGCCGAAGTCGCGCAGGGACACGAGCTGGTGTTCGCCGCGCGGCCGGCGCTGGATCTTGCCAAGCCAGAGACGATCGAGGCGACGGTGGCGCGTGTCCATCCCGATCTGGTCGTATCCGCCGCAGCCTATACGGCGGTGGACAAGGCGGAAAGCGAACCCGATATCGCCATGGCCGTGAATGGCGAGGCCCCGGGCGTGCTGGCCCGCGCTGCGGCACGGATCGGCGCCCCCGTAGTGCATCTTTCAACCGACTATGTGTTTGACGGCAGCCTCGACCGTCCCTGGCGCGAAGACGACCCGACCGGCCCGCTAGGCGTCTATGGCGCCACCAAATTGGCGGGTGAGGAAGCGGTGTGGGCATCGGGCGCCGATCACGCCATTGTCCGCCTTGCCTGGGTGTATAGCCCGTTCGGCCATAATTTCGTGAAGACCATGCTACGGCTGGCGGAGACACGCGACAGTCTCAGCGTGGTCGAAGACCAGCGTGGTTGCCCGAGTTCCGCGCTCGACATTGCCGGCGCGATCCTCGCCGTCATCGCCCATTGGCAGCAGCATGGCGCGTCGCGCGGCACCTGGCATTTCGCCGGTGCAGGCGAGACCGACTGGGCCGATTTCGCGCGCGCGATCTTTACCGAGAGCGAGAAGCACGGCGGCCCGACTGCCAGCGTCTCCGGCATTCCGACCAGCGCCTATCCCACCCCGGCCCGGCGGCCGGCCAATTCGCGGCTCGACTGCAGCCGCTTCGCGCAGGACTTCGGCTATCGGGCACAGCCCTGGCGCAGCGCGCTGGCACCTGTGGTGGCCCGCATCCTCGCGGAGACACGCACGCCTGCGCAACAATAAGTCTGAGTAATTTTTCTTGCCGCCCGCGCGCCGCTCGGTTTACCAACGGCATGCGGGGCGCTTCCTGCCCGCCACAAGTTCGGGGCCAAGAATGAAAACTCGTCCGCTACTCCACGCCTTGCTGCCTGTCCTTGCCGGGCTCAGCCTTGCTTCCGGCGCGCGTGCCCAGGAAACGGTGATCGTCCATGGCAGCCAGCCGGCGCCGAAGTTCGACCGGCACCTGTTCGGCCAGTTCGCCGAGCATCTCGGCCACGGCATCTATGGTGGCATCTGGGTCGGGACCGACAGCAAGATTCCGAACATCAAGGGCTATCGCAAGGACGTTATCGATGCACTGCGCGAACTGCGCGTGCCGGTGGTCCGCTGGCCGGGCGGCTGCTTCGCTGACGAATATCACTGGCGCGAAGGCATCGGCCCGCGCGCCAAGCGCAAGGTGAAGATCAACACCAACTGGGGTGGCGTGACCGAGAACAATGCCTTCGGCACCCATGAATTCATGGACTATAGCGAACTCGTCGGCGCCGAGCCCTATGTCTCGGGCAATGTCGGCTCCGCCCCGCCGTTCGAAATGGCCGAATGGGTCGAGTATATGACCTCGCCCACCGGCTCCAGCCTCGCCAAGGAGCGCGCTGCGAATGGCCGCGCCAAGCCGTGGAACCTCACCATGTTCGGCCTGGGCAACGAACTGTGGGGCTGCGGCGGCAATATGGAGCCGGAATATGCCGCAGACGTGACGCGCCGCTATTCCACCTTCGTCAAGGTGCCGGACGGGCAGAAGCTGATGAAGATCGCCAGCGGCGCCAATGCCTCGGACTATAATTGGACCGAGGTGATGATGCGCAAGGCCGGCAACCATTTCGACGGCATCGGCGTGCATTACTACACCATTCCGTACGAGTGGTCGAAAAAGGGCGCGGCGACCGGGTTCGACGAGGACCAGTGGGCGCGCACGCTCGCCAAGACGCTGAAAATGGACGAATATGTCACGCGCCATGCGGCGATCATGGATAAATATGATCCCGCCAAGCGCGTCGCGCTGCTCGTCGACGAATGGGGCACCTGGTACGATGTCGAACCCGGCACCAACCCCGGCTTCCTCTATCAGCAGAACTCGCTGCGCGACGCGCTGGTCGCCAGCCTGAACTTCGACATCTTCGCCCGCCACACCGATCGTTTGCGCGGCGCGAACATTGCCCAGATGGTCAATGTGCTGCAGTCGATGCTGCTGACCGACGGCGCCAAGATGGTCCGCACCCCGACCTATTGGGCGTTCGACCTGTACAAGGCCTATCAGGACGGCACCGTGCTCCCGGTCGAAGTGAAGTCACGCTGGTACAGCAAGAACCAGTGGACCATGCCCGCCGTAAGCGCCAGTGCCGTGCGCGGCACCGACGGCGTCATCCATATCGGCATGACCAATGTCGACCCCAACGCGCCGGCCACAGTGACGGTGAAGCTGGAGGGCGTCGCCGGCAGCCAGGTGAGCGGCCGCATCCTGACCGCACCGACGATGGACGCGCACAACACGTTTGACGCCCCCGATGCCGTGAAGCCGGCCGCCTTTACCGGCGCCAGCCTTTCCGGCGACACGCTGACGGTGACGCTGCCGTCGAAATCGGTGGTGATGCTCGACCTGCGATGACCTTTGTGCGGAGGCGCCGGCAATGCCCGGCGCCTCCGCATGAAACAGGGTTGCTGCCCGGCGCCGGCATCCCTAACCCGGTTCTCGTGTCGAACGAGCGATCCGACCGTGTGATGAAGGGGCTGGCGCTGCGGCTGTTTGCCATCGCCTGCCTGTCGACCATGTCGGCGCTGGTGAAGCTTGCCGAAGCCCATGGCGCCACGCTGGTGGAAAGCATGTTCCACCGCCAGTTCTGGGCGGTGCCGCTGGTCACGCTATGGGTGGCGATGGGCCCCGGCCTTGCATCGATCCGCACGCAGCGCTTCGGCGCCCATGTCTGGCGCACCGCCATCGGCCTGACCGGCATGATCTTCACCTTCGGTGCGGTCATCCTGCTGCCGCTGGCCGAAGCGCAGACCTTCCAGTTCACGGTCCCGATTTTCGCCACGCTGCTGGGCGCGCTGGTGCTGGGCGAGCCGACCGGCTGGCACCGTTGGGGCGCCGTGATCCTGGGCTTTGCCGGCGTGCTGATCGTCGTCCATCCGGGCGGGGAGGCGATACCGCTGTTCGGAGCCGTGGTCGGGCTGCTCGCGGCGCTGTTCGTTGCCATCGTAGCGATCACGCTGCGCCAGATCGGGCGCACCGAAAGCTCCGGCACCACCGTCTTCTGGTTTTCACTGCTGTCGGTCCCGGTACTCGGCGTCTTCTACCTCTTCCATTTGCGCGCGCACGACGCGGTTACCTGGGCATTGCTGATCGCGACCGGGCTCGTTGGCGGCGTCGGGCAACTCGCGCTTACGGGCGCGATGCGCTATGCGCCGGTCTCTACCGTAGTGCCCATGGACTATTCGGGGCTGATCTGGGCGACACTCTATGGCTGGCTGCTGTTCGGCGCACTGCCGACGACGGCGACCTGGCTGGGCGCCCCGGTGATCATCGCCAGCGGCCTCTACATTGTGTGGCGCGAGCACAAGCTGGCGCGCGAGCACATCAGCTACGACGAAACACCACTATAAGATTGTTTGCCGGCATCTCGACCAGCCGATCGAACGCCAGCCCTTCGGCTGCGGCGGCCGCTTCCACCGCCTCCAGGTCGCGCAGCCCCCATGCGGGATTACGCGACTTGAGCGATCGGTCGAACGCCTCGTTCGATGCTGCGGTAGGCACGCCGGCACGACGATAAGGACCATACAGGATCAGCGGCGCGGCCGGCGGCAACAATCGCCCTGCCCCGGCCATCAGGCCAAGTGTCGCCTCCCACGGGCTGATATGGACCATGTTGATGCAGAGCAGCGCATCCGCGGCGGACAGGGGCCATTGAACCGCGCCCGCATCCAGCGCCAGCGGCGGCCGGACATTGGCCAGCCCTTCACACCATGCCGCTATCGACGCCAACGCCTCGGGGTCCGGGTCACTGGGCTGCCAGACAAGCGTGGGAAAACGCTCGGCGAAAACGGCGCAATGTTCGCCGCTGCCGCTCGCCACTTCCAGGACAAAGCCGACCGGCGGAAGCAACTCGTCCAACACCGCCGCAATCGGCGCGCGGTTGCGAAGCGTCGCGGGAGCGTGGCGCCGCACGCCTTCGCGCGGCGCCAGCCAGGCCCGATCCGTCACGCGATGCCGCGGGCGCGGGCCAGCATCCTCCGGCCACGAATATACATCTCTACCCGCATCGCCGTGAACAGACCCAGCGCCATCATGCTGAACGCTTGCGTCAGCAGCATCACGTTGAGGTGCAGCGCCGAACCTTCCGCCTGGCCGATCATCTTCATGCCGATCAGCGCGACGATGAACAATAGGCCGCCAATCGACGCCTTCTGGTTGAGCTGGTGCGTCCCGGGATCGACGGTCAGCTGCATCAGCTTGCCCCGCTGCCAGCCGAGCGCGGCCCCGACGACCAGCGCGGCGGCGCACAGCGCCCAGCCACCCAGGCTCGGCCGCGTCTGCACGAACAAGCTGACGACTAGCAGCGCGTAGAGTGCGGGAATGATCCACAGCCGCTCAAGGGTGAGCGGCCGCGCCTTCGACATGCGGCGCAGGCGGAACGCGAGTACCAGGGCCACCACCAGCGCGGTGATGCCGTAACGGATCAGGTGCGGCGTATCGAACTGCATGCGAATCCCCCCGGAGGCGACGCGGCGCAACATAGGGCGAACTGCGGTGGGGTCAAAATCCCGCAGGACCGACGCCAACGTCATCCACTCGCCGGCCCGCAACTCCGCCGATCGAAATCCGCAGTGCGCTTCCGCGGACCGCGCTGTTTAACGCGGCCCTCCGCCTGCCCCCGGCTTGCGCGACTTCACTCGCCGGCGCCCGGCCTTCCGATCTTGAACTCCTTCGGCGGCGTCGCTCCCATCAGATTCTCGACGAAATAGTCCCACCGGCGCCGCATCATGTAATTGGATTGATCGCCGTAGCCGTGATGTGCGCGCGGAAACAGGACCAGATCGAAATCCTTGTTTGCCTTCTCCAGCGCATCGACCACCAGCAGCGTCGAGGAAACGGGCACATTGTCATCGAGCATGCCGTGCGCGAGCAGCAGCTTGCCCTTCAGGTTCCGGGCAATGTCCTGATTGGCCTGCAGGTCGTAGTTCGTCTTGCTCCCGTTGGTCTCCAGCAAGCCGAGATACTTTTCGTAGAAATCGTCCTCATAATTGCGGTTGTCGTGGTTCCCGCTTTCGGCGATCCCGACCTTGAAGAAGTCAGGATAGAGGAACATCGCGGCCGCGGTCGCATTGCCGCCGCCCGAATGGCCCCAGATGCCCACGCGGTCGATGTCCATCCACGGGTTCCGCTTGGCCAGATCCTTGATGCCGCTGACCTGGTCGGGGACAGCCTGCTTGCCCATGTCGTGATAATAAAAGTCCTGGAAGGTCTTCGACCGACGCGGCGTTCCCAGCGCGTCAATCTCCACGACGGCAAAGCCCAGCTGCGCCAGCGCCCCCGCATCCCCCATCGACGGGGAGAACTGCCGCGAGGCGATCGTCCCCATGAACGGGCCCGGATAGATATAATCGATTACCGGATATTTGCGCTGCGGATCGAGCCCAGCCGGCTTGAACAGCAGGCCGTAGCACAAAGTCTTGCCGTCGCTGCACTGAACGGCAATGCTCTCCGGCGCCTGCCAGCCCGCCGCCCGCAACCGCGTCACATCGCCTTTCGCCAGCGCCTCGACCACCGATCCGTCCGCACGGCGCAGCACCGCGGTCTGCGGCTCTTGCGGCGTCGAGTAGATGTCCACGAAGTAGCGTCCGTCGCTCGACGGGATGGCGATATGGTCCTGCGGCTCGGGTGTCAGCAGCTTGGGTTTGCCGCCCTTGAGGTTGAGCGCATAGATACTGCGATAATAGGGATCGACGCCCGGCTCCCTTCCGACCCCGGCGACCAGCATCTTGCCCGAGCGCTCGTCGAGATAGACCAGGTGGTCGACGTTCCACTGCCCCTGCGTAACCTGCCGCACGAGCTTCCCGGTGCTTGCGTTGTACAGATAATAATGGCCCCAATCATCGCGTTGCGACCACCAGAGAATCTCACCGCGCTCGGACAGGTAGCGCCAGTTGATTTCTTCGTCGTTGTAGCCGCTGTCGAACCAGGTCGGCACCGTCTCGGTGAAAACGTCGCGCACCGCACCGCTGCTCGCGTCGGCGATGCGCACCGTCTCCACCTTGTGGTCGCGCGAAGTTGACACGAAGGCGAGCGTCTTGCCGTCCTTCGACCATTGCATGTCCTGCGGGCCGTCACCGCACACGACATCGTCGCACAGTGAAGACCGGTGCAGATCCGGCTGCATTTTCAAACGGATCACCTGCGCATTGTCCACATCGACAATGACGCGCTGAATGCGAATGATCTCCTTGTCGCCCACAAACGGGTACTTCCACGTATCCGTCTTCGAGTGGCCAACCTGCGTCGTCGTGGTGGTGAAGTCGGCCACCGCACGCTGATCCTGCTGGAAAGTCGCCAGCTTCTTGGAGTCAGGGGACCAGATCACGATCGCCTGATCCGAATGCTTCCAGCCAGCATTGTCCGTCGCGTAGCCGAAATCCTTCACGCCATCGGTCGTCAGCTGACGCTCTGCCCCGGTGCGCATGTCCCGTACCCACAGATTCCAGTCGCGCACGAAGACCGCGCGCTTGCCATCTGGAGAAAGCACCGCCTCGGCAGGGCCGCGCCGGGCCAGATAACCTGCAATCTGCCCGGCGTTCGGCGCAGCCGACTCCTTGCAACCATAGGGCTGCGCCATGGCGCAGACATACCGCTTGCCACCAACGCTCAGGACCGCGGTGTTCTTGTCGAGATCCGGCTCAAAGCCCTCGATATAGAGTTTCGTCGGGTCCGCTGCCTTGAGCCCGGCCGCCTGCAGCGATTCCCGCAGCGCCTTCGCCTCGAACGCCGGTGCCTTGGTGCCCTTGGTCGCATCGACCAGCATGATCGTCGGCACGCCATGGTCCATGTCCACATACCAGAAGTGCCGCGCGTCTATCCAATGCGCCGAGCGCACCGCATGGTCGACCAGCGGCGCCGTCCACGGGCTCAACTGGTGCATGGCGCGCGTATAGTCGGCGGCCGTCACGGCCGGCCGTTGTTGCGCGGTCGCCGTGCTGGCGGTGATGGAAGCCAATAGGCAGCAGGCGATCAAACGCATCGAGAAACTTTCCGAAGGAGAGGATCCGGCAACACGCGGGAAGGATCGACGACGGCTCGTCACTCCCGTCGCTCACCCGCGCGGCCCGACTGCAGCGCAACGGGCGAAGGCTTTTATGCAGGCCGGTGGCGGTGATCGCAATAGCCCGGGCCACCAGGCGAATGGTGGGTGGTCGGCGTGAGCTCGGCAGGCGTCACCCACAGCCCTCGCGGCGCGTGGAGCTGCGCCTAACCAAAACGCAAAACGCCGGTCGAACGCTTCCACGTCCGACCGGCGCCTGCGACCCGGGAGTTTCCCCCGCCCGGTTATCCTTGGTCGTTTATTCCGCCGCCTCGGCCGGCGCCGCGTCCTTATACGCCAGCACCGGCTTGCGCGCGGCCAGCGTTTCGTCGAGCCGGCGGCGCGGTGCGAAGTGCGGTGCAGCCTTCAGCGCCGGCTCGCCGTTGCGGGCGCGCGCGGCGACCGAGCGGAACGCGCCGATGAACTGGTCGAGCGCCGCCTTGCTCTCGGTCTCGGTCGGCTCGACCAGCATCGCGCCATGGACGACGAGCGGGAAATACACCGTCATCGGGTGATAGCCCTCGTCGATCAGCCCCTTGGCGATGTCGAGCGTCGAGAAGCCCTCGGGAAGGCCCTTGTCGCTGAAGATCGCCTCATGCATGCACGGGCCGGTCTTGGCGAAGGGCGCGTCGAGCACGTCCTCCATCGAGCGCAGCACATAGTTCGCATTCAACACCGAATCCTCGGCGACCTGGCGCAGGCCATCGGCGCCGTGGCTGAGGATATAGGTCAGCGCGCGGGTGAACATGCCCATCTGACCGTGGAAAGCGGTCATGCGGCCGAAGGTGCCGGCATGATGCTCCTCGGCATTCTCTTCCTCGACGAGGCGATAGCCGTCCGCCGTCTTCTCGACGAAGGGCAAAGGCGCATAGGGCGCCAGCGCCGCCGACAGCACCACCGGCCCCGAACCCGGGCCGCCGCCGCCATGCGGGGTGGAGAAGGTCTTGTGCAGGTTGATGTGCATCGCATCGACGCCGAGATCGCCCGGGCGAACCCGGCCGACGATCGCGTTGAAGTTGGCGCCGTCGCAATAGACATAGCCGCCCGCCGCATGAACCGCGTCGGAGATTTCCTTCAGGTCCGGCTCGAACAGCCC
Organism: Sphingomonas sp. DMC8; assembly: GCF_056314185.1. Taxonomy (NCBI): domain Bacteria; kingdom Pseudomonadati; phylum Pseudomonadota; class Alphaproteobacteria; order Sphingomonadales; family Sphingomonadaceae; genus Sphingomonas; species Sphingomonas sp. DMC8. The sequence goes on along the minus strand of NZ_JBQUYV010000005.1, from coordinate 176,418 downwards.
GCAGGTGTTCGGGTTGGTGATCATCACGCCGGCAATGTCCGGCCCCAGCCGCGCCTTGAGCGCCGCCACGTCCACCCGGCCTTCCGGAGTCGCGGGAATGTCCTCCACCGCGAAGCCGGCGAAGGCCGCCGTCGCCGGGTTGGTGCCGTGCGCGCTCTCCGGCACCAGCATGATGCGGCGCGCGGTCTCGCCCTTGGCGTCGAGCGCGGCGCGGATCGCCAGCACGCCGCAGAGCTCGCCATGGGCACCGGCCTTGGGGCTCATCGCCACTGCCTGCATGCCGGTGAGCGTGATCAGCCAGTGCGCGAGCTGGTCGATCGCCTCCAGCGCGCCCTGCACGGTATCGACCGGCTGGAGCGGGTGGATGTCGGCGAAGCCCGGCAGGCGCGCCATCCGCTCGTTGAGGCGCGGATTGTGCTTCATCGTGCAGCTGCCCAGCGGGAACAGGCCGAGGTCGATGGCATAGTTCTGGCGGCTGAGGCGAGTGTAATGCCGCACCGCTTCCGGCTCTGACAGGCCCGGCAGACCGATCGCCTTGCTGCGCTCCATGCCGCCCAGGCGCGACTTGCCCGCGGGGGCTTCAACAAAATCGACGCCGGTGGTGTCGGCCGAACCGATCTCGAAGATCAGCGCCTCTTCCAGCATCAGCGCGCGGTTGCCGGTGAAGGTTGCCTCGGCATTTCCGCCATCCTGCGACGGCGTGGTGGGGCGCCAGCCCGACGGATTGATCGTGCTCATGCCAGCACCTCCTCGAGTGCGGAGGCAAGCGTCTCGACGTCCTCCTCCGTGGTGGTTTCGGTGACCGCGACGACGAGGCCGTTCTGCAGCGCCTCGACGCCCGGATAGAGCCGCCCGAGCGACACGCCGGCCAGGATGCCCTTGTCGGCCAGCTGGCGCACGACGGGCCGTGCTTCCTTTGACAGCTTCAGGGTGAATTCGTTGAAGAACCGGTCGGTGACCAGTTCCACTCCGTTCACCTCGGCCAGGCGATCGGCGGCGGCGCTGGCGCCGACATGGTTCAATTCGGCGAGCTGGCGCAGACCTTTCTCGCCCAGCAGCGTCATGTGCACCGACATGGCGAGCGCGCACAGCACCGAGCTGGTGCAGATGTTCGAGGTCGCCTTTTCGCGGCGGATATGCTGCTCGCGGGTGGAGAGCGTCAGCACGAAGCCGCGCTTGCCGCTGGCGTCGACGGTCTCGCCACAAAGGCGGCCCGGCATCTGGCGGACCAGCTTTTCCGAGCAGGCGAACAGGCCGACATAGGGGCCGCCGAACTGGAGCCCGACGCCCAGCGACTGGCCCTCGCCGACGACGATGTCCGCGCCCATTTCGCCCGGCGCCTTGATCGCCCCCAGCGCCACCGGCTCGGTGACGACGGCGATCAGCAGCGCCTTCTTGGCGTGGCAGGCATCGGCCAGCGCCGACATGTCCTCGATGCGGCCGAGAATGTCGGGGTACTGGACGACGACGCACGAGGTGTCGACGTCGATCGCGTTGATCAGGTCGAGCGTGTCGGGCTCGGGGCTCAGCACCGGCAGGCTGGTGACGAGCTGGTCGCCGGTGAAGCGCGCCATCGTCTTGGCGACCGAGACATAATGCGGGTGCAGGCCGCCCGAGAGGATCGCCTTGCCGCGCTTGGTGACGCGGCGGGCCATGGTAATCGCTTCCCAGCACGCGGTCGAGCCGTCGTACATCGAGGCGTTGGCGACGTCGCAGCCCAGCAGCCGAGCGACCTGGCTCTGGAACTCGAACATCATCTGCAGCGTGCCCTGCGCGATTTCCGGCTGGTAGGGCGTGTAGGCGGTGAGGAACTCGCCGCGCTGGATGAGGTGATCGACCGAGGCCGGCACATGGTGGCGATAGGCCCCTGCCCCCAGGAAGAACGGCGCTTCGCCGGCCGCCAGATTCTTGCGGGCGAGCGCCGTCATGTGGCGTTCGACCGCGAGCTCCGACGCATGCATCGGCAGGCCGGCGATCGGGCCGCTCAGGCGGGCGCTTTCGGGCACGTCGACGAACAGATCGTCGATCGACTGGGCGCCGATCGTGCCAAGCATCGCCTGACGGTCGGCCGGGGTAAGGGGCAGGTAGCGCATCGTTGTTCCTTCTTCCCTCTTCTCCCCTTCCGCTTGCGGGAGGGGTCGGGGGAGGGGCTGAAAGTTCTGCGGGAAGGACTAGCGGCTGCCACCCCCTCCCCTAACCCCTCCCGCAAGCGGGAGGGGGAGAGTCAGATCACAGCTTCGCGACGAAGGCCTGGTACTTGGTCTCGTCCATCAGTTCTTCCAGCTCGCTGGTGTCGGCCAGCGTCATCTTGAAGAACCAGCCGTCGCCTTCGGGATCCTCGTTCACCAGCGCAGGGTTGTCGGCGAGGTCGGCATTGCCTTCGATCACCGTACCCGCAACCGGCGCGTACACGTCGGATGCCGCCTTCACGCTCTCCACGACCGCGGCATCGTCACCCTTGGCGAATTCCTTGCCCTCTTCGGGCACTTCGACGAACACGATGTCGCCGAGCTGGCTCTGGGCGTATTCGGTGATGCCGACCGTCGCGATATCGCCGTCGACATCAATCCACTCATGATCTTCGGTAAAATAACGGCTCATGTCACGCTCCCTTTCGGACATAGCGGTGGGGTACGAAGGGCATCGCAACGACCTCCGCGGAATGCTGCTTGCCCCGCTGGACAAGCGTAATCTTGGTGCCGGCCGCTGCAAGCGCCGACGGCACATAGGCCATCGCGATCGGCTTCTGCACGCTCGGCGCGAAGCCGCCCGACGTGACCTTGCCGACTTCCGCGCCCGAGGCATCGACCACCGCCGCGCCCTCGCGCACCGGCTGCCGGCCCTCGACGATCAGGCCGACGCGCTTCATGGCGCTGCCCTGCTCACGCTCGGCGAGGATGCGCTCGGCACCGGCGAACCCGCCCTCCTCGCGGCGGCGCTTGGACAGCGCGAAGCCGAGATCGGCAGCGACCGGCGTGGTCTCCAGGTCGAGGTCATGGCCATAGAGCGGCAGACCGGCCTCCAGGCGCAGCGAGTCGCGCGCACCCAGGCCGATCGGCTTCACTTCGGGCTGTGCAGTCAGCAGGTCGGCAAACGCCTCGGCGGCCTCGCCCGGCAGCGAGATTTCGAACCCGTCCTCGCCGGTATAGCCCGACCGGCTCACCCAGAGCGGGTTGCCGTTCCACTCGAACGCCCCGGCGGTCATGAACACCAGCTTCTCGACGCCCGGCAGCACGCGGGCGAGCGCGGTGACCGCTTCCGGCCCCTGCAGCGCCAGCAGCGCCTGATCTTCGAGATGGTTGATCGTCACTTCGTCGGGCAGGAATTCGCGGAACACGCCGAGATCGTCCCACTTGGTCGCACCGTTGACGACCATGTAGATCGTGCCGCCCTCGATCTCGAAAGCGTTGTCGGCGGGCAGGCGAGTCATCATCAGGTCGTCATGGATGCCGCCCTCTTCGCTGAGCAGCAGCGAATAGCGCATCCGGCCCTCGCCCAGACCCTTCACGTCGCCCGGCAGCAACTTCTCCAGCCCTGCGTCGAAATCCACGCCCGAAAAGAGCAGCTGGCCCATATGGCTGACGTCGAACAGTCCGGCATGCTCGCGCGTCCACAGATGCTCGGCCATGATGCCTTCATACTGGACCGGCATCGCATAGCCCGCGAACGGCACCATGCGGCCGCCGCGCGCACGGTGCCAGCCGTCGAGCGGCAACGTCTCGATCGGGGCTTCGCCGGCAAGGGCGTCTTCGACGGTATCGGACATCAGGCACTCCGCGCATCAGGGGTTCAATGGCACGCCCGGGCGCGCTCGCCCGGCCTGCACCATCGCCCCCTCTGTCACGGAACCTGAGAGCTTTCGCCGGCGCGCCGGCTTACCCCTTCGGTGGAACCTGGCCACAGGGGCCGGCTCGCTTTCCAGAGTGTCGTGGCCTGCGCGGTCCTCGGTGCCTGAGAGATTCCGGGGCGGTTGCTCCTTCGGCGATCCGGCGAACCGGATTCTCTCCCGCGCATGCCCATGCCGGTCGCCCGGCATCGACGCGCCAAGCCTTGGCCGGTGGGCCGGGCGGAGTCAATCGGGATATGCGGTAAAAATGCCGCACCGCGACATGCGGCGAGAATAGTGCAAACAGATGCCGCGTTGACTCGCGACTGGAATCGTCTATGAGCGCGCTTCCTCTTTCGGGAGGAATCCGTCCGAGACAGCGAGTGACCGGAATATGCCGGTCTTAATCCCTCGCCTAGACGGGGACAGAATTTTCCGGCGGCTTCACCTGCGCGTCTGCGCACGGTCCGAAGCGTTCCGGGTCACGCCCAGGGATATAATCCCCGGCCTCGTGACGATCCTTCCCCTCGGACAATTGAGCCTGGCCCATTTCGGTGGGTCGTAACCGGGGCATCCCCTTTGCGGGGGCTGCCTCATGTATGAGGAGACCGGCATGGATCGTTCCCAGAAGGCCGACGCCGTTGCCGAGCTGAACCGCACCTTTGGCGAGGTTGGCGTGGTGGTCATCACCCGCAACCTCGGGATGACCGTCAAGCAGTCGACGGACCTCCGCAACAAGATGCGCGAAGCCGGTGCGAGCTACAAGGTCGCGAAGAACCGCCTTGCCAAGATCGCCGCTCAGGGCACCGACTATGCGGTGCTCGCGGACCTGCTGACGGGTCCGACGGCGCTCGCCACTTCCGTCGACCCCGTGGCAGCTGCCAAGGTGGTCTCGGACTTCGCCAAGACGACCGACAAGATCGAGATCGTCGGTGGTGCGATGGGCGGGCTGCTGCTGGATGCGGCGGGCGTGCAGGCACTGGCTTCGCTGCCGTCGCTGGACGAACTGCGTGGCAAGCTCGTGGGGCTCATCGCAGCGCCCGCGACCAAGCTCGCAACCATCGCCCAGGCACCGGCCGCGCAGATCGCGCGCGTGCTTTCGGCTTACGCCGAGAAGCAGGCTGCCTGAGCTTCGGCATCAAGCGACGTTTATTTTATCCCGAAACTTTTGAATTGATTGGAGTTTAACATGGCTGACCTCAACGCAATCGTCGACCAGCTTTCCGCGCTGACCGTTCTCGAAGCCGCCGAGCTCTCGAAGCTCCTCGAAGAAAAGTGGGGCGTTTCGGCCGCCGCTGCCGTGGCCGTTGCGGCTCCGGGTGCGGGCGGTGGCGCCGCTGCTCCGGCCGCTGAAGAGAAGACCGAATTCGACGTCATCCTGACCGGCGACGGCGGCAAGAAGATCAACGTCATTAAGGAAGTCCGCGCGATCACCTCGCTCGGCCTGACCGAAGCCAAGGCGCTGGTCGAAGGCGCGCCGAAGCCCGTCAAGGAAGGCGTGTCGAAGGACGAAGCCGAGAAGATCAAGAAGCAGCTTGAAGAAGCCGGCGCGACCGTCGAAATCAAGTAAGCTTCCTGGCCTTTACAGGCACGGAAACACGAAGGGGGCGGTCCGGCGACGGGCCGCCCCTTTTCATTTGCGGCTATGCCCTTGCTTGCGCGCGATAGCGGCTGGCGGCGAGCGCAGCGGGAGGCGGCCGGTCGAGCCAGATCGGGCCCGGTTTCGTCCCCTGCCCCGCACTTCCCAGCAGGAAGTCGACGCCAAAACGGCGAATGCTGAGCCCCGAGCGCCAGCGCAGATCAAGCATCAGCATTGCCACGAACATCGGCCGATTGCCGAGCTGGACCACATGGAGCTGATCGCGCCGCAGCGTGAGCCGCGCCGGCAGACGGATGCGCATGCCCGGGCCCAGATCGATCGGGCCGGCCTCGCTCTGCGGCGGCGGCCCGGCATGGAAAGCCGCGCACCAGCGATCCTGATCCGGACTGGCGCTGACGAGCGCGAGCGCCGGGCGAATCCCCTCAGCCGCCTGCGTCTGTGGGTTGGTGAGTTCCAGTTCCAGATCGATCGCCACGACATCGGCCGCGAACTGGATGCGCGCACTGGCCAGGGAAATGGCGAAGGGATCGCCCTGCGCAGCAGCCGGCGGCGGTGCGATAGCGACAGGCTCGACAGGCGCCGCCGGTTCGTCCTCCTCCTCGCCCGTGCCACTGCGACGGCGCACCAGCAGCCATCCTGCCGCGAACACCACCAGCAAAGTCGCAGCGCCGGCGAGCCAGGGCCAGATTTCCGGCGACGAAGCCGGAGCCGGCACTGGGGCGACAGGTGAAGGCGTTGGCGTTGGTGTGGGCAAGACCGGCGCCACCTGCACCGGCGAAGATGTCGGCGCGGGTGTCGGCGACTCGGTCGGACGCGGTGTTGCCGTACTGCGCGGTTTGGGCGCCGCTGTCGGACTCGGACGGGGCGACTGCGTCGGCACCGTCACCGGTGTTACGAGCGGACCGGGTGTTGCGGTGGTCGTTGGAGTCGGCGTCGGCTCGGGCGTGCCCGGCAGACGAAAGCGCTCGGGCAGCACGCCGGGGATCGCCTGCACTGTGGGCGCTGGCGTCGGCTGCATCTGCGCATGGGCGATCGGCGCAGCCATCGCCACGGCAAGGGCCCATGGCCATATTCCCCGGTGTCGCCCCGTTCTCACCGCCTCCGCGTGACCGGGCGCAGGTGAACAAGGGCTGCACCGTCCAGCGCGTCAGCAATCGGCGCGATGACCCGTGACAAAGGGGCGGCAGAAGGCACGCCGTCAGCGGCTACGCTGCAGCGTCTCTGCCTTGATTCGCAGAATGCGCGCGCGCTCAATCCGGGCGCGGTCCAGTTCTTCGCGTTCGGCGCGCTCGAACTCCTCGCGCTCGCGATCCTCACGGGCCATGCGCTCGGCGATGCGCAGCCGGATCGCCTGCAGCTCCGGGGAGACATCCTCCACCCCCAGCCGGGCGCGCAGTGCCTCGCGGGCGCGGAGGGTTTCCGCTGCGGCGATTCGGTCGGACCAGTGGCGGGGCCGCTCCATCGCCTTGCGCCCCGCTGCCAGACGGCTGGCCAGCCGGTATCGATGAAACATGCGGAGGGCGTGGCGCCCGCACAGCAATCCGGTCCCGATGCTCAGTGCGATATAGGCGACGGCATTCGCCTGCGGCCGAACCGCGACGATCATCACCATCAGCCAGCCGATGCCGAACATCAGCAGCATATAGCCGAGAAACTCCAGTGCCAGATTGCGATACTGGCGGATCCCCGCAGACAACATGATGCGACTCCCCGGCCGTCCCCTCTCCTGCCGCACGAGGCGGCGACAGGCCGGTGATCCGACGGCGATTATTCCTTCGCACTTACAGCATGGCCGTCGTTAACGGAGTATGATGCAGCAATCCTTGCCGGCTCGGTAATCCTACGGAGCCTCCGTCTCTTTGGGCGCCGCCTGAAGCCGCTCGGCAATCTTGGCGCGGATCGCATCGACGTCGAGGTCATGCGCCTGGGCAAGTTCCGCCGCGAGCGCATCGAGCTTGGCCTCTTTCGCTTCGTCCTCCGCCACGCCCGATCCTTCGGTCGCCTCGCGTGCCTTTTCCGGATCGATGCCGAAAAATTCCGCCAGCGCCAGCAACTTCGGCACATTGTTTCCGGCAGCTTCGATGCGCTCCTGGGCTACGCGCTCTGCCCAAGCGCGGGTATCCGGCGCCCGCCGCTGTGGCGCCGCCGGGTCGGCGGGCTGGGCGATCAGCAACTGGCCGAAGCGACGCAGTGCCCGGCGGTATCGCAAATACATATAGGCGGCATAAGCGCCGGTGCAGAAGGAAATCAGGATGCTGGTGTTGATATAGATCTGCGAATGCGCCTGCGGCCGCAGCAGGACGAGCACATACATGGCCGCGCCGACCATCGTCATGTAGACGAAGTAGATCAGGAACTCGATGGCCTCACGCAGATAGGCGCGAGTGGGTACGATCCGCATTGGTGCACTCCCACACGGCCCCGCGCCCGCCCTTCGAACGCAAGCCCGAATATCGGCAATCCCTTCATACTCCAATCAACATGCACATGATTAAGGGCGATTTGCGCAGCGCCTACGGGCAGTTGCGGAGGCGAGCGAGGCACTGCCTGGGCGTCATCTGCGTGGCGCCCACGAGTGCAGGGAAAAACGGCAAAAGATCGTACCGGCTTTCCGGATGTGTTTCCCCAATCTGCGGTACCGGCGACACCCATCCCCCCGATGGGCGCCGCCGGATCAGCCTTGATTACTTCACCCGTGCCGCCCCCTGGTCAACCGCCACCACCGGCAACAGCACCGAACTGGACTGGTTTCCGCCATAGACGATCGTGACCGTCGCCTTCTGGTAATCGCCCGGCTTGGCAAAGAAGATATTGTCGACATATTTCTGCGGGTTGCGGTCATATACCGGGAACAGGCTCGACTGGATCTGCACCATGATCCGGTGGCCCGGCAGGAACACATGGTTCACCGTCGGCAGGCGGAACTTGTATTCCTGGACCTTGCCCGCCGGGATCGGCGAGGGATGTTCGAACGAGTTGCGATAGCGGCCACGGAAGATGTCGAGCGCGATCGGCAGCTGGAAGCCGCCCATTTCCTTGTTCGAGGCGATTTCGTCCGGATAGACGTCGATCACCTTGACGACGAAGTCGCCATCGGTGCCGGTCGTCTTCGCGAAAATATCGGCCAGCGGCGCGCCCGAGACGCGCACCGGCTTGTCGAGCACCGGCGTCGCATAGGTCAGCACGTCGGGCCGGCCATCGACGAAACGCTGGTCGGTGACGAGATAGGTGCCCCAGCGCCCGTCCTCGAAATTGATCGGGCGCGGCAGGTACGGCACCGGTTTGGCGGGATCGGAGACATAGCTGTCCTCGCCGGCTGCCGGCTTGGCGAAGCCCGCGCGCTCGCCGGCCGTCAGGTATAGCGGGGTCAACTCCGCCGCGAGCGGCCATTTATTGAGGAAGTCCCAGTGGTTCTCGCCGGTATTGTAGATGCTGGCGACCGGCGGGGTGTAGGCCGGGGCGCCATCCTTCAGATGCGCATTGAAGAAGGGCAGCAGGATGTCGCGGCGCGCCTGCAGCGCGGTATCGCCCTCGAAGTTCAGCGCCCCCAGCTTCGAGCCGTTATAGTTGAACTGCGAATGGCGCCACGGCCCCATCAGCAGGTAATTGTTGCTGGCCTGCGGCGTCTTCTGCAGCTCTTCCCAGCTGTGGACCGCGCCGTACATGTCCTCGTGATCCCACAGGCCCTGCTCCCATAGCGTGGGCACGTTCGAGGGATTGGCGGCGAGCAGCTTGTCGAGCGCCTGGCCCTGCCAGAAAGCGTCATAGGCGACGTGCTGGCCCAGCTTCTGCCAGAAGGGCAACTGGTCATAGCCGAACTGCTTGGCCCAGTCGCCGGCCGAACCGATCCTGCGGAACGTGTCGTAATCGTCCCAGCCGCCATCGGGCGGGGTCGGGCCGCCCGCCTTGTAGCCGGTGATGCCCGAAATCCAGCCGATATTCGGCAGGCGAAACGCACCGTGGTGGAACCAGTCGTCGCCCATCCAGCCGTCGATCATCGGGCTTTCGGGCGCCGCCACCTTCAGCGCCGGATGCGGATGGAGCAGCGCCATCACCACGGTCCAGCCTTCATAGGAAGAACCGAGCATGCCGACCTTGCCGTTCGATTCGGGCAGGTTCTTCACCAGCCAGTCGATCGTGTCCCATGCATCGGTGGTGTCGTCGACCTTGGTGGGGTTGAGCGGGCCGACCGGCGGGCGGGTGACGACGAAGTCGCCTTCGGAATGGTATTTGCCGCGGATGTCCTGGAACACGCGGATATAGCCGGCCTTGACGAACACCTCGTCGCCTTCGGGCAGCACCGACAGCATCTTGTTGCTGTCCATCCGGCGCACGCGGTTGAAGGCGTCATAGGGCGTGCGGGTGAGCAGGATCGGCGCGCCGGTCGCGCCCTTGGGGATCACGATGGTAGTGAACAGCTTGGTGCCATCGCGCATCGGCACCATCACTTCGCGGCGGATATAGTCCTTGCTGCCTTCGGGCAGGACGAACTTAGCCGGAATGTCGTTGAAGGCGCCCGGTGCGGCCTGCTGGGCATAGACGGCAGGCGCGGTCAGCAGCGCGGCGCCGGCAAGGCCGGCCAGTGCAAAAGTGCGAAAAGACATGTGGTTCCCCATGGCGATGATCGGCATGGGATAAAGTCACATCCATCGCTTGGGAAGCACCCCCGCAAAAATTGCGAAGGGGCCGCGCAGCCTGTGCGCAGCCCCCTGCCTTGCGATCGCGAAGCGATCAGAACTTCACGGTAAATTGCGCGCCGTAGAAGCGCGGCTCACCCGGGATATAGGTGGGGTCGCCAAACGCGCCGCCGGTGTTGCCGGCGTCGAGCAGATAATGTTCGTTGGTCGCGTTGCGCAGATAGCCGGCCAGTTCATAGCGGCCATTGGCGAAGCTGACCCCCGCCTTCAGATTGACCAGCGTCACGCCGACCTGCGAGATCGCTTCCTTGTTGGGCAGCTCGAAAAAGATCTTGCTGCGATAGGTGACGCTGGGCGTGGCGAACAGGCGCACGCCGTCGCGCACCGGCACGTCGACGGTGAAGCCGGCGGCCGCCTGCACTTCGGGCTGCAGGCGGAAGCGGTTGCCGGCATAGATGCCGTTCGACTTCTTGTTGTCGATGCCGCCGCGGATATAGCCGATATTGCCGAACAGGCTCAGCCACGACGTCGGCCGCAACTGGCCTTCCGCCTCGACGCCGAGATTATGCGCGCTGCCGGCGCTTTCGGTGATGCTGGTGCCGACGGCCTGGCCCGACGGATCGTTGGGATCGCTGATGATGCGGCTGACCTGGAAGTTGTTATACGCCTGATAATAGACGCCCAGCGAGCCGGAGAAGACCCGGCCGGCGACCTTCACACCGCCCTCGTAATCCCACACCGTTTCCTCCGGGATCACCGTCGCGATCGGCGCGGCACCCTGGTTCACCGTCGGCGAATGGCGGCCCTTGGAAATGGTGGCGTACAGGTTGACGCGGTCGCTAAGCCGATAAAGCGCATTGAAACGCGGCAGGAACGACTGGAAGCTGTGCTGGCTCCACAACGTGCCGTTGGTGGTCGTCTGGCCGGGGATCAGCGGCGCCTTGGTCAGCACCGATTTGGGCGCGACCGAATAGAAGCCAGCCTTGCGCTGCTCGATCAGCGCGCGGATGCCGGCGGTGAGTTCCAGCTTCCGCACCGGGATCCAGGTGACATCGCCGAACATCGAATATTGGTCATTGATGCCCTTGTTCACGAACAGCGACTGATAGGGAATCTGCGTCGCCGCGCCCTTGGTCAGCAGCGCCGTCGCCTGCGCCGCCGTCACCACGCCGGTCGGCGAGATGCAGCCAAGCTGCGGGATCACATTGGCCGCGCACTGGATATAGGTGCCTTCTTCGGTGGAGAAGGGCACTTCCTGCCGGTTGTTCTCGTGGAACACGTTCCAGCCGAAGCTCGCGCGGACATGGTCGTCGCTATAGTTGAAGCGCGACTCATGGTTGATCTGCGAACCATAGGCGCCCTCGGAAAATTCGAGGTACCAGGCCGCCGAACCGTCGGCATCGAACACTTCGAGCGAATTGAACGCGCGATAGCCATTCACCGTGGTGAAGGTCCAGCCATCGGCGAATTCGTAGCGGGCAGTGAGGTTCACGTCATAAACGTCGCGGGTCAGGCCCAGATTCTTGTTGCCCAGCACCTGCGCGGCATAGGGCGAGCTGGACAGATTGGCGGCGCCGAACGGATTGCCCGGCCCCTGCGACGTGGCATAGCGTTTCGACACGAACGGCGTGCCGCTGTTGCGCTGGCGGTCATAGGTGCCGATCAGGTCGACGGTCAGCGCATCGGTGGGCGTGTAGCGCAGCGAGGCACGCAGCCCGAGCTGGTTCTGGGCATAGAGATCGCCCTGCGTCGTCGAGAGATTGTGGACATAGCCGTCGCGCTTTTTCCACTCGCCGGCGATGCGCGCGGCGATCACGTCGTTGCCGACGTTCAGGTGGCCGCCCAGCAGATAGGCATTGTAGTTGCCATAGCCGGCAGTGGCTTCCGCCGAAACGCCCGGCTCCGGCCGTGCCGAGACGATGCTGACGGCACCCACGGTGGAAGCGGTACCGAACAAGGTGGCCTGCGGGCCCTTCACCACTTCGATCCGGTCTACGTCATAGACGGCCTGGTACACGCCGCGCGAACGCGAGATGTCGACGCCGTTGTAATAGACGGTGACGCGCGCCGCCTGCTGCGCCGATCCGCTGTCCGAAGTGATGCCGCGAATGACGATGCCGGGGTTGTTCGCGCTCTGCTCCTGAATGTTCAGGCCCGGGACATAGGCGGCAACCTCGTCGAGATCGTCGACGCCGATCCGCTTCATCTGCGCCTGCGTGACCGCGGTGATGGTGATCGGCACGTCGACCGCGCGCTGCTCGATCTTCTGGGCGGTGACGATGACATCGCTGCTGTCATCCTGCGGCGCAGCATTGCTCTCCTGCGCGCGGACGGCTGTGGCGGATACGCTGGCAAGCAGCGTGGCGACGATGGCGAGGTTGCGACGGAGCATGTTGTTTTGTCCCCCTTTTGCGGATGGGAAGGCACTCGCCCGGCTTTGTTAAATTCCTGCTGCAATGCAGCGGCAATATTGTTGCACCTGCGAAAATTTCGCGAGCCCGCGCGATCGGAAGCCGAGGTGGTTGATGCTCGCCCCCGGCCCGCCCTATGTCGGGGACGGGCCTGAGTGGCAGAGAAGGGGCGAAAACGGGAATGCAACAGGCGCGACCGCCATCCCCCGATCGGTTGTGGCGGCATGACAGGCTGATCCTCGGCAATGAAGTACGCCGCGCGCTCTGGCGGTGGAGCGACCGGTTGATCGCCCTGGCGGCGATCGGCATTCTGGCGGTCGGGGCAAATGTCGCCCTCGCGGATCGCCCGGCGCCGGTTATCGCGGCAGTCCTTGCGGCGGCGGCGGCTTCGATCGGCCTCGGCGCTGCCCGACTATATGGTAGCCGCATCGCCTTCCATGGCAGCGACGGGATTTGCGCGCAGGACAGCCTCCAGCCGGCCGCGCGGCTGCGTTATACCCGAAAGCTCCACAGCGTCGCAGGCAGCGGTGCGGTCCTCCTTGCGGTGATCGTGCGCGCCGACATGGCGTTGCTCGCCCTGCCTGCATATGCCGTCGGCGCGCTGGTCGGCCATGGCTGGAACCGGATCGTCTTCCGGCCGGGCGCAGCCACGGTCTACGCCCCTCGAATGGGCGCAATGCGCAGCCTGATGCAAAAGCCGTGGACTGGCGCGGTAATGGGCGCGCTGGCGCTTCCGCTACTGCTCGCCATCAACGGCCTCAAGGCGCCCGCCCAGCCCATACTGAGCGCGATCATCGCCGGTGCGGCACTCTTGCCGCTGACGGCGGTCGACGACGCGCTGGTCCGCTTCCTTGCCCTTTCCGGCTACACCCCCTGGGCGACGCTGCGCCTGCTCGGCCGTGCGGGCACGCTCTATCTGGTGCTGCTTGCGCCCTTCTGTTTCGCGCTGATGCCTTTGCCGGCAGCGCTGGCGGGCGTGATGGTCACTCTTGCCGGCCTGGCATTGATGGCGCTGCGCATCCTGTCGTATCGGCTCTACCCCAGGCGAATGGCGGAAACGGCAGTTACGCTCCATCTGCTGGCGCTCGGCCTGCTTACGCTTGCCTTGCCGGTTGCGCTGCCGCTGATCCTGGCGGCGATGGGCTATCGCCTGTACCGCCGGGCCTCGGCGCAGACCTGGCTGCTCGCATGAGCCCCGCTATTTCGCTGTCCTCGGCTGTCGTCGACCGCGCCGGTGCGCACGTGGTGCGCGGCGTGAACCTGTCGGTCGCCCGAGGAACCTGGTTCGGCCTGATCGGCGCAAACGGGTCCGGCAAGACCAGCCTTTTGCGCGCGATTGCGGGCCGATTGCCCTTCGCAGGCGGCGCCTGCCTGCTCGATGGCGTCGATCGCACCGCCGACCGCCTTGCCCGCGCCGCCAGCATCGGCTTCGCCCCGCCCGCCGACAAGCTGCCCGAGGCGATGCGCGCGGGCGAATTGCTGGTGTTGGCGGCCGGCGATCGGGCAACGGCGGAGTCCCGGCTCGGCGCATTGGGCACCGCTCTCGGCGTAGCCGGACTCCGTGAACGCTGGATCGGCGATTGTTCGGCCGGCATGCGTCAGCGCATTGCCATCGCCCTCGCCTTTGCCGGCGGCCAGTCACTGGTGATACTGGACGAGCCATTCAACTGGCTCGATCCCGTTGCGGCGTTCGATCTGCGCGCCGCGCTGGCTGCGCGGGTGCGCGAGGGATTGACGCTGATCACCGCCCTGCATGACCTCGCAACGCTGGCGCTCGCCTGCGACGCCGGCGCCATGCTGGCGGAGGGCCGGGTCGCCCTAACGATCAACAGTGACATGCTGGCCGAAGCCGCGCGCGACCTGCCTGGTTTCGAACAGCGCGCGATACGGCTGCTGCGCGGAACCCTTCCGGATTAACGCCGTGCTTCGCCCCTCCCCCGCAAAATCCCCTACACCCCCTTTGACACGCCCTGCACCACCCCCTATATCCCCGCTCTGGCCTTTGAATCGAGAAATGGGACGCCGTCGCGCAGCGCCCCGGACGGATGGATCAAGGGCTTGTCAGACGCCTGAGAAGCTGCCGAAACCCAATCGGGAATCGAGCGGCCTTTTGGCGTCTGTTCGCACGTCCCGGCCCCGGACAGGGGCAGCGCATTACGGCTGACGAGGCAAAAACACACCTATGGCTACCAAGGCAATCGAGGGCGCGGGCGGCACCGCCAAGCGCCGCATCCGCAAGGTGTTCGGCGACATCCACGAAGTGGTGCAGATGCCGAACCTGATCGAGGTTCAGCGCGAATCCTACGAACAGTTCCTGCGGTCGGATCCCTCGATCGGCTATGTGTCGGGCCTGGAAAAGACGCTGCGCAGCGTCTTCCCGATCCGCGACTTCGCCGGCACCGCCGAGCTGGACTTCGTCAACTACGAACTCGAACCGCCGAAGTTCGACGTCGAGGAATGCCGCCAGCGCGGTATCACCTATGCGGCGCCGATGCGCGTCACGCTGCGCCTCATTGTGTTCGAGGTCGATCCCGATACGGAAGCCCGCTCCGTCCTCGATATCAAGGAGCAGGACGTGTACATGGGCGACATGCCGCTCATGACCGAGAACGGCACCTTCTTCATCAACGGCACCGAGCGCGTCATCGTCAGCCAGATGCACCGTTCGCCGGGCGTGCTGTTCGACCATGACCGCGGCAAGACCCATGCCAGCGGCAAGTATCTCTTCGCTGCGCGCGTGATCCCGTATCGCGGCTCGTGGCTGGATTTCGAGTTCGACGCCAAGGACATCGTCAATGTCCGTATCGACCGCAAGCGCAAGCTGCCGGTCACCAGCCTGCTCTATGCGCTGGGGCTGAACTCGGAAGAGATCCTCAACTATTTCTACAACCGCGTCACCTTCCTGCGCGGTCCGAACGGCTGGCAGATTCCGTTCCAGCCGGAGAACTGGCGCGGCTCGAAGCCGGCATTCGACATCGTCGACGCCAAGTCGGGCGAAGTCGTGTTCCCGGCCGGCCAGAAGATCAGCCCTCGTGCAGCCAACAAGGCGGCCAAGGACGGTCTCGAGACGCTGCTGATCCCGACCGAGGAAATCTTCGGCCGCTACAGCGCCTATGACCTGATCAACGAGTCGACCGGCGAAATCTACATCGAAGCCGGCGACGAAGTGTCGGCCGAGAACCTCGAAAAGCTCGACAAGGCCGGCATCGACCGGATCGAGCTGCTCGACATCGACCACATCGCCACCGGTCCGTGGATCCGCAACACGCTCAAGGTCGACAAGGCCGAAGAGCGCGAGCAGGCGCTGTCCGACATCTATCGCGTGATGCGCCCTGGCGAACCGCCGACGCTGGAAACCGCCGAAGCGCTGTTCGCCGGCCTGTTCTTCGATCCCGAGCGCTATGACCTCTCGGCCGTCGGCCGCGTCAAGCTCAACATGCGCCTGGGCCTCGACACGCCGGACACGGTGACGACGCTGCGCACCGAGGACATTCTGTCGGTGGTCAAGACCCTCGTCGACCTGAAGGACGGCAAGGGCGAAGTCGACGACATCGACAATCTCGGCAACCGCCGCGTCCGTTCGGTGGGCGAGCTGCTGGAGAACCAGTATCGCGTCGGCCTGCTCCGCATGGAGCGCGCCGTGAAGGAGCGCATGTCGTCGGTCGACGTGTCGACGGTGATGCCGAACGACCTGATCAACGCCAAGCCGGCGGTCGCCGCGGTGCGCGAGTTCTTCGGTTCGTCGCAGTTGTCGCAGTTCATGGACCAGACCAACCCGCTGTCGGAAGTGACGCACAAGCGCCGCGTCTCGGCACTCGGGCCGGGCGGCCTGACCCGCGAGCGCGCGGGCTTTGAAGTCCGCGACGTTCACCCGACGCACTATGGCCGTATCTGCCCGATCGAAACGCCGGAAGGCCCGAACATCGGCCTGATCAACTCGCTCGCGACCTTTAGCCGCGTCAACAAGTATGGCTTCATCGAAACGCCGTACCGCCGGGTGATCGACGGCAAGGTGACCAGCGAGGTCGTCTATCTGTCGGCGATGGAAGAGCAGAAGCACACCATCGCGCAGGCATCGGCCGAACTGGATGAAACCGGCGGCTTCGTCGAGGAACTGGTCTCGGCGCGTCAGGCCGGCGAATTCCTGATGGCGCTGCGCGATCAGGTCACGCTGATGGACGTGTCGCCGAAGCAGCTCGTGTCGGTCGCCGCCTCGCTGATCCCCTTCCTCGAGAAGGACGACGCGAACCGCGCGCTGATGGGCTCGAACATGCAGCGTCAGGCCGTGCCGCTGGTGAAGGCGGAAGCGCCCTTCGTCGGCACCGGCATGGAAGAGACCGTGGCCCGGGATTCGGGTGCCGCGATCGCCGCCAAGCGTTCGGGCGTCGTCGATCAGGTCGACGCCACCCGTATCGTGATCCGCGCGACCGGCGATGTGGATGCCAGCGAAAGCGGCGTCGACATCTACACGCTGATGAAGTTCCAGCGCTCGAACCAGTCGACCTGCATCAACCAGCGGCCGCTGGTGAAGGTGGGCGACGTGGTGCGCGCCGGCGACGTGATCGCAGACGGCCCGTCGACCGAATTCGGCGAGCTGGCGCTGGGCCGCAACGTGCTCGTCGCGTTCATGCCCTGGAACGGCTACAACTACGAAGACTCGATCCTGATCAACGAGCGCATCGTGAAGGACGACGTGTTCACGTCGATCCATATCGATGAGTTCGAAGTGATGGCACGCGACACCAAGCTCGGGCCGGAAGACATCACCCGCGACATTCCGAATGTCGGCGAGGAAGCGCTGCGCAACCTCGACGAAGCGGGCATCGTCTATATCGGCGCCGAAGTGGAGCCGGGCGACATCCTGGTCGGCAAGATCACGCCGAAGGGCGAAAGCCCGATGACGCCGGAAGAAAAGCTGCTCCGCGCGATCTTCGGCGAAAAGGCCAGCGACGTGCGCGATACCTCGCTGCGTCTGCCGCCGGGCGTGTCGGGCACGATCGTCGACGTCCGCGTGTTCAACCGCCACGGCATCGACAAGGACGAGCGTGCCCTGGCGATCGAGCGCGAGGAAATCGAGCGCCTGCGCAAGGACGCCGATGACGAACGCACCATTCTCAACCGCGCGACCTGGTCGCGTCTGCGCGAGATGCTGCTGGGTCAGGTCGCTACCGGCGCGCCGAAGGGCGTGAAGAAGGGCGTGACCATCGACGAGGAAGTGCTGGACAGCGTCGACCGCCACGAATGGTGGAAGTTCGCGGTGCAGGACGACGCCATGCAGGCGAACCTGGAAGCGGTGAAGGGCCAGTATGACGAGGCCGTGAAGCGCATCAAGGACAAGTTCGAGGACCGCCGCGAGAAGCTGGAGCGCGGTGACGAGCTGCCGCCGGGCGTGCTGAAGATGGTCAAGGTCTTCGTCGCGGTGAAGCGCAAGCTGCAGCCGGGCGACAAGATGGCCGGCCGTCACGGCAACAAGGGCATCATCAGCCGCATCCTGCCGCAGGAAGACATGCCCTTCCTGGAAGACGGGACGCCGGTCGACTTCGTGCTCAACCCGCTGGGCGTGCCGTCACGCATGAACGTCGGGCAGATCTTCGAAACCCATCTGGGCTGGGCCGCGCGCGGCCTGGGCCGGAAGATCGGCGAGGCGCTGGACGCATGGCGTGCGGCGAACCCCGATCCGCAGGCCGGCGAGCCGCCGGAAGCGGTGAAGGAGATCCTGCAGACGGTCTATGGCGACAGCTATGCCGAGGAACTGAACAGCCGCTCGACCGAGCAGCTGGTGGAACTGGCGCAGAATGTCCGCTCGGGCGTTCCGATGGGCACTCCGGTGTTCGACGGCGCGGTAGAAAAGGACGTCGCCGACATGCTGAAGCTGGCGGGGCTCGACGAGTCCGGTCAGGTGACGCTGTTCGACGGCCGCACCGGCGATGCGTTCGACCGCAAGGTCACCGTTGGCTACAAGTATGTGCTCAAGCTGCACCACCTGGTCGACGACAAGATCCACGCGCGTTCGATCGGGCCGTACAGCCTCGTCACCCAGCAGCCGCTGGGCGGTAAGGCGCAGTTCGGTGGCCAGCGCTTCGGTGAAATGGAAGTGTGGGCGCTCCAGGCCTATGGCGCGGCATATACGCTCCAGGAAATGCTGACGGTGAAGTCGGACGACGTGGTCGGCCGCACCAAGGTCTACGAAGCGATCGTCAAGGGCGACGACACCTTCGAGGCCGGCATTCCGGAGAGCTTCAACGTGCTCGTCAAGGAAATGCGCTCGCTGGGCCTCAACGTCGAGCTGAAGAGCCAGGAAGACGACGACGATCTGGCCGAGGCGGCGGAGTAAGCCATCAAGCTCCCTCTCCCTGTGGGAGAGGGAGGGAGCCGCCAAAGGCGGCGGAAGGGTGAGGGTGAACGCAACGCACCACCCTCACCTTCCCACTCGGCTCCGCCGAGCGGGCCCCTTCCTCTCCCAATGGGAGAGGAGAACAGAATTCAGAAGAGGGTAGTAACCCATGAACGAACTGACGAACTTCGCGAACCCGCTCGCCAAGCCGGAAACCTTCGACCAGATCCAGATCGGGATCGCGTCGCCGGACCGTATCCGCAGCTGGTCGTTCGGCGAGATCAAGAAGCCCGAGACGATCAACTACCGCACGTTCAAGCCCGAGCGTGACGGCCTGTTCTGCGCGCGCATCTTCGGTCCGATCAAGGACTATGAGTGCCTGTGCGGCAAGTACAAGCGCATGAAGTACAAGGGCATCGTCTGCGAAAAGTGCGGCGTGGAAGTGACCGTGTCGAAGGTCCGCCGCGAGCGCATGGGCCATATCGAACTGGCCGCCCCGGTCGCCCACATCTGGTTCCTGAAGTCGCTGCCGAGCCGCATCGGCCTGCTGCTCGACATGCAGCTCAAGCAGCTGGAGCGCGTGCTCTACTTCGAGAGCTACATCGTCACCGAGCCGGGCCTCACCCCGCTCGAGAAGTTCCAGCTCCTCACCGAGGACGAGCTGCTGGACGCGCAGGATGAATATGGCGAGGACGCCTTCTCGGCGGGCATCGGCGCCGAGGCGGTCAAGATCATGCTCATGGATCTCGACCTCGAAGGCGAGCGCCAGGAACTGCTCAAGGAACTGGCCGAGACCAAGTCCGAGCTGAAGCCGAAGAAGATCATCAAGCGCCTCAAGGTCGTCGAGAGCTTCATCGAATCCGGCAACCGCCCGGAATGGATGATCCTGGACGTCGTGCCGGTCATCCCGCCCGAACTGCGCCCGCTGGTGCCGCTGGACGGCGGCCGCTTCGCGACGTCGGACCTGAACGACCTGTACCGCCGCGTCATCAACCGTAACAACCGCCTGAAGCGGCTGATGGAGCTGCGCGCGCCGGACATCATCGTCCGCAACGAAAAGCGCATGCTGCAGGAAGCCGTCGACGCGCTGTTCGACAATGGCCGTCGCGGCCGCACCATCACCGGTGCGAACAAGCGTCCGCTAAAGTCGCTGTCCGACATGCTGAAGGGCAAGCAGGGCCGCTTCCGTCAGAACCTGCTCGGCAAGCGCGTCGACTATTCGGGCCGTTCGGTCATCGTGACCGGTCCGGAACTCAAGCTGCACCAGTGCGGCCTGCCGAAGAAGATGGCGCTCGAGCTGTTCAAGCCGTTCATCTATGCCCGTCTCGACGCCAAGGGTCTGTCGATGACCCTGAAGCAGGCGAAGAAGTGGGTCGAGAAGGAACGCAAGGAAGTCTGGGACATCCTGGACGAAGTGATCCGCGAGCACCCAGTTCTGCTGAACCGCGCGCCGACGCTCCACCGTCTGGGCATCCAGGCGTTCGAGCCGGTGCTGATCGAAGGCAAGGCGATCCAGCTGCACCCGCTGGTCTGCTCGGCGTTCAACGCCGACTTCGACGGTGACCAGATGGCCGTCCACGTTCCGCTGAGCCTCGAGGCGCAGCTGGAAGCGCGCGTCCTGATGATGTCGACCAACAACATCCTGTCGCCTGCGAACGGCAAGCCGATCATCGTGCCGTCGCAGGACATGGTGCTGGGTCTCTATTACATCACCATGGAGAAGGAAGGCGAACCGGGCGAAGGCATGATCCTCGCCGACATGGCGGAGGTCCACCAGGCCCTCAACGCCGGCGCGGTGACCCTGCACTCGAAGATCACCAGCCGCGTGCCGCAGACCGACGAGGACGGCAAGCAGTACCTGAAGCGCTACCAGACCACCCCGGGCCGCATGCTGCTCGGCGAGTGCCTGCCCAAGTCGCACAAGGTGCCGTTCGACGTCGTCAATCGCCTGCTCACCAAGAAGGACGTGGGCGACGTGATCGACGAGGTCTATCGTCACACCGGCCAGAAGGAGACGGTGCTGTTCGCCGACGCGATCATGTCGCTGGGCTTCCGCCACGCCTTCAAGGCCGGCATCTCGTTCGGCAAGGACGACATGATCATTCCGGACGCCAAGGAAGCGCTGGTCGAAGAGACCCGCACCCTGGTGAAGGATTATGAGCAGCAGTATCAGGACGGCCTGATCACCCAGCAGGAAAAGTACAACAAGGTGATCGACGCCTGGAGCCGTTGCGGCGACCAGGTGGCCGCGGCGATGATGGACGAGATCAAGGCGGTCAAGAAAGACCCCGCGACCGGCCGTCAGATGCCCGACAACGCCATCTACATGATGGCCCACTCGGGTGCCCGTGGTTCGGCTGCCCAGATCAAGCAGCTCGCCGGCATGCGCGGCCTGATGGCCAAGCCGTCGGGTGAGATCATCGAAACGCCGATCATCTCGAACTTCAAGGAAGGTC
This sequence comes from Sphingomonas sp. DMC8, assembly GCF_056314185.1. Classification (NCBI taxonomy): domain Bacteria; kingdom Pseudomonadati; phylum Pseudomonadota; class Alphaproteobacteria; order Sphingomonadales; family Sphingomonadaceae; genus Sphingomonas; species Sphingomonas sp. DMC8. Next base: position 155,154 of record NZ_JBQUYV010000005.1, on the reverse strand, counting down.
TGACCGTTCTTGAGTACTTCAACTCGACCCACGGCGCCCGCAAGGGCCTCGCGGATACCGCGTTGAAGACCGCCAACTCGGGCTACCTCACCCGCCGCCTTGTCGACGTGTCGCAGGACTGCGTCGTCATGGAGGAGGATTGCGGCACCGAGCGCGCGCTGGAGATGAAGGCGATCGTGCAGGGCGGCTCAGTCATCGCGTCGCTCGGCGAGCGCATCCTGGGCCGCACCACGGCCGAGGACATCGTCGACGCCAAGACGGGCGAAGTGGCGATCCCGGTCGGCACGCTGCTCGACGAAGCAATGATCGCGCAGATCGAGGCGCTCAGCATTCCGTCGGTGAAGATTCGTTCGCCGCTGGTCTGCGAAGCCAAGCTCGGCGTGTGCGGCAAGTGCTATGGCCGTGACCTCGCCCGCGGTACGCCGGTGAACATCGGCGAAGCGGTCGGTGTCATCGCGGCGCAGTCGATCGGTGAGCCGGGCACGCAGCTGACCATGCGTACCTTCCACATCGGCGGTGCGGCGCAGCTCAACGAACAGTCGAACCTGGAAGCGCCGGTCGACGGCAAGGCCGAATTCCGCGACCTGCGCCTGATCGAGGACCAGCGCGGCCGTCGCGTGGTGCTGAGCCGTTCGGGCGAAATCGCGATCCTCGACATGGAAGGTCGCGAACTGGCCGTCCACAAGATCCCGTACGGTGCGTACGTCATGTTCGACGACGGCCATGTGGTGTCGAAGGGCGACCGGATGGCCGAATGGGATCCGTTCACCATGCCGGTGATCACCGAAACCGGCGGTACGGTGAAGTATCAGGACCTGATCGACGGCAAGACCATGACCGAGCAGGTCGACGAAGCGACGGGCATCGCCCAGCGCGTCGTCACCGAATATCGCGGTGCGGGGAAGAAGGAGGATCTGCGTCCTCGCCTGACCCTGACCGGCGAGAATGCTGCCGAAGCCGCCCGCTACATGCTGGCGCCGGGCGCAGTGATCTCGGTCGAGGATGGTGCCACGGTGCAGGGTGGTGACGTGCTGGCCCGTGTGGCCCGCGAATCCGCCAAGACCCGCGACATCACCGGCGGTCTGCCGCGCGTTGCCGAGCTGTTCGAAGCGCGCAAGCCCAAGGAAAATGCCATCATCGCCAAGGTCTCGGGCCGCGTGGTGTTCGGCAAGGACTATAAGGCCAAGCGCAAGATCGGCATCCAGCCGGAGGACGGCGGCGAGGTCGTGGAATATCTGGTGCCGAAGTCGAAGGTTATCGACGTTCAGGAAGGCGACTACGTCAAGCGTGGCGACAACCTGATCGGCGGCAGCCCCGATCCGCACGACATTCTGGAAGTGCTCGGCATCGAGCCGCTGGCCGAATATCTGGTCAGCGAAATCCAGGAAGTCTATCGACTGCAGGGCGTGAAGATCAACGACAAGCACATCGAGGTGATCGTTCGCCAGATGCTGCAGAAGGTCGAGATCACCGATGGCGGCGACACCACGCTGCTGGCGGGCGAGCAGGTCGATCGCGACGAAATGGACGAGCACAATGCGAAGCTCGCTCCGGGCCAGGCTCCGGCCCAGGGCAAGCCGATCCTGCTCGGCATCACCAAGGCGTCGCTGCAGACCCGCAGCTTCATCTCGGCGGCGTCGTTCCAGGAAACCACCCGCGTGCTCACCGAAGCCGCGGTGCAGGGCAAGAAGGACACGCTGCTCGGCCTGAAGGAGAATGTGATCGTGGGCCGTCTCATCCCCGCCGGTACCGGCGCGGGCATGAACCGTCTGCGCGTCGCGGCCACCTCGCGTGATGCGGCGCTGCGCGTCGCCCAGCGCAAGATGCAGGATGCCTCGCTCATCGCGCCGGCGAGCGCAGCGGAAGAACATGCCGCGGAACTCGCCCGCAGCCCGCGCGATGCGGCCGGCACCGGGGATGATCCCCTGGCGTCGGTGGCCCCCTCGGGCCATGGCACCGATGCGGATGCCGGCGAGTATCTGAACGAGGCGGAGTGATCCGCCCCGTTCAGCGGCCAAGCACCTGCTGAACGCCTGAAATGGAAAAGGCCGCCGTCCGGAATGCCGGGCGGCGGCTTTTTCATTGCCCGATCAACAACATAGAACCACTTCAGAAAAAATCGAGCAACAACGACAAGGGATGATCCCGGCGCCGGCGGCGCAAGTAAAAATGGCCCGCCCGATGCGAAAGGGGATCCCCATGTTCAAACATGTACTTGCCTGCGCCGGCGCAATGATTGCGCCCTCGATGGCCCATGCCGACGTCGCCACGATGTTTTACAGCGTAACGGGCAGCAATTTCCACGCCGATAGCACGCCCGCCACGCCGGTATTGGCGGACACGGTGCAACTGCGGTTCAAGCTGACGATCGACCCGTCGACCGCGACCAATATCGACGCAACCAATGCCGGGCTGGACATTGTTTCGTTCAACCTGCCCTACAAGCTCTATTATGCCTTTGCCTCATCGGGCATCATGATCATCGCCACCAATCCCCAGCCCGCCGGCTGCGCGATTACGTCGAACTCTTTCTGCGCGATGATCAACAATCCGTTCGGCAGCCGCCCAAAGGTGCTGTCGCTGCAACAGGCGGGCACGCAGGGCATCTGGAGCGGGCGCACCAACAGCGTCAGCAGCTATGCCGTGGTGCCCGAACCGGGCGCCTGGACGATGCTGCTGCTTGGGTTTGGCGTGCTGGGCGGGGCGGTGCGCTATCGCCGGCGCATCGCTCGCCAAGGCATCACAGCGCCAGCTTCAGCCTGAGCGTCGTCATCACGACGGCCGGCCCGCCCTCCTCACCGTTGCGGTCGAAGATGACCTGCACGTCCGGCTGGACGGTGAGGTGGCGGGAGACGCGGTCCGAATAGGTCAGCTCGAACGCCGATTCCGCACTGGCTGCGCGCAGCGCATTGTCACGCAGCATGCCGCGATAGCCGGGCGTCGTAACACCACGGCTGATGCCGAAGGACAGCGCGGAATCCGGTCTTCCCGGCACCGCCCGCTCGACCAGGAAGCCGGTCTGCCAGCCGCCCTGGAACGGCGTCGTTTTGCCGTCGGACAGGCCGACCCGTGCAAAGGCGGTCAGCGAGCGGTTTTCCTCACCACCGGCCAGGTGCAGTTCGGCGACGACAAAGCCGCCATGGGCCGTGCGCTTCAGCGGCGCGCCGTCGGCACCGGTTTCGGTATAATCATACTGGCGGTGCGTGTAGCGCCAATAGCCCGCGGCAAGCTTCAGCCCCTTGTGCTGCACCCCGGCCTCGCCGATCAGCAATGCACCGTATCGAAAACTCAGATCGACGCCGTTCGGGTCGCCCAGCGTCCCGGCATTGCCGTTCAGTACCGCAGCGCGAACATAGCCCAGGCCTTCCACGCGATGGTCGATCCGGACGGCAAGCGCCGTGGAGGGGAAAATCGAGGGACCATTGGGGCCCGTCGCTGCGAATTCGGCACCGACCCCATAAGCGGGAGCCAGCAATAGTGCGGCTGCCTCGTTGGCGTAAAATTCGGTGTTCAGATTGTAGAGCCCGGCCCGCACGCTGGTATGCGCGCCGAACCGCTGCTCGATCCACGCCTCGAACAGGCGCAGCCGGTGCGTTTTGACTTCGATATTGTCGACGCCCTGCAACGTGTCGGCGCCGTCATTCGGTCGCGTGCCCATATTATTGAGCACATGGACATGCGCGGCCGCTTGCTTCCACCCGATCAGCTTGTCGAGATCGCCGTCAGCCACCACGTCGAGATTGTCGAGCACGCGCATGCGATGATCGTCACCGCCCTGCGCGACAGTGGCGAAATCGACCGTTTCGGTAACATGCGCGTCGATCGCATGTTGCGCTTGGGCTGGTGACACGACCGCCAGGGCAAAGATGAATGTCAGAATAGAATGCCGCACCGCACATGACCCTTCCTCCCCTCGCCAATAAATTTAGAGGCATCACGCGGTGACGGTCCGTATCTACGCTATAAAAAGCGAGAATTGGGCGAATTAAATGTGGTAAATTCCTAGGAAAGGATTCCCGTCCGTGCAGTCAATCGCACAATCGACTCGCAAGATAACCCTCGTTGTTCTGGGGATTTTCCTGCTTCTCGGTGCCACTGGAATCGTCTCAGCCTGGCAATTGGGCGCCGCGCTCGGCCGTCAGGCCCAGGCTGCGGCGCTGCTGCGCAACCATATGGAAGCCGACATGATGCACGACGCGGTGCGCAGCGACGTGCTCGCCGCGCTCGCATCGACCGATCCCGGCATGCACCTTAGCTATCAGGACGCGCGCAAGGATCTGGCCGAGCATGTCGCGGCGCTACGCAAGGCGATCGACGAAGACGCCGCGTTCCGGGGCAATGCCGCGGTCGAGGCGGCCACCGCCAGTATCGCCGAGCCGATGAAGGCCTATGCCGATAGCGCTGCCCGCATCGCCGAAATGGCCACGACCGATCCAGCCGGCGCGCGACGCATGCTCCCGGCGTTCTTCGACCTGTTCCACAAGCTAGAAGACTCGATGAGCGCCGCATCGGACGCGATCGAAGCGCACTCTGGCGCAACCGCCAAATATGGTGAGCGGCTAGGCTTCATAGCGATCGCGCTGCTGGTCATTACGCTTGCTGCGGCGATCTTCGGAGGGCTGGCCATCGCCCGGCTGGTCCGCGCCCGTCTGGTCGACCCGATGGTGGACCTTGCCGAAGCGGTGCAGAAGCTGGGCGCCGGCGCCGATACCACCGTGCCGGAGACCGATCGCCCCGACGAGCTGGGCGAACTCGCCCGTGCCATCGCCCATTTCAACCAGCAGGTGCAGATCGCCGAGGGCGAGAAACAGGCATTGACGGCGCTGATCGTTGAAACGGTAGGCGCCGGCCTCCAGAATCTCGCCACGGGCGATCTGACTGCGCGCGTCGATGCCGAACTAACCGGCCCGTTCGCGCGCCTGAAGCGCGACTTCAACGCCGCGGTGGAAAGCCTGCGCGGCCTGATCGGCACGGTTCATACCGGTGCCGGCCATCTCCGCCAGGCCTCGCGCGAGATCAGCGATGCCGCTGACGATCTCGCCCGGCGCACCGAAGCAACCGCTGCCAGCCTGGTCGCAACCACCCAGACCGTGGGCGAAATCGACAGCCGCCTCAAAAGTTCGGTTCAGGCGGCTACCGCCACGGTGGAGCGGGCCGACCACACGATTCACGCCGTCCAGTCGGGTCGCTCGCGGGTTACCAACGCCGTGTCCGCCATGGGCCGCGTGTCGGACAGCGCCAAGGGCATCGATGCCGTAATCGAGGGGCTCGACAAGATCGCGTTCCAGACGCGCGTGCTCGCGATGAACGCCGCCGTAGAAGCAGGCCGCGCCGGCGAGGCCGGGCGTGGGTTCGCCGTCGTCGCCGATCTCGTCTCGGCCCTGGCGATGCGCGCGGAGGAGGAAGCCGGGCGCGCCCGCGATCAGCTCACCGTCACCCAGGTTGAAATCGGCACTGCCGTGTCCGCCGTGCAGGACGTCGACGGTGCCTTTGCCGAAATCAGCGAAAATGCCGCGACGGTGCATCAGCTTCTGTCGCAGGTCGCGTCCGACAACCGCGTCCAGTCGCAGGCGATTTCGCAGCTGGGCGAAACGATCCGGACCATGGACCACACCACCCAGCAAAATGCCGCGATGGTGGAGGAAACCTCGGCTTCGGCGCGCAGCCTGTTGCAGGAAGTGACTCAGCTCGCCGATGCCGCCGACCAGTTCGAAATCGGCAGCAAACCGAACGGTTCCGCATCCGCATCTGCACCTCGCCGCCAGACCGAGGCTGCGGGCGTCTGGATGCACTGAGCCCCGATCAGCCCATCGCGACGATGCGGTCGCCCAGCCGTTCCGCCTCATCGCGATCGTGCGTGACCAGCAGGATCGGCAGCCCGGTCTCGCGCCGCAGCCGCTCCAGCAGGCCCATAATCTCCTCGCGCCGCGCGCGGTCGAGCGAGGCCAAGGGCTCATCGAGCAGCAGGAATTCGGGCGCGGACAGCAAGGCGCGCCCGATCGCCACGCGCTTCGCCTCGCCGCCCGAGAGCGTGCGCGGCCATCGATCGAGCAGATGGGCGATGCCGAGTAGCGCGATTACCTCCTCGCCCTTCCCCGTCGCGGCGCGCGGCCGGCCGTAGAACAGGTTCGTCCGCACCCGCAGATGTGGAAACAGCCGCGGCTCCTGAAACACATAACCGGCACGACGCGCCTCCGGCGCCAGATCGACAGCCGCGGCTGCATCGAACAGCGTGCGCGAACCCACCCGCACATGCCCGGCATCGGGGCGCAGCAACCCGGCGACCATGTTGAGCACGCTCGTCTTGCCCGCGCCAGAGGGGCCGAACAACACCGTCACGCCCGCGCCGGGTTCGATCCGGCAGGCTATCTCCGCTTCGCCCAGCCGGCAGCGGACATCGATGTCAAAGGACATGACCGCCCCGCCCCAACCGTCGCGCGAACCATTCGGAGCCGAGCAGCGCAACCAGCGCCAGCACAACCGAGATGCCGGCAAGGCGCAGCACCTGCCCCTCCCCGCCCGGCTGCTGCAGCGCCGAGTAGATGGCGAGCGGCAGCGTCTGCGTCTCGCCCGGTACGTTGGACACAAAGGTGATGGTCGCGCCGAACTCGCCCAGCGCACGCGCAAAGCCCAGCACCAGCCCTGCAATCACCCCGGGCATCGCCAGCGGCAGCGTCACGCTGCGCAGCACCCGTGCGGGCGAGGCGCCCAGCGTCCGCGCCGCCGCCTCCAGCCGGGGATCCACGGCTTCCAGTGACAGCCGGATCGCGCGCACCATCAGCGGCAGCGCCATCACCCCCGCCGCGATCGCCGCGCCGCTCCAGCGAAACAGCACCGTCATGCCGAACCAGCGCTGGAGCAGCGCCCCCACCGGCCCGGCCGGCGCGAAGGCCAGCAGCAACAGCCACCCCGTCACCACCGGCGGCACCACCAGCGGCAAATGGACCAGCGCATCGAGCAGCAGCTTGCCGGGGAACCGCCAGCGCGCCAGTGCCCAGGCCAGCGCAAAGGCGATCGGCAGCGCGCCGAATACGGCCACCAACCCCACCTTCAGCGACAGGGCGACGATCGCCCATTCCTCACCGCTCACAGCGGCGTGAAGCCATAATGCGCGAAAATCGCCTTGCCGGCGCGCGACAGGAGGAAGCGGCGCAGCGGCTCGGCATCGGGGCTGGTCGCAGCCTTCAGCCGCGCGATGGGATAGCGGATCGGCGGGTGACTGTCGGCCGGGAATATCCCCGCTACCCGCACGGCGCGCGAGGCCTGCGCGTCGGTCGCATAGACGATACCGAGCGGCGCCGCGCCCCGCTCGACCAGCGCCAGCGCCGCCCGCACGCTTTCCGCCCGCACCACCTTGGGCGCGACCGCGTTCCAGATGCCCAGCTTCTCGAGCGCAGCCTTGCCATAGCGGCCAGCAGGCACCGACTCCGGATCGGCCATCGCCAGCCGCCCGCCACCCAGCATCGCCGCCAGCGGGGCGCCGGGACGCAACGCGAGGTTTCGGCGGTCCTCCGCGCGTGCGACCAGCACCAGCCGATTGCCCAGAAAGGACGCGCGCGTGCCCGGCGCGAGCAGCCCGCGCTGCTGCAGATCGTCCATCCAGGGCTCGTCCGCCGATACGAACAGGTCCGCCGGTGCCCCCGCTGCGATCTGTCGCGCCAGCGCCGATGAGGCCGCGAAGGACAGAACCGGCCGCGCATGGCCGGCCCGCGCCCAGGCGTCGGCAGCAGCGTTCAGCGATTCCTGCAGACTGGCAGCGGCCAGCACCAGCGGCGCCCGCCCCTGCGCCCGGGCCGGAAAGGCCAGCGCGGCCCCCAGGCCCGCCATCAGATCGCGCCGCCGTATCAGCATGGGGCCGGGGTGGCGCAAAGCGGCGGCGATGGCAAGGGTGGAGGCACGCTGCCTGCCATGCTATCCTGATCGCACCTGCCGGTAGAAGACCCGCCGGCGCTCAGCGCCGACGTAACGCCCGAAACCCGCCGATAAGCTGGCTTGCCGCCAGGTCCAGCGGCGCCCCGTCCTTCAACGCGACACCGGCCGGGCGATCCGCCAGCAGCGCCGGCAGCGCCATCCGGCCCGATCGCACGGCGGTACGGCACAGGCGCCACCACAGGCGCGAGATCTGGCGGTCCACCGCTGCCAGGTCCGCCGCATCGCGTACCTCTCCGAACGCGCTCCTGAGCACGCCGATACCGGCGAACAGCCGGGCCAGCGTCACGCGATCGGGCACCGGCTCCAGCGCCATCAGGTGGCGCACGATCAGCGGCGCAATATCGGGCGCATCCTCGCCCATCAGTGCGGCATGGCGTTCGCGCAGCAGCGCCTCGGCATTGGCGCGCATCGTCGCGTTGAACTGGTTCGAGGCACCGCCGGCATGCACGCGGTAGCGCAGCAGCACTTCGTCGATCTGCGCCAGCCGGCCAAAGGCGCGCAGCCGGTGATAGAGGTCGAAATCCTCGACATAGCGCAGTTCCGGCCGCTCGAACGGGTCGAGCTGCCGCGCGGCATCCGCACGGAACATCACCGACGACCAGACGATCGGGTTCTGCACCAGGATCAGCCAGTCGATCAGCCCCGGCGTCAGCGGCCGTAACCAGCGGCCGGGTTCCACGCCCTTGTCGGTCAACAGGTCGGCGGCCGTCGCGACCAGCACCGTCTCCGGATCGGAATCGAGAAACGCCACTTGCCGCGCGAAGCGTTCGGGCAGGCAAATATCGTCCTGGTCCAGGCCAGCGACATAGCGGCCGCGCACTTCGGCAAAAGCGCGGTTGCGCGCCAGCACCGGGCCGCCATTTTCGTTCGCCTCGATCACCCGGATGCGTGGATCGCCGAAGCGGTGCAGCACCGCCGCGCTGTCGTCGCGCGAACAATCGTCGACGGCAATCAGCTCCCAGTCGGTCCGCGTCTGGGCCTGCAGGCTGGCGATCGTATCCGGCAGCAAGGCTGCGCCGTTATAGACCGCCATCACCACCGATATGGTGGGCACCGCGCTCATGCGGCGCGGCGCACCGCATCGCCCAGCAGCTGATCGACGATCATCTGGCCGATGTCGTTCTGCCACAGCCAAAGGCCATTGGCCTTGCCGCTGAAGCTCGCCTCGCCGCCCAGCGGCCCGTCGGGCACATGACCGGAGGCCAGGCCGATCCCAAAGACGCCCGGCACCGGCCGCCCATCGGCGTCGATCACCCGACATTGCTGGTCAACCAGCCGCGGGCGGCCCGGCGCATCGGCCATCAATGCGATGCGATTGCCTTCCACGTCGTAGAGCGGGAGCGCCCGCGGGCGATAGCCCAGCGCGCCGATCACGACATCGGCAGCCATCAGTTCGGCGCGGATTTCCTCGGCATTTTCGAGCGTCATCCGCCGCAGTCCCATGCGTGGATCGGGCGCGCGGCCGCCGATGCCCAGCATCCGCAGCACCAGCTCGCGCGCCTCCAGCCGGAAGCCGGCAAGGCGATAGACGAAGCCGCTGACCGGGCAGATGTCCTCGGGACCGAAATCGGTGAAGCCATCGGCATGGGCTTCCTCGGCCGAGCGATAAAAGGGCCGCAGCGGTCGGCGATGATAGAGACGCAGCCCCTCCGCCCCCAGCGGCAGCGCCGGTGCGGCCTTCAGCATCAGCGCCGCAGCGGCCATCGCACTGGTCGAGCCGCCGACGATCGCGATGCGCGGCGCCCGGGAATCGGCAATGCGCGCGCGCAGCCGATCCAGCCCGCCGACGCGCAGGAAGTCGTCGCCCAGCATCAGCCGGTCGCCGGCCAGCTCGCCCAGCGTTGCACCCGCCACCTGTTCGCCGGCGACATGCTCGCGCGCCTGATAGCCGCCGGTAGCAATCACGAGGTTGGCCGCGCGCATCACTCGCTCCTCGCCCGTCACGAGGTTGCGGACGCGCGCCGCCCAGTCGCCCTCGGCGGTGCGTCGCGCCTCGACCACTTCGGATCGGGTGACGACGGCGCCCCCTTCTTCGGCGACGATCGCACCCAGCCGCGCGCCGGTCGCTTCCAGCAGCGGCGTGGTGCGGGTGAGCGGTACGCCCAGCCGGCCGACATGCATCGCCACTTCGCGCCCGGCATGATGCTCGGTCAGCGCGGCAATATCGCCATGCACATTGTCCTTCACCGCCGTCAGAAAGGTCTCGGCCGTGCTGTCGGACGTGATCGCATAGGTGCCGATCTCGCCCCGGCCCAGCACCGCGTCACGCTCGATGATCGCCAGCCCGCTGCGCGCCAGCGGCACCAAATGGTCGCCCTTGGTCGCCGCCGTCAGCAACGCCGTACCGGCCGGCCCGCCGCCGACGATCAGCGCCGAATGGACCTTGCGACCGCGCCGGTCGACATGAATGCCGTCCAGCCCGCTCGAGCGGCATGCATCCATCAGCGCCTCGCAGATATGCTCGACATCCGCCTCGGTCATCGTGTCGGTGATCGGCAGCGACACGATGCGCGCGGCGATGTCGTCGCACACCGGCAGCGGCTCGATCATCGCCTGACCACGGAACCAGGGCTGTTCGGCCAGATGCGGGCTGAAATAATGCCCCGCGCCGATGCCGCGTTCGGCCAGCGCGGCGATGATCGCGCGGCGATGGCCGGCAAAGGGGCGCGGCAGCAGCAGCGACTGGAACTGCAGCGCCGGCCGCGTGCCGCGCAGTTGCTGAAACTCGAACCCGTGCTTGTCGGCAAAACTGCCCAGCCGGTCGCGATAGACCTGGTCCAGCCGGGCGCGGTGCGCCGCCAGCCCCTCGATCTCGCCCAGCTTGGCGGCGGCGAGCAGGCCCAGCACTTCGGGCAGCTTGGCGTTGATGCCCGGCCCTTCGGCCGAACGGTTGCCGGCAAAGCCGAAATTGGTCATCCGGCGCAGCGCTTCAATCAGTTCGGCATTGCCGCTATGCACCAGCCCGCCTTCGGCAGTGGCGAACACCTTGGTCGCGTGCATCGAATAGACGACGGCAAAAGGCGCCCCCGCGCCGAACGCCCCCCCCTGCGCGTCCCGCGCGCCGAGCGAGGCGGCAGCGTCGATCACCACGCCCACGCCCCGCGCCTGATACGCACGATAGCGCGCCAGATCGATTCCGGCGCCAAAGGTCGCATAGGGCACCACGACGGCGACCCGGTCGCCATAGCGGCCAAAGGCGGCGGCTTCAGCCGCCTCGCTCATCGTCCAGTCGTCGGGATCGCTGTCGCACAGCACCGGCGTCAGGCCGGCCCATTGCACCGCCTGCGCCGTGGCGGCGAAGGTGAAGCTGGGCACCAGCGCCAGCGCGCCCGTGCCGGCACGCGGACCGGCGGCATGGCGGATCGCGATCATCAGGCCCAGCGTGGCGTTACTCACCGCCAGGCTGTCGCCGACACCGCCGAACAGGGTCGCGGTCGCCGCAGCCTCGAAATCGCGTACCACCGGGCCGCCATTCGAGTAGATGCCGCGCCCTTCGATCGCTGCAAGCTGATCGCTCATCGCGCTCAGGCGTGGCGGGTTCGGGGCGATAAGCGGCAGGCGGCGCATGCGAGTCTCCGGTCATCCCGGCCCCCCGGCCAGGATGTTTGCGCCGGAACCTCGCACTTGCGGCTTAGCAAAGGGTAAAACTGGCTTAGACCATTCCGGCGAAGGCTGCGGCGGCGCCCCGTTTTGGGACGGCAGCCGCTTCCCCCGGCCGGTGTCGGTCAGGCCGCTGCCGGCAGCCGCTGTCCGCCGCGGCGCCGGATCGCCGTGCCCGCCATGCCGAACCCCACGAGCAGCATCGCCCAGCTCATCGGCTCCGGCACGCCGGTGATCGCGCGATAGATCTGGTTGGTGTTGAAGGTGTAGCCGCGATTCTTCAGCACATCGACGTTCAGGTTCCAGCCGATCGCATCGAATGCGGCGAGGTCGGTCGCGGTAATCACGCCCATCTCGCCATAGCAGAAGGTCGGGTCCATCACACCGATCTGGGCATAGCCGTTGCAGCCGCCCGCCGAAGAGGCCGTGTCCTTGAAGTGCGACGCCTGGCGGCCGTCGCCATTATATTCCCCAGTCGAGAATCTCGACCGGCCATTGAACTGGGTGAGCCCGCCATCGATCGAGAAATAGGAAGGCGTGCCGACGCTCCAGTCGAGCGCCGGCCCGCTGCCGGGCACCGCATTGCGCGGATCGGTGCTGTAGCGGAACAGGTCGAGCACCGACCCTGCCGTCTGGTTGTCCCAGTTCACCTGGCTACCGATCGAGGCGCCCGGGCCGACGCCCGAATATTGATCGTACAGGTCGACGCCGCTGGTGAAGCCCAGCGCATGGCCGATTTCGTGGATGGCCACGCCGATAAAGTCCATCTTCCCGGCGGAAATGCCGTTGGTCGGATCGAAATCGAAGCTGAATGCCGAGCTGAAGGTGATGTTGGCATCCTTGCCGGACAGGCCATAGCCCAGCGCCTTCAGATTGGCAGAGGTCGCCACCAGCCGCGCATTGTCGCGCGTGATGCTGGTGTCATACTTCACCGAATTCAGGTCGATGCCGGTGCCGCTGTTGCTCGTCGGCCCGTTGCGGATCATCGAAATGCCGTGGATCGCCCCGAACAACGGATCCTGATAGGTTTTCGAGGACAGCGTAGGCAACACGATCGCCGCGTCGAGCGATGACGTGCCGACATCCTTCAGCGCGCCGATCACATCCTCTGCCGCCACTTCATAGCGGGTGCTGCCGGTCGAGCCGATAATGTCCTGGCCCAGCTTGCTATAGCCCACGCCCAGATTGACCGTGACGTTGGTGGTGATCACGCTTTCCCAATAGGCAGCGGCGATCTCGAAGCCCTTTTCCGCCGCGCTTCCCTTCACGCCGCCATTGTCGATCAGGTTGATCTTGAGCTGTGCGTGCGCCGGCGCCACCGCGCCTGCCAGCGCCAGAACCGCCGCGCCGGTTGCGGCCAGTTGCTTGATCCTTGTCCCGATGGTCATCCTAATCCCCCTCTACCGGGCGCGGCCTTACCGTCGCCTCATGATAGTTAGTCATTTGTTAACCATGCTCGTCAAGAAAATTAATGCCGGATCGCATTGGGTTAATCGCAACCATTATGGAACTACCGGCCCGAAATAGCGCGATGCGTTACAAATTATTGCAAAATTTCTTAAGCCGGCGCGCGCGTTCCGCGTCCGGTAATCGGCCCGGCATCGTTATGCGCAGCGCGATGGTGCGCGCTAGTTCGGGAAGGGCTGAATGGCGTGTAACACCAAGTTGCGTTGATGTGGGCTCATCCGCAGATTGAAACCCTTACCACCAGCCGTCGCCCCAGCGAAAGCTGGTGTCTCCGGGAGGCCGGGCGAAAACGGAACGGTGCTACTGCAGGAGATGCCAGCTTGCGCTGGCATGACGATGGGGGTGCGTGGCCATCCAAGCCGATTGGTGCAGCGCCGCTTATTCCTCGCCCATCCGCAGCGCGGCGATGAACGCCTCCTGCGGGATCTGCACGCTGCCATATTCGCGCATCCGCTTCTTGCCTTCCTTCTGCTTTTCCAGAAGCTTGCGCTTGCGGGTGGCGTCGCCGCCATAGCATTTGGCGGTCACGTCCTTGCGCAGCGCGGCGATCGTCTCGCGGGCGATCACCTTGCCGCCGATAGCCGCCTGGATCGGGATCTTGAACAGGTGGCGCGGGATCAGGTCTTTCAGCCGCTCGCACATGCCGCGGCCGCGGCTCTCCGCGGTCGAGCGGTGGACGATCATGCTCAGCGCATCGACCGGCTCGTTGTTGACGAGGATGCTCATCTTGACGAGGTCGCCGGCGCGGTGGCCGATCTGCTCATAGTCGAAGCTCGCATAGCCGCGGCTGATCGACTTGAGGCGATCGTAGAAGTCGAACACCACTTCGTTGAGCGGCAGCTCGTAGGTTACCTGGGCACGGCCGCCGACATAGGTGAGGTTCTTCTGGATGCCGCGGCGGTCCTGGCAGAGCTTCAGGATCGGCCCCAGATATTCGTCAGGCACATAGATCACCGCCTGAATCCACGGCTCCTCGATCTCGTCGATGCGGTTGGGATCGGGCATGTCGGCGGGGTTGTGGAGCTCGATCTCCTTGCCCTCGGTCTCGCCGGCCGCCTTGGTGAGGCGCATCTTGTACACCACGCTGGGCGCAGTGGTGATGAGGTCGAGGTCGTACTCGCGCATCAGCCGCTCCTGGATGATCTCCAGGTGCAACAGGCCCAGGAACCCGCAGCGGAAGCCGAAGCCGAGCGCGGCCGAGGTTTCCATCTCGAAGCTGAACGAGGCATCGTTCAGCCGAAGCTTCGAGATGCTTTCGCGCAGCTTTTCGAAGTCCGCCGCGTCGACCGGGAACAGGCCGCAGAACACCACCGGCTGGACTTCCTTGAAGCCCGGCAGCGGTTCGGCGGCGGGCTTTTTGGCGTCGGTCAGCGTGTCGCCGACGCGGGCCTGTGCGACTTCCTTGATCTGCGCGGTGATGAAGCCGATCTCGCCGGGGCCGAGGTCGGGAAGCTGCTCGATCTTCGGGCGGAACGCGCCGACACGGTCGACCAGATGGGTCGTGCCGGTCTGCATGAACTTGACCTGCTGGCCCTTCTTGATCGTCCCGTCGATCACGCGGACAAGGATGACGACGCCCAGATACGGGTCGTACCAGCTATCGACCAGCATCGCCTTCAACGGCGCCTCCGGATCGCCCTTGGGCGCGGGAATACGCTCGACGATCGCGTCGAGGATCTCGTCGATGCCGATGCCGGTCTTAGCGCTCGCCAGCACTGCGTTCGAGGCGTCAAGGCCGATCACGTCCTCGATCTCGGTCTTCACCTTTTCCGGTTCGGCCGAAGGCAGGTCGATCTTGTTGATGACCGGGATGATCTCATGGTCGTGCTCGATCGACTGGTACACGTTCGCCAGCGTCTGCGCCTCAACCCCTTGCGCGGCGTCGACCACCAGCAACGCGCCCTCGCAGGCGGCGAGGCTGCGGCTCACTTCATAGGCGAAGTCGACGTGGCCGGGCGTGTCCATCAGGTTGAGGACATGGCCCTTCCATTCCAGGCGCACGGTCTGCGCCTTGATCGTGATGCCGCGCTCCTTCTCGATATCCATGTTGTCCAGCACCTGCTCGGACATCTCGCGCTCGGCGAGACCCCCGGTGCGCTGGATCAGCCGGTCGGCGAGTGTCGACTTGCCATGGTCGATATGCGCGATGATCGAGAAATTGCGGATCTTGGTGATGTCAGTGGCCATGATCGGGCGGCGTTAGCAGGGTGCGCGCAAAAGCCAAAGTACCGGAATGCACGAAAGCGAAGGGGCGCGCCTTGCGGCACGCCCCCTGCCTTTTCGCGATGCGCTGCAGATCAGCGGAACTTGCCGCTCAGCGACACGCCGAACACCCGCGGCTCGTTGAGAACGGCGGCGCGATAATTCTCGATCACGCCCTTCAGGTTCTTCTCGCCGGTGATGTTGCGGATGAAGCCTGCGATTTCCCAGTTGTTGCTGGGCGCCGTGTAGCCGATCTTCAGGCCGCCTTCGAAGTTGCCGTTCGCGGTGAACTCCTTCGTCTTGTACAGCACGAAGTTGGTGTAGCCCTGCACGTTCCAGTCGGTCTGGATGAACAGCTTGCCGCCAATGTCCATCGGGATGTCATAGCGCGCATTTACGTTCAGGTTGTACTCGGGCGCGTTCGGCAGCGGGTTGCCGTCGATCTTCGCAAGGAAGGCCGGGGCACCGAACAGCGTGATCTGGCGATACGGGTTCAGCACGGTGCAGGTAAGCTGACCGGCGAAGGCGCAGGTCTGCACTTCGACATTCTTGTCGTCGATCTCGCTGTGCAGCCAGCTCGCGCCCGCCTGGATCGACAGGTTGCGCACCGGATGCCAGTCGATATCGGCTTCCACGCCGTAAGCCTTGGCCTTGTTGGCGTTGAGCAGCACGCCGTTGCCGTTGGCGTCGTTGCCATTCAGCTGGATGTTGTCGAGCGTGTAGTAGAAGCCGGTCAGGTTGAAGCGCAGCGTGTTGGCGAGCTGGGTCTTCACACCCGCTTCCCACGACAGGATCGTTTCCGAATTGGCGGTGGTGAAGTCCGAGTTGAACACCGCCGAGCGACCCTGAATGGTCGGGCCACGGAAGCCCTTGGCGACGCGGGCATAGACGCTCACGTCCGGGTTCACTTCATAGCGGGCGCTCAGATCCCAGCTCGGCTGCGTGTCCGACAGGCGGACGTGGCGGCGGCCCTTGTAGGTCACGACACCCGCAGCGGTATCCGCCGTCTTCAGCAGATCGGTGGTCTTGGTGTCCTGGGTCACGCGGCCGCCGGCGGTAATCGTCAGCTTCGGCGCGACTTCATAGCTGACCTGGCCGAACACCGCCCAGCTCGTGTTGACATTGTGCAGCCGCACCCAGTTGTTCGGGTTGTTCGCCGCACCGCTCAGGAAATAGGCGCGCTGGTAGAAATCGGTGATGTCGCGCGAGTCGAAATAGAGCGCACCGACCTGCCACTTCAGCGGGCCTGCGCCATTGCTGGCAGCGCGCACTTCCTGCGACCACTGGTCGAGCCCGCGCACGCGGCCCATCGATTCGCCAAAGCCGGCATTGCCGAAATCGGCGGCCGCGCCGCCATCGGTATCGCCGCGGCTAAAGCCCGACAGCGTCTCATAGCCGGTGATCGAGGTGAGCGTGACGCCGCCCAGCTCCCAGTTCACATGCACCGATCCGCCGGCGGTGTTGTAGCTCTGCGGATTGTTCGCGCCTTCGTCCCAGCGCGCGCTGGTGAACTGCACGCCGTTGATCTGGTTCGAGCCCAGGTTCAGCGCGCCGCGACGGAACACAGTGGCGGTGCCGTCATACCAGCGCGCATGGGTCGAGGCGAGGACCGAAAGGTTGTCGGTCGGCGTCGCGAGCAGCTGCACGCGCACGTCGCGCTCGTTGAAGCCGCCGGCTGCCTTCTTCTTCGGCGCCACGGTGCCGTCGAAGCTCGGACCCGAATAGGTATTGTCGATATAATCGTCGCGATGCTGCCACAGGCCGGAGATGCGGAAGGCCAGCTTGTCCTTGATGATCGGACCGCCGACGCCGGCATCGAGGTTCACGCTGTTATAGCTGCCATAGCTGGCGGTGGCGCGACCTTCATAGTCCTGGGTCGGGCGGATCGTGTCGAACTTGATGATGCCGGCCGTGGTGTTGCGGCCGAACAGCGAGCCCTGCGGACCGCGCAGCACTTCGATCTGGTTCACGTCGAACACCGGGTTCGACTTGAGCACGACATGCTCGAGCACGATGTCGTCATGGATGATCGACACCGGCTGCGACGCGCCGAGGTAGAAGTCGACGTTGCCCAGGCCGCGAATGTAGAAGCGCGGGAAGATGCGGCCGGTCGAGGATTCGACATACAGGCCCGGCACCTTGCCCGACAGCGCGAGCAGCGTGTCGTCGCCGCCAGCGGTATAGTCGCGCGCCTGCGCAGCCGGCAGCACGGCGACCGACAGCGGCACGTTCTGCTGGTTTTCCGGACGGCGCTCGGCCGTCACGACCACTTCCTGCAGGCCTTCATCGGCAGTCGCAGCGGGCTGCGCCGGCTGGGTCTGGGCAAAGGCAGTGGTGGAGGCGAAGAGCGCGCCAAGGGCGGCGCCGATCATCAGGCTGCGCTTGTCGCGCGCGAAATGAAGCATGAATTTTCCCCGATTGGACATTGTGTTTATATGTACACGGCACGACGCAACCGACCGCTGGAAAGTCCAGCAATCACAATTGCTTGATGTTCATTAACCCCGTGCCGTCGGCCGCGCGTTAGGCCCCGATTGTGAACATGTTGTGACAAGATTGCAGCGATTTGCCGCATTGCAACAGGAGGCGGCCGAGACGTTGTATTTGGGCAACAGATGCGCGGCTGAGCGCCCTTCAGGCAAGCTCGACCCGCGCCGCCTCGATTGCCGCTACGGCCTGCGCGAACCGCGCATCGCCCTCGCCCTGCACCAGCGCCCAGCGCACGCCGCGGCGGTCCAGTTCGGCGCGCGACAGGTCGAAAAAGCGCTGGCGCTGCTCGGCCGTGCCGAACATCCGCGTGCCATCCGCCACCCAGGGCAGATCGACATCGAACAACAGGTAGAAGTCCGCCAGTCCGTCCCAGCGGTCGAACCAGGGATCGCGCTCGCCGAACAGCATTTCGGCCCACACCGCCGTCATCAGCGGGTCGGTATCGAGGATCAGCGGATCGGCCCCCGCCGCCAGCATCATCCGCGTGCCGGCGTCATGCGTCTTGGCGATTTCGATCAGGTCGCGCATCGTAAAGGCAATGCCGCGCGCCTCGGCATATTCGCGGCCATATTCGTCGAGCACCTCGCCGCCGAAATGCGCCGCCAGTCGCGCGGCCAGCGTCGTCTTCCCCGTGCTTTCCGGGCCGTGCAGGCAGATTGTTCGGGGGCTCATGTCCGTGCTCGCATCCAGTCGATCAGCCCCCAAACCGAAAGCAGCAGGAAAATGCAATAGAGGCCGGAAGTAAGCCACAAACCCTTGATGAGAAAAAGCGGAATCGCGGCAAGGTCCACGGCGATCCACAACCACCAGCATTCGACGAAACGACGCGACTGCAATAGTTGCGCGGCAACGCTCATCACGGCGATGCTGCCGTCCCACCAGGGCGCAGCCGCATCGGTAAAGCGGTGCATCATCGCACCCCAGGCCAGCGCCGCCACCAGACATGCCGCCAGCCAGCCGAGCCGGGCATTGTTGCCCAGCCGCTCCACTGCCACCTCGCCCACCGCCGCCTTGGCACGGCCCCAGTTCCACCAGCCATAGCAATTGACGGCGAAATAAAAGGGCTGGAGCAGCGCGTCGCTGTACAGCTTCTGCGAAAAGAAGATCCAGGCGTAGAGCGACACCATCGCCAGTGCGAACGGATAGTTCCACAGGCTGCGGCGCACGACGAGCGTGACGTTGATCAAGCCCAACAGGGTTGCGAGGGTTTCGAGCAGGCTCACCCGGCCCGCCTAGCATTCCCCTTGCCGGCTGGTCGAGCGGCCGCGTTCCGGCAGCGCGCACAAAATGCCACGCAAGGCTGCACAGGGCGCTTGACGGCCCCCGAACCCACCCTTATAGGCGCGCCTCCAAGCTCAAGCCGGTCTGCTCCCGAAAGCATGTTGGACCGGACTCCGTCGGGGAGTAGCTCAGCCTGGTAGAGCACTGTCTTCGGGAGGCAGGGGCCGGAGGTTCGAATCCTCTCTCCCCGACCATCTTCTTGAAATCGCCGGTTTGTTTAGCAGGTCGCCGTAGCGGTCTCCGCGTGACGCACAGGCCCTTCACCGGTCACGCCGCCATTGCCCCCGCAGCCGCGTAAGCACGCCCGCAGCCGCCGCGCGCTTCGGACCGCGTGACTTCGAAGCGCTGCGCCTGGCTCGCCAGTATCTCGACTTCGCTGGCCAGGCTCATTGCCGCGGCCGAGGTCTGTTCCACCATCGCGGCATTCTGCTGCGTCGCGCGGTCGACATCGGCGACGGCAACGGTGATCTGGCCCAGCGACAGCGACTGCGCGTCGTTATGCTCGGTAATGGTGCCGATCAGGTGATGGAATGCCTCGACGCCCGTGGCAATCGCATCGAGCGCGCCATCGACGCTCCGCACGGATTCTACGGCGGCGGCAATGCCGGCCTGGGTTACGGTCAGTTGTTCCCGCGCGCGCTTCGCCTCTTCCTCGGCGCGCATCGCCAGCGCGGAAACCAGATCCGCCACCACAGCAAAGCCGCGGCCCGCCTCGCCGGCGCGCCCTGCTTCTACTGCCGCATTCATCGCGAGCACGCGCGTCTGGAACGCGATCTTGTCGAGCCCTTCGATAACCGAGTCGATGTCCTGCGCGCTGACCGCCACCTCTCCCATCGAGTCGACTGCCTGGTACGCGATCGTGCGCCCCTGCTGCACCGTGGCGATCGCCTCATCTGCGCGGCGCAGCGTTTCGCGCGAGGAATCAGCCGTCGCCCGCACCCGCGCATCGACTTCGACCAGCGAGGCGGAGGTTTCTTCCAGCGTGGCGGCGCTGCTTTCGGTTCTGCGCGCCAGGTCCGTTGCGGCCTGCGAGATTTCGCTCGAACCCGAACGGATGGCTTCCGCGCTTCGCAGCGTCGTGCCGATCAGCGTGCACAGACTTTCGCTCGCCGCGTTGAAGTTGGACTTCAGCACGGCAAAGGGGCCGGTAAGTTCGGTGGTGATGCGGTGGACAAGGTTGCCCTGCGCCAGCGCAGCAAGACCGGTGCCGACGCTCTCGACGATCAGCTTGGTTTGCGCCGCGCGCGCATCTTCGGCTTCGCGCAGCTGCGTGCGGAGCATGCCGACGCTTTTGCCCAGCGCCGTCAACTCATTGTCGTCGGCAGGCAAGGCGATGTCGCCGCGCAATTCCCCGCGCGCGATGGATTCGGTGGCGGAGCGGATCTGTTCAAGCGGGGCAGTGATGCTTTGGGTGATGCGCCGCACCAGCAGCACCAGCGCCGCGCCGATGAGGAGCAGGAGCAACGCGGTGCCCAGCAGCAGCATGTCGGCGCGCGTCTTGCTCGCCTCGGCATCGGCGATCATCCCGTTGGCAACCGAATCTTCCAGAGCCTTCAGGCCTTCGATGCGCGCACTGGCGGCTTTCCACCAGCCGGCGGCATCCCCCGTGATCGGCTGTCCGGTCGCGCCGCTCTGGAAGGCTGCGTCGCGATATTGCTGAACGGTTTGCGCGTTCGAATCCGCCAGCAACTGCTCGAGTGCCGCGCGCTGCGCATCCGTCGCCAGCTGGCGGAAACGGCCGAAGGCACCATCCTGTAGCGCGATGAAGCCGACAAAGGATCGATAGGTCGCAGGCTCGAAATGGCCGGCGCCGAAGCCCGTCGCGCCCATTGCGCGCTCCAGCCCGGCAGCCTCCTTGCCCCGGGTGATCTGGATATAGGCGGCCTGTGCGCGCGCCTGTGCGCCGGAAGCGTTGGAAGTAGCCAGCCGCTCGATCGCATTCGGCGATGCATTGACGATGCCTGTGTACCGCGCGGCAAGTGCGGGAACGCTCAGCGATCGCCGGTCGATCGCCGCCCGCAGCGCGCTGATGTCGCCAAGCTGTTGTGAAACCTCCGTCAGCCCATCGCTGGCGGGCGCAGCCTTCAGAACCGCGATCTTCTGGTCGGTGCGGGCGCGCTGGCTTGGCAGGTCGTCCGCAAATTTGGCCCCCTTGCTGCTGGTATAGCCGGCGGAAAAGCCCCGCTCGCGCTGCAGCTCGTGTACAAGGTTGCCCAGCTGCACCGAAAGCGCGGTACCTGCCGCCAGTTGCCCGGCGTCGCTGCGGGCGCTCGCCAGCTGGAACAGCATGTTTCCTGCGAACAACAGGGCCGCGACGGCCGGAAGCGCCGCGATCATTCGCAGCCGCTTCGAAATCATGGTGTTCGCAAGATCGATCATGGAGCGCCCGAGCATAGGTTCTCGCCACCCGCAGGACGCAGACGGCATCGCCCTAATTATAGATGGCTGTCGGGTAACTCTCGTCGCCAGCGCCAGGAGCCGAGGGGATTTACCTAGAGCATTTTCAAGTTGACCGTGTACGGTCAACGACTCGGAAAATGCGGCAACCAAATATCTGGAGCGTTTTCGCCCATGGTGAAAACGCTCTAGTATTTGCGGCGCCCCTGTGCGCCCTTTTCAGCGGCGTAACTCTCAAAGCAGCCTCCCCGGGGGAAGCAGGATTATACCCGCAGGGCGCGACACCATAGCGCCCGGGCATCAATTCTGAATGCAGCGGGACGCCCTCGGGACCAGATGACGATGCGGTGTGAGAGTGTGGTGGGTCCGCCGGGATTCGAACCCGGGACCTCTCGATTAAAAGTCGCTTGCTCTACCGACTGAGCTACGGACCCACGCCGCGCCACCTAGGGAAGTGGGCGGGCGCGGTCAACTGCGTGCAACAACTGGGCGATCCGCCGGCCGCTCACAGGGTCGCGCCAGTCGGGCGCCACCGCCGCCAGCGGTGCCAGCACGAAACGGCGCTCGCGGAAGCGCGTATGCGGCACGGTCAGGCCCGGGCTGCTCCAGCAGCCGCCCGACCACAGGATGATGTCGAGATCGATCACGCGCGCGCTCCAGGGCTGGCCGCGGCGGCGGCCAAAGCTGCGCTCGATGGCCTTGAGCCGGCGGAGCAGCACATCGGGCGTCTCGTCGCTCGCCACCAGCGCTACTGCATTGGCAAACCGTCGGCGCGAAGGGCCGATGGGGGCGGTGCGGAGAATCGGCGAACAGGCGATGACCCCGCCGATATGGGCGAGCGCGGCGGCGAGTTCACGCTCAGGCGCGCCGTGGCGACCGCGACGATTCGAACCCAGGGCGATTGCATAGCTTGAACTGGCCACATCGCGGGGCCTATCGCGGCACCATGTCTGCGCCAAGCCCCCTGCCCGATCGCGATTGCCCGCTCTGCCCCCGTCTGGTGGCGCTGCGTACGGCATTGCGGGAGGAGCAGCCCGAATGGTGGAACGCACCGGTGCCGTCGCTCGGCGATGCCGATGCGCCGATCGCGATTGTCGGGCTCGCACCGGGGCGCACCGGCGCCAACCGCACCGGCCGCACCTTTACCGGCGATGGATCAGGCGATCTGTTGTTTCAGGTGCTGACGGAACTGGGACTGGCCGAAGCCGGTGAGCCGCGTGGCGTGCTGATTCTGAATGCGGTGCGGTGCCTGCCGCCGGAAAACCGGCCTGCACCGGCCGAAATCCATGCCTGCCGCCCCTTTCTGCAGGCGGAACTGCGTGCGCCCGTGGTGGTGGCGCTGGGCGAAATCGCGCACCAGTCGGCGGTGAAGGCGATGGGCGGCAAGCTGCCCAAGCTGCGCTTCGCCCACGGCGCGGAGCACCGCCTGCCCAAGGGGCAGTGGCTGATCGATAGCTATCACTGCTCGCGCTACAACCAGAATACCGGCCGTATCACCGCCGCGATGCTGCGCGCCGTGATCGAGCGGGCCGTCGCGCTTAGAGATATTTGACGAGGCTGAGGCTGGAGAGCTGCGAGAAGACCGAATAGCTCGCCTCCAGCACGGTCTTTTGCTGGGCAAGATCGACCGCGACCTGCCCCAGATCGGCATCCTCGTTATTCTGGATCACGCCCTGAAGCAGGATCGCGCGATCCTCGCCCCGACTGGATAGATCGTCGACCTGGTTCTGCTTGCGACCGTTGTCGGCGTTGACGGCACGCAGGCTGCCCAGCCCGGTGTCGATCTGGCTAACGGCCTGCTGCAGCGATGCCTTTTGCGCATCGGTAAGGCTCGCGCCGATGCTGCCGGCTTGGGCGAGCGTCTGGAACGCCTGATAAAGCCCCTGGCCGATCGAACTGGCGTTGACGCCATAGGTAACATCCACCCCATCCGACACGCGCGCGCTGGCAAGTACATTGTCGTCGTGGAAAGCGGCGCTGGCTGGGACGGTGGCGGCATCGGCCAGCGTCGCGACCGAGAAGGGCGACTGGTTGGTCTGCGATCCGCCGAACAGCGGCGTGCCGCCCTCGGTGGCGTTGAGCGAGGCGCGCATCTGCTGGAACGAGCTTTCCACGGCTTCCTGCAGGCCCGCCGACTGGCCGGTGCCGATCGCGGTCATGATCTGCTGCCGCAGATCCTCCACCGAGGTCTGGATGCCCTGAATATGGCCCTGATACAGCGACATGGTGGTGCTGACGCGCTTGGCCACGGTCGACTGCGCCTGTTGCTGCGCCAGCAGGCTGTGCGCCGAAAGGTTGCGCACCGTTTCTGTGCCCAGCGAGGCGAAATCGGCAGCCTTCTTGCCGGTGGACAGCCGCGTCTGGCTGACGGCGAGCTTCTCCTGCGCGGTCTGGATGGCATCGGCCATAGTGCGCTGAAGCGGAATCGTGGCGACGCGAGACATGATGCTGTTCCCTTACCGAACCATCTGGATGAGCGTGTCGTACATCTGGCTGGCGGTGCTCATCACCCGCGCCGCTGCCGAATAGCTGTTCTGCAGCACCACCATCTGCGACAGCTCCTCGTCGATATTGACGCCCGAATAACTGTCGCGGCGGTTCACCGCATCGGCCTTGCGGGCATTGGCGTCGTCGAGGCTGCTCTTGGCCTGACTGGCCTGAAGGCCCGCGCTACCCAGCAATTTGGAGGAAAATCGCCCGACCGAGACGACGCCGTCCTTGCCCAGATCAAGCGTGCCCGCCAGCTTGTCGACAAAGGCGGTGGCGCCGCGCGTATCGCCCGCACCCAGCGCCTTGGTATTGACCGCCGCGCTGGTGTTGAGCTGCGCCAGCGGCAGCCTGGTGGGATCGGCGATGATGTCTGTGCGAACCGTCGCACTGGCGAGGCCGCTGTTGAGGCCGCTCAGCCCCATCAGCGCGCTGAAGCTACGCCCGCTGCCATAGCGATCGGTTGAATCCGAAGGAACGGACAGCACCGCCCCGGACACCGACGTGGCAGGATCGAACCGCATCCGCCCGCGATTGTCGAGCGAGAAGGTGCCGAAATTGCCGAGCGGGCTGCCCTGTAGCTGGGTTACCAGATCGCCCATCGTGCCGCCGCTCGTCGGCTGCAGCGTATAGCTGGTCAGCGCCAGGCCCGAGGCGTCGCGCAGCACGATCTGCGCCGACTGGCCGGTGGTGAAGCCATGCTTGTCGCTGGAGACGAAGCCGCTCGGCACCAGCGTGCTGCTGTCGCTGCGGACCAGATCGTTGAGCCCGAAATATTGCGCCACGCCTACCCCGGCGCGGCTGCTGGCATCGCCCGGCGTCTGCGCCACGGCTACGCCATTGCCGCTGGCGGCAGCGCTGATGCTGAGCACGCCGTTGGTGAAGCTGGCCGTGCCCGCTCCGCCCAGCCCGCTGTTGATTGCGCTCACCATGTCGTTGACGGTCGCGGCAGGGCCGAGCGCGTCGAAATCGACATTGGTGCTGGCGACCAGCGTGCCGTCCGCCTTGGTGACGGCAAAGGTCGCGGCCCCGGTGAAGCCCAGCCGGTCCGTCCCCACCAGTCCCGATTGGCGCCCGGTCAGCGTCTGCGGCGGCGGAACCGTGGTGCCGGCATTGGAAACCGAATTCAGCGCCTCCGAAAGGCCGCTGAACAGCACGCCCATCTGTTCGGAAAAGGCGGGCAGCGAGCGATCGCGCAAGTCGAGCAGGCCGCCCAGCTTGCCGCCGACCGCCGAGGAATCGATCTTCTCGCCGGTCGCAGCCCCCACCGACCCGTCGCTATTGGCGAACCGAATGCTGATGTCCGGATAGCTGAGCTGCGACGTGCCGGTGTTGTTGTTGGGATAATCGAGCTGGCGCAACCGGTTGTCGAGCAGCATCGCGCCCGAGGCGGTTTCGATCGTCACGCGCCCGTCCGCCTGGTCGCGCACGTTGACGGACATGAGGCCGCTCAGCTCCTCGATCGCGTTCATGCGCTGGTCGGCGGCACCGCCTGCGCTGCGGCCCAGCCCCTTGGCCTGCGCCATGGTACCGTTCAGATTGTTGATCTGCTGGAGCAGCGTGTTGATCCGGTCGATCGAATAGCCGACTTCGGATTCGACATCGGCGCGCAGGCCATCGACGTCGCGCGTCGTCTGCTGCATCGACGACAACGCATCCTGCACATTGGCAGTGAACACCGCGACCGTCTGTGCAGATTGTTGCGATCCGGTCATCGCCACGGCCGACGCGCTGATTGCGTCCAGCCGCGCCGGCAGGCCCGAGGATGCGCCCGGCTGGCCGAGCAGCGCCTGCAAGCGGTCCAGATAGCTGGAATTGACATCGGCACGGCCGTAATCGCCGGCGCGGCGATAGACGGTCGCTTCCAGGAAGCGGTCTGCAACCCGCTCCGGCTCGCCCACGGTCACGCCGCTGATCTGGCCCGACACCACCGAGGTGGCAACCGGCACCCGCTCGCGCGCGTAGCCGGTGACCCCGACATTGGCGATGTTGTTGGACACGGCACGGAGTCCGGCCTGGGCTGCTGCCAGGCCGGAAGCCGCGCTTCCCAATATGTCGCTCAGCGCCATTGCGGTGGTCCCCCGGCGTCAGTCGTCAGCGCTTCAGATCGCTGACTTCGCGCAGCATGTCGTCCACCGTCGTGATGATCTTGGACGATGCGCTATAGGCGCGCTGGAAGCGGATCATGTTGGTGAACTCGCCCGCCAGGTCGACGGTCGAGGCCTCCAGGGTGTTCGACGAGAGCGAGCCCGCCCCGAGCTGGCCCGGCGCGTTCATCGTCATCGAACCCGACTGGCGATTCGCCGAATAGGCATTGCCCGACGCACGGGTCAGCCCGTTCGGATTGGGGAAGGTCGCAATCGGAAGCTGGAACACCTTGCGGGTCGAACCGTCGTCGAAGATCGCGCTGACCTCGCCTTGCTTCGACACTTCCACCGACGCGATGTTGCCAAGGATGCCGCCGTCCGAACCACCCGAAATCAGCGAGGAAGGCTGGCCGAACGCGGTCAGGCCGTTGATGCCGCCATCGTCGCCCAGGTTCATCGTGATCGGCACCGAAGTGGCGCCGTTGGTGTAGCTGATGCTCAGCGGGCTGAACAATGCAGCGGTCGAGCCGGCCTTGTTCAGGCTGCCGTCGCCGTTGAACAGCACGGTGCCGCTGCTGACGACACCGCCGGTGGCGGTAACGTCGCTGGCCGGAGACACATAGTTCTCGACCTTCCAGCTGTTCGCCCCGGTCTTCAGGAACGCCATGTTGAGCTGGTGGCTGCCACCCTGCGAGTCATAGACGGTGAACGAGCGCGAGAAGGTCGGCGTGACTGCGCCCGACGCCATGCTCCCGGCCGTGTAGGTGCCGGTAAAGGTCGTCGCATCCGACTGCAGGTTGATGCGCGCCGAAATCTTGGTGGTCGGCGCGGCCGTGCCAACCAGATCGCTCAGCCGCACCGGCTGCAGCGCGGAAAGGCTGCCGGTGTTTGTATAGTTGCCGGTCGCATCCAGGTGCCAGCCATAGAGATACAGGCCGGACGAATTGCGCATATAGCCTTCCTCGTCCGGCTTAAACGAGCCGGCGCGGGTATAGGCGACGGGGTCGGAGGCGGTAAGGCCGGTGCGGGTAATGAAGAAGCCCTGCCCGTCGATGGCGAGGTCGGTGCTGCTGCCCGATGCCTGGAGCAGGCCCTGCTTCGACACGCCGGAAACCGGCGTCGCGGCAACGCCGCCGGCCGAATAGTCGCTCGTCGCGCGCCCGTCGGTCACAAGCGTGCGGAACTGGGCTTCGACACCCTTGTACGCGACCGTGTTGATATTGGTGATGTTGTCGGCGACCGTGGCCATGGCGCTGGACTGGGCGCTTAGCCCGGAAACGCCTGCATAGAGAGCGGAATAGAGGCCCAAAGCTTACACTCCTAGGAATGCCCGCGGACAGAACGCAGGCCACGCCTTCATTGTAGGATCGCCATGCGGCCGACCCAAAAGCGGGTGTTGAATTTCCTAACGAAATATATGGGGCGGCAAAATTTGCCGGGTGATCGCGTGCTGCCCGGCAAATTACTCCTATAATATCGGAAAGCTCCTTCTGCTTCTGTGAAAGGCACGTCTCATGCTCCGCATCACGCTTCGCGACGGCGAAAAGGCGATCGTCAACGGCGCGGTGCTGCGCGCTGTCGGCCGCACCCAGATCACCGTGGAAAACAAGGTAGCCATCCTGCGCGGCCGCGAGGTCATGCGCCCGGAAGAGGCGACCACGCCCGCCCGCCAGCTCTATTTCGCGGCGATGCTCGCCTATATCGACCCCGCCGGCCGCGAGGGCCATCATGAGGCCGTGGTCCAGTTGCTGGGCGCCGTGCTCGCCGGATCGACCGCGCAGCAGACGCGCGAAATCTGCATCCGCTTCGCCCACGACATCGCCCAGAGCGATTATTACAAGGCGCTTGCCGCCGCGCGCGAGCTGATCGCGATCGAAGGCGAAGCCCAGCCCGAGCACCAGGCCGCCTGAGGAAGGAAAGGCGATGCAAACGCTCGCCAGCGCCGCACGCGCGATCCGCGACATGGTCCCCGACCGCCGCTTCGGCCGCGTCGTCGCCGTGCGCGGCGCGCTGATCGAAGTCGAGGGCCTGAGCGGCGTCGCCCAGATCGGCAGCCGCGTCATCATTCAGTCGCCGACCGGCCAGGTCGAAGCCGAAGTCACGGCGCTGGATCGCGGCGTGTCGCTTTGCCTGCCGTTCGTCGATCCGCAGGGCGTCGGCCTTGGCGCGCGGGCGGAACTGGTCGCCGGCCAGTTCAGCGTGCGCCCCTCCGCCGCCTGGCTGGGCCGGATGATCGACGGCCTCGGCCGCCCGGTCGACGGGCTCGGCCCGCTGGCGCGCGGCGCGGATCCGCAGCCCATCAAGGCCCCGCCCCCAGCAGCAGCCGGCCGCGCCCGCGTGGCCGAGCGCATTGAAACCGGCGTGCGTACGCTCGACTTGTTCGTGCCGCTGTGCCGTGGCCAGCGACTGGGCCTGTTCGCCGGTTCGGGCGTCGGCAAATCGGTGCTGCTGTCGATGCTCGCCCGCTGGACGCAGTGCGACGTGGCGGTGATCGGGCTGATCGGCGAACGCGGCCGCGAAGTGCAGGAATTTATCGAGGACGATCTGGGCAAGGAGGGCATGGCGCGCTCGGTGGTGGTCGTCGCCACTTCGGACGAGCCGGCACTGATGCGCCGCCAGGCCGCCTGGACGACGCTCGCAGTGGCCGAACATTTCCGCGATCAGGGCATGAACGTGCTGTGCCTGATGGATTCGGTCACCCGCTTCGCGATGGCGCAGCGCGAGATCGGCCTTGCCTCGGGCGAGCCGCCGGCTACCAAGGGCTATACCCCGACGGTCTTTGCCGAGCTGCCCCGGCTGCTCGAACGCGCCGGCCCCGGCGCGCCGGGCGCGGGCATGATCACCGGGCTGTTCACGGTGCTGGTCGATGGCGACGACCATAACGAGCCGGTCGCCGACGCAGTGCGCGGCATTCTCGACGGCCATGTCGTGATGCGCCGCGCGATTGCCGAACGCGGCCGCTATCCGGCGATCGACATCCTCAAATCGGTGTCGCGTACCCTGCCCCACTGCCAGTCGGACGAAGAGAATGCGACCCGGCTCGCCGCCCGCAAGCTGCTGTCCACCTTCGCCGATATGGAGGAAATGGTGCGGCTGGGCGCCTATAAGGCCGGCTCCTCGCCCGAAGTGGACCGCGCCGTGGCGCTGGCGCCGCAGATCGAGGCGCTGCTCAACCAGGGCAAGAACGATCAGGGCCATGTCGATGCCGCCTTCGCGGCGCTCGCCGCGATCCTTGCCGGCGATGAAGGCAGCGCCGCCGATATGACCAGGGCCGCGGCATGACTCCTTATGATACCGCCCTGCGCGTGCAGCGGCGCGAAGTCGATGCCGTCAAGGTATCGATCAGCGTCGAAGTGGAACGTATCGCGACGCTGGAAGCCGTTACGGCGGCGCACGAGGCCCGGCTGCGCGACGAGCGCGCGCTCGCGCCTACCGTGCCGATTGCGGCTGACGCCTGGGTCGCACGCATGAAGGACGAACGCCGCCGGCTCGACGAGGCTGCCGCCCAGGCACAGGCCCGGCTGAACCAGCTGCGCGCCCGCGCGGTCGAGGCCTATGGCACGATGCGCGCCATCGAAGGCGCCGCCGAACGCTATCAGGACGAAGCCGATCGCGTGGTCGAGGCCGCCGAACAGGCCGCGATCGATGACATTGCCGCCGCGCGCTTCCTCGCGCTGCGGGCACGCGCCCGACGGAGGCTGGCATGATCGGCCGGACCGAAATGGCGCAACTGACGCCGGCGCAGCGCGCACAGGTAATCTACGCCCAGGCGCAGTCGCAGCTGTCCAACCGGCTGTGGCGTGCCGCGCTGGGCGAAGGCGAGCATGACGATAACAAGAATGCCTCACCGCTGAACAGCGCCGGCATGTCGATGGATTCGCTGCTCGAGCTGATGGGCAATCAGGCGCCGGCCGCGGCGGCCGCTGGCTGCACCTGCCATTGCGCCTGCAACTGTCATGCGGCGAGCGCATCCAATGGCGGAGCGGCGCTGCCCTCCGCCACCGGCGGTCTTTCGGAACAGGGCGGGTTCGGCGCGGCGCGGCCGTCGGCGGACCCCCAGCAGTCGCTGCCTTCCGCGCGCGACCAGGGAGGGGCGCCATCCGGCGGCGGCGCGCTCGCGCTCGGCAATAACGGGCGCTACGGCCAGTTGCTCGCCGCCGCCGAAGCGCGGTCCGGCGTGCCGGCACCCGCGCTTGCCGCCATCGTAGATGCCGAAGCCGCCAAGACGCATGACGGCAGCTGGAATCCCCTGTCCCGCAATCCACGATCGAGCGCCGCGGGGCTGGGCCAGTTCCTCAGCAGCACCTGGCAGGATCTCGCCCGTACGCCGGGCACCTGGCTGAACGGCGTCGCGCGCCAGCATGGCTGGGTGGATGCCAAGGGCGCCATCGACCCCGCCCATCGCGGCGAATTGCTGGCGATGCGATATGATCCAGAAGCCTCGATCCTTTCGGTCGGCGACATGGCCAAGAACAATCTGGCGCGGCTGCAGCAATCGGGCCTGAACGTGCATGCCGATTCCGAAACGCTCGCCAAGGCGGCCTATCTCAGCCACCATCTCGGCGTGGGGGATGCCCGCAAGTTCCTGGCCGGCGCCATCGATGCCGGCCGTGCCCGCACCCTGCTGGCCGCGCAGATCGGCAGTTCGGCTGCCGAAGCCCGTATTGCCAGCGCGGGCGATCCAGTCCGCGCGCACCGGCAATGGCTGCTCAGCTTCATCGAACGCCGCATCCAGCCGGAAAAATTTTCCTCCTAAAAATTTTCCTGAATTTATTTTCGCGGTCTCGACATCACGCCTAATGCCGCATTAACCATATAATTTCATGTGCTTAGGGCTAGCACGCTAGTGGATTATACCTATAATTCCCGGGTTTAACCTATAGGATCAATTAGCACTCCTTTAAGATATTCCGGCCAAATCTTCCCTTGTCGACGGCGCCAAAACAGCGGGCGCCAGGACGCACCAGGGGAAGTTGAACATGTCGAAAATCACGATCGCTCTCGAGGCTGCAGTCGCAACCGTCATCGAGAATACGCCGAAGGACGCCAAGCAGACCGCCCGCCAGCGCGCAGAAGTCGATCGCGCCTTCGCCCGGATCCTGAAGCTCATTGCCCCCCGCATCCGCCACTTCATCCGCCAATATGGCCTGACCAGCCACTGGGACGATGCCGAACAGTGCTGCGCGATCGCCGTCCACCGCGCCATCCAGGCCTATGAGCCGGAAAAGGCCCAGTTCACCACCTTCGTCAACTGGCAGATCCGCGGCGAGCTGCAGAGCCTGCGCTTCCGCCTGATGACCGACCAGCGCCCCTCGGCCAAGAAGGTCGAAGCGACCACCGTTTCTCTCAGCGCTCTCACCACCTCGTCGGATGGCGACGAACTCTCGCCCGAGGCGCTGATCGAGGATGAAGACGCGCTGGCCCGCACCGAAAGCGCCGCTTCGGACTATCTTGCCGATGGCGCGATCCAGTCGCTGATCGAAGCCTATGTCGATCACCTCCGCAAGGTGGGTATCGAGCAGCTCCGTCGCCGCCCGCGTCCGAAGCGGGAAGAAGCAGCGCTGCGCCGCGAAGGGCCGCGCCTGCGCACCGCAACCCATGGCATCGACCCGGCCGAGCTGGAAAAGCTGGAAGCCAAGCTGGAGCGCGACCGCGAAATCGTTGCCCGCCGCGTGTTCCAGACCGCCACGCTCGACGACCTTTCGCTCGAAACCGGCGTGACCAAGGAGCGCGTCCGCCAGATCACCAAGCGCGCCGCCAAGGCCATTGCCGAAATCGCCGCCGCCGATCCGCGCTTCGCCGTGATGTCGGAATATGGCAAGGCCGCCGTCGCCAAGCGTCGCCCGGCACCTGCCAGCCGTCCGGCCACGCCGATCATCCCGGACGCCAGCCAGCCGCACAACCGCCTTGCCAGCGTCCGCGCCATCGATCCGGCGAGCATCGAAGTCGGCGTTGCCAAGCCGAACGTCGAAACGGTCGAGGCGGTGCTCCTGCCTACCCCCGCCGCTCCGAGCAGCGCCGCCCTGCACTGATCCGTCGGGAGCAGAATGCTCCTATAATGAACTGATCCTTCGCAGCGGAGCGCCCCATGAGCAGCGATTCCATTATGGTTGTACCCGCCGGCCAGCCGCCCGCGCTGCCGCGCCCGAACCGCAAACTGACCGAACTGGCGCAAGAAATGGCGCGCTGCGCCGTGCCGCTGCTGCCGGTGGGCGCACAGCTGATCCTGGGCGTCGAGCAACATCTGAACGGCCGCCTGCGCATGCAATGGTGGCGGGGCGATGATTTTCGCCTGGTCGCCGAAATCGACGCGGCGCCGGAAGGCTTCTGTCCGGAAGACAGCGACGAAGGCGCGATGCAGGACGCCGCCGCCGCGCTGCTGACCTATCTTGCCGGCCGTTGGCCCTCCACGCCCCGCCGCCTGGGCGTGATTACCGACGGGACTGGCGTGGCCTTCTCCCCCGAGCATCCCGCCACCGCCGAAAATGGCTGGCTGATCCAGCATGCCGCGGGCAGCAGCCGCCTGACGACCATTGTGCCGCTCAACCCCGAGGGCCCGTGCGCACTGTGGTCATGTCCGGATCGGATGCATTCTTTCCATTAAAATGGCCGCGTTTACCTTGTATTATCCAAAATATACTTCAAACTAGTCCCGAACCGCGCTCCTATGCGCGAAACGGGACGGATGAATGCAGGGTATGGGGCAGGAACTGCGACACCGCGCTGGGGGCGGCGAGGTGCGGATCGATCTCAACCGAGCGGTCGTTTTTCCGAATCGGCTGCGCGAACAGCGGCGACAGCGGGGCTATCCAAAGCTGTTGCGGCTCGCTTCTGCGATCCCGGAAATTCCCTATATCCGCCTGTCGAAGATCGAGCGGGGCGAGGTCTTCGCCCGTACCGACGAACTACGCCGCATTGCGAAGGCGCTGGGCATTGCGC
This sequence comes from Sphingomonas sp. DMC8, assembly GCF_056314185.1. Taxonomy (NCBI): domain Bacteria; kingdom Pseudomonadati; phylum Pseudomonadota; class Alphaproteobacteria; order Sphingomonadales; family Sphingomonadaceae; genus Sphingomonas; species Sphingomonas sp. DMC8. The sequence goes on along the minus strand of NZ_JBQUYV010000005.1, from coordinate 122,272 downwards.
CGGTCGACCTGCTGCTCGATTGCGAAGCCGGGTTCGATCTCGACCAATGGGCCCAGCCCTTCCGTGACACCACGGCGCCGGACCTGCCGGAAGAGCGATTTGCAGTGCTGCTGGCCGCAGCGGTGCGCGCGCGCCGCGCCGGGGATTCGACGCTGACCATCGCTGTCATCGAACGCGAGTACGGCCTGCCGCCGGTCAACCTCTCGCGCGTCGAAAATGCACAGAAGACCTTTCCGCGCTGGAATGCCACCACCCAGGCCGCCTTGTTCGCGCTGTTCGGCGTCGCCGACGAAGTCGAATTGCGCGCACTGATCGAGCTGCGCTTTGCGGCCGGCGAGCTGGACAGCTTTCTCGCCATCGTCACCGACATCGAAGGCCGCATGGCGCGCACCCGGGCCCGCATCGCCGAACTCGCGGCAGAGCTGGGTCAGGCGCCCGGTGCGCCGTTGCCTGTCGCGAGACCGGCGGCGGCGACCTCGACGGGGCGGCTGGTGCCCGTTCAGGGCGCGCCGCTGCGCCACGGGCTGATTGCCGACACCCCAACGGGCGAGCACGTCGAAGCGCCGGGCATCGCCGGTCCGCGCGCCTTCGGCCTGAAGGTCGGGCGCGCGACGCTGGGGGCGGGCCTGCCGGGCACCGCCACCGTGATCGTCGATCCGGACCGTCAGCCGCTGCCCGGCGGCATCGCCGCACTGCGCGAGGAAGAAGGCTGGCGCCTGCTGTCGGTCGGCGCCGACCGCTCGGGCCGCACGATCGGCTATAGCGTCAATCCCGAACTGGAAATCGCCCTCGACGATTGCGATCCGACAGCGCTGGCAGCCGTGGTGGCGGCGCTGTTCGTCTGAACGATTCCAGCCCGCGTGACTCCGCCACCCATCCTGCTAAGGCGGCGTCATGGGTGATCTGATCGCGATCGAGGGCGCCGATGGCGTCGGCAAGAATACGGCGGCGCGCGGACTGTGCGATGCGCTGAACGCGGCCGGGCGCAGCGCCACCATCATCGGCTTCCCGCGCTATGGGGAAACTGTGGCGGCCGTCACCATCGGCGAGATGCTGGCGGGCAAGCTCGCCGTGCCCGTATCGCCGCGCGCGGCCGCGGTGCTCTATGCGCTCGACCGGCTCGAATGGCGGGAGACGCTGCTGGACGCGCTGGCCTCGCATCAGGTGGTGATCCTCGATCGCTATGTCGCCTCGAACATGGCCTATCAGGGCGCCAAGCTGGGCGGCGACGAAGGCCGCGCGTTGATGGACTGGATCCTCGCGCTGGAAATCGGGCAGTTCGCCCTGCCCCGCCCGCGCCTGTCCTTCTACCTCGACACGCCCTGGGATCTGGCCCGCGAACTGATCCTGCAAAAGGCCCAGCGCAGCTATACCGATCGCAGCTTCGACGAATATGAAGCCGACATCGCGCTGCAGCAGCGCGTGCGCGGCAATTATGAAGCGATCGTCGCGGCCGATCTGCTCGGCCCATGGCAGATCGTCCACGCCAGCGAAGGCGGCGCGATGCGCCCGCGCGAGGCCATTGTGGAGGAAATGCGCTCGCATATCGACAAGGTTTAGCCCGCTCGCCGCGCGGCGCTTGACAGCCCCGTTGGCCAGCCGCATTGGTAGCGCTATCACAATCATAAACTGGACAAGGCGAGAGGTCTTGGAAGCACGTACAGATTTACTGCCTGCAGATCATGCGCAGGCGATTCTGGTCGGCCGCGTGGAAACGCCCGCAGGCCCCAGCCCCGTGCTGGTCCGCGGTGGCCAGTTGATCGACGTATCGGCCAGTGCGCCGACTGTCGCCGACCTGCTGGAGCGCGACGACATCGCGACGCTCGACGGCCCGGTGCTGTGCAGCGTCGATGCGTTGGGCACCGAGACTGCGCCGCAGTTGCTCGCCCCCATCGACCTGCAATGCGTCAAGGCGTGCGGCGTCACCTTCGCCGTGTCGGCGCTGGAGCGCGTGATCGAGGAGCGCGCGCGCGGCGATTCGACCAAGGCCGCCGAAATCCGCAGCGATCTGGAAGCGAAGGTCGGCGCAGGCATCCGCTCGGTCGTGCCGGGCACCGCCGAGGCCGCCAGCCTGAAGGCGGCGCTGATCGACGCCGGCATGTGGTCGCAATATCTCGAAGTCGCGATCGGCCCCGATGCCGAGGTGTTCACCAAGGCGCCGGTGCTTTCCTCGGTCGGCTGGGGTACCGAAATCGGCATCCGTTCGGACAGCGACTGGAACAATCCCGAGCCCGAAATCGTGCTGGTGGTCGATCGCAACGGCACCATCCGCGGCGCAACGCTGGGCAACGACGTCAATCTGCGCGACTTTGAGGGGCGCAGCGCGCTACTGCTCGGCAAGGCGAAGGACAACAACGCCTCCACCGCGATCGGCCCGTTCATCCGGCTGTTCGACGACCATTTCACCATGGACGATGTGCGCGGCGCGGTGGTCGATCTCACCATCGACGGGCCGGAAGGCTATCGCCTGTCGGGCACCAACAAGATGAGCGAGATCAGCCGCGACCCGACCGAGCTGGTCCGCCAGGCGCTGAGCGAGCACCAATATCCCGATGGCTTCGCGCTGTTCCTCGGCACGCTGTTCGCGCCGGTGCAGGATCGCGACCATCCCGGCCGCGGCTTCACCCACAAGGTCGGCGATGTCGTCCGCATCTCTACGCCGAAGCTCGGCGCGCTCGTCAATCGCGTCACCACGTCCAAGGCCGCCGCGCCCTGGGCGTTCGGCATCCGCGATCTGATGCGCAACCTGGCCGCGCGCGGCCTTCTCTCGAACGCATAAGGGTCTTCATGTCGCAAGCCGATCCTCAGCACGCTCCGCTCGCGCGCGAGCTGCGTGCGGTCTATCCCAGCCTGAAGGGCAAGCGCGTTCTCATCACCGGCGGCGGCTCGGGGATTGGCGCCGGGCTGGTCGAAGGGTTCGTCCACCAGGGCGCCGACGTGACCTTTTTCGACATTGCCGAAGAAGATTCGCATGCGCTGGTCGCCAGCCTGGCGGGAGCGCCGATCGCGCCGCGCTTTCACAAGGTGGACCTGACCGACATCGCCGCCGCCCAGGCGCAGGTGCAGGCACTGATCGACGCCGAAGGCAGCTTCGACGTGCTGGTCAATAATGCCGCCAATGACGACCGCCACACGATCGAGCAGGTGACGCCCGACTATTGGGACAACCGCATGAACGTGAACCTGCGCCACCTGTTCTTCATGGCGCAGGCGGTGATCCCCGGCATGAAGGCCAGGGGCGCGGGCGTGATCATCAATCTCGGCTCGATCTCGTGGCACCTCGCGCTGGAGGAACTGACGCTCTATCAAACTGCCAAGGCCGCGATCGAAGGGCTCACCCGCAGCTTCGCGCGCGAGCTTGGCCCCGACGGCATCCGTTCGGTCTGCATCGTGCCCGGCAATGTCCGCACGCCGCGCCAGCTGAAATGGTACACGCCCGAAGGCGAAGCCGAGATCGTCGCCGCGCAGTGCCTGAAGGGCCGGCTGGTCCCCGACGACATCGCCGCTATGGCGCTGTTCCTTGCATCGGACGATGCCCGGCTGGTAACGGGGCACGAATTTTTCGTCGATGCAGGCTGGAGATAAGATGACCGACAAGGTGGTGGTTTCGGCGCCGGAGAGCGTGTGGGGTCTTGCGGCGCCACTTCTCGAAGGCCCCGTCTGGGTGGAGCGCGACGCCGCCCTGTGGTTCGTCGACATCAAGAGCCACAAGATCCACCGCTATGACCCCGCCACCGGCGAAAAGAAGAGCTGGGACGCGCCGGCACAGGTGGGCTTCGCGCTGCCCTGCGCCAGCGGCGGCTTCATCGCCGGCCTGCAGACCGGCCTTGCCCGGTTCGATCCGGCCGATGGCAGCTTCGTAGCTTTGGTCGATCCCGAACCCGGCCTGCCCGGCAACCGGCTGAACGACGGCACCGTCGATCCCGATGGCCGGCTGTGGTTCGGCACGATGGACGATGGCGAAAGCGCCGCCACTGGCACCATCTATCGCCTCGCCGCCGACGGCACCTGCGTCGCGACCTGCCCGCAGGTGGCGATCACCAACGGCCCCGCCGTCTCGCCCGACGGTAAGACGCTTTACCATGTCGATACGCTCGGCCAGATCGTCTATGCCTGCGACATCGCCGAGGACGGCACGCTGGCGAACCGCCGCGAATTCGTGCGGCTGGGCGAAGGCGAAGGCTTTCCGGACGGCCCCTGCGTCGACAGCGAAGGCTATGTCTGGGTCAGCCTTTATGCCGGCAGCGCGGTGCGCCGCTATTCGCCGGCGGGCGAGCTGGTCGAGATCGTCGAGTTCCCGGTCGATGCGATCACCAAGATCGCGTTCGGCGGCCCCGACCTCAAAACGGTGTTCGCCACCACCGCGAACAAGCATCTCTCGGCCGAGGAAAAGGCCGCCCGCCCGTCCTCGGGCGATCTGTTCAGCTTCCGCGTTACCGTGGCAGGGCAGCCGACCGCGATGATCCGGGTCGGGGCGTAGGCCACCTCCCTCTTCCCCCCTCCCTGAAAGGGAGGGGCCGGGGGTGGGTGCGCGCGTCTGCGCGCTCCTGAGAAGCTAGTCCTCGTCCACAGTCGGCTCCCGCCGCCTAACGGCGGCGGACCCACCCCTAACCCCTCCCTTTCAGGGAGGGGAAAGCAGAGGAACGGGTAGCAACAATCCCCACCCTGCCCGCATCCCACGCACATGCGCCAAGAGCATGGATGGCGTGGAAATCCCGCAGCGTGTGTCGAATCGCAACTTCGACAACCTCGGTATCGCAATACCCTATTGATACATCGCCCGCGTCAGCCCGGCGATGCCGCCGCGTGCCCGCTCCCAGCCGGCTTCGTTGCTCAGGTCCAGCCCCAGGAACCGGCCGCTCGCGGCGCCGGACAGCACCAGCTGCTGGACTGCCGCGATCAGCAGCGCGTTGAGCATCGGCGCGTCGATCCCGGCCGGGCGTTGCAGCGTGCCGCGTTCGCGGGCGATCCAGGCACTCAGTGCCTTGCCGCGCGCGTCGGCAAAGGCGGCGGCGAGCGCAGACGGGGCCGACAATTCCCAGGCGAGTATCTTCTGCGCGAGCGGGTCGCTGCGCAGCGCATCAAGCAATGCCACCGCTACATTCCCCATCAGTTCGGCATAGCTGGCGGGCGGCGCGACATGGTCGGGGCGCGCGAGGGCGGTTTCCATCCACGCCGACACATCCTCGGCGATCGCCTGGGCGAGGCCGTCCATCCCGCCGAAATAGCGGTAGATGAGTTGCTTGTCGTACCCCGCCGCCCGGGCGATGGCGTTGACGCCCCACTCGGCGAAGCCTTTCTCCGCCAGCAGCGCCTTGGCCGCCGCGAGGATCGTCGCCCGCGTATTCGCCGCATTGCGCGGCCGCTTCGCCGAAGCCTCGTCCATCGCCTTGTCGTCTCCCCCGATGATGACGCGACGTTAACTATCACTGGGGAGTGACTCAGGGCATCTAAGGGGTGGCACGGAGGGGGACGTCTTCACCCTCACCCTCCCACTGCCTGCGGCAGCGGGCCCCTCCCTCTCCCAAAGGGAGAGGTGTTTCTCTCCCTCTCCCCTTGGGAGAGGGAAGGGGCCCATCGCGCCAGCGATGGGAAGGGTGAGGGTGACAGCCCCCTCCCCCGTCAATGATTATGCCGCGGCACCTTCAACCCCGTGCCGCGATATTTGGTCGCAAATTCCAGCACCCCGCCTTCGTGCAACTGCCCGGACTTCTCGCGGTACAGCTCCTCCCACGGCGTGTTGCTGGCCGGGATCGGCGGCGCGGGTTCGCCCTTGCGGCGGGCGATCTCGTCCTCGGCGACCAGCGCGTCGACCCGCCCCGCATTCAGGTCGATCCGGATCATGTCGCCGGTGCGCAGCCACGAAAGCCCCCCGCCCGCCGCACTTTCCGGCGAGGCGTTGAGGATCGAGGGGCTGTCCGACGTGCCCGACTGGCGTCCGTCACCCAGCGTCGGCAGGCTCTGGATGCCGCTCTGCAGCAGCGCATCGGGCGGCTGCATGTTGACCACCTCGGCCGAGCCGGGCCAGCCCAATACGCCCGCGCCGCGAATGACGAGGATGCAATTGTCATCGATGGCGAGCGCCGGGTCGTTGATCCGGTGGTGATAATCGTCCGACCCGTCGAACACGACCGCACGCACCTCGAACACGCCTTCCTGCCCCGGCGTCGAGAGATAGCGCGCGCGGAAAGCGTCGGAGATCACGCTGGTCTTCATGATCGCCATGTCGAACAGGTTGCCGGTGAGCACCAGGAACCCCGCCTTCTCCATCAGCGGCTTGTCGATCGGGAAGATCACCTCGGGATCGAGCACCCGCGCGTCCGCCACATTCTCGGCCATGGTGCGCCCGGTGCAGGTGGCGACGCTGCCGTCGACTATGCTGGCATCGACCAGCAGCTTGAGCACCGCCGGGATGCCGCCGGCGCGGTGGAAACGCTCGGACAGATATTGCCCCGCAGGCTGCATGTTGACGATCAGCGGCAGGTCATAGCCGGTCTGCCAGTCCTCGGGCGTGATGGTGATGCCGGCATGCGCGGCCATCGCATTGAGGTGCGGCTGGGCGTTGGTCGACCCGCCGATCGCGGTCAGCAGTTTGATCGCGTTGAGGAAGCTGGCCTTGCTCAGGATCTTCGACGGGCGAAGGTCTTCATAGGCCATCTCCACAATACGGCGGCCGGTCTCATAGGCGATCTGCCCGCGCTCGCGGTACGGCGCCGGGATCATCGCGCAGCCCGGCAAGCTCATGCCCAGCCCTTCAGCCAGGCTGTTCATCGTCGAGGCGGTGCCCATGGTGTTGCAATGGCCCGAGGACGGCGCGCTTTCCATCGCCCGGCGCAGGAACTCGGCCTCGTCGATCTCGCCCGCCGCCATCTTGCGGCGACTGCGCCAGATCACCGTGCCGCTGCCGACCAGCTCGCCCTCATGCCAGCCGTCCAGCATCGGGCCACCCGACAGGACAATCGCCGGAATGTCGACGGTGGAAGCCGCCATCAGCGACGAGGGCGTTGTCTTGTCGCAGCCGGTGGTCAGGATCACCGCGTCGATCGGATAGCCGTTGAGGATTTCGACCAGGCCGAGATACGCAAGGTTGCGGTCGAGCGCGGCGGTCGGGCGCCGGCAATTCTCGAAGATCGGGTGGAGCGGGAACTCCATCGGGATGCCGCCCGCCGCGAGAATGCCTTCGCGGGCGCGCTTCACCGTTTCCAGATGGATGCGGTTGCACGGCGCGATGTCGCTGCCCGACTGGGCGATGCCGATGATCGGCTTGCCCGAGGTCAGCTCCGCGGGCGTGATGCCGTAGTTCATGAACCGCTCGAGATAAAGCGCGGCCATATCGGCACGGCCGGGCGCGGCAAACCATTCGCGCGATCGGAACGGACGGACGGGCGTGCGGGTCACGATTGGAGCTCCCTAAACAAACTCCCCTCCCGCTTGCGGGAGGGGTCGGGGGAGGGGCTGGAATACTCACCTCCCGCCAGGATCGCGCCTCCCCTCCCCCAGCCCCTCCCGCAAGCGGGAGGGGAGCACAGGAGGAGGGCGAAGGGCCTTTACCCCTCCATCGCCTCCAGTTCCTTGCCCTTGGTTTCCTTGATGAACTTCAGGACGAGGAAGAAGCTGACCACCGCGCAGACGGCGTAGAAGGTGTAGCTGACGGCAAGGCCCAGCTTCGAGGCCATCACCGGGAAGCTCTGCGCGATCAGATAGTTGGCGAACCACTGGGCGAAACCGCACACCGCCAGCGCCGATCCGCGGATCTGGTTGGGGAACATCTCGCCCAGCATCACCCACATCACCGGGCCCCAGCTGACGTTGAAGAAGATGACGTAGAGGTTCGCCGCCACCACCGCGATCTTGCCCAGTTCGGGCGACAGCACCAGCTTGCCCGAGGCATCGAGCGAGCCATGGCCGAACGCATAGACCAGCACGAACAGCGTCACCGCCATGCCCGCCGAACCGATCAGCAGCAACGGCTTGCGGCCGATCTTGTCGACCAGGCCGATGGTGACGAGGCAGGCCGCGATCGAAACCGCACCCGACACGATGTTGATGAGCAGCGAGTCCGCTTCGGTGAACCCGGCGAGCTGCCACAGCGTCGAGCCGTAATAGAAGATCACGTTGATGCCGACGAGCTGCTGGAACACCGCGATCACCAGCCCCGCCCACAGGATCGGGCGGATGCCGCCGGTGCGCGGGTCGATCAGGTCGCGGAAGCTCGGGCGGTGATCGGCGGTGAAGCTGGCGCGGATTTCCTCCAGCTTGGTGCGCGCCGTCACCGGGCCGAACAGGTCGGTCAGCACCTTGGTGGCCTGCTCGGTATGGCCCTTGGCGACCAGATAGCGCGGGCTTTCCGGAATGAAGAACAAAGCGATCAGGAACACCGCCGCCGGAATCGCCTGCATCAGGTACATCCAGCGCCACGCTTCCAGCCCGCCCCAGAAGGGTTGGGTCGAGGCGCCGGCAGCCGCCGCGAGGTAATAGTTGACCACGAACGCGGCGGTCAGGCCGGAAATGATCATGATCTGCTGCACCGTCGTCATCCGGCCGCGAATGTTCGCGGGCGCGACTTCGGAGATATAGGCCGGCGACAGTACCGAGGCGGCGCCCACCGCGATACCGCCGGCGATCCGCGCGACGACGAACACGCCGTGGAGGTGCGCAAAGCCCTGCGCCAGCGCGCCGACAAGGAAGATGAAGGCCGCCAGCCGCATCACGTTGCGGCGGCCGATCGCATCGGCCAGCGTGCCGGCGAAGAAGGCGCCGATGAAGCAGCCGATCAGCAGCGAACCGACGGTGAAGCCCAGCCCCGCCTCGTCGAGCGCAAAGGCGGCCTTCAGCCCCGGCTGGGTGCCGTTTACCGCGCCGCTGTCATATCCAAAAAGCAGGCCCCCGATCGTGGCCACAGCCACGATGGCGCCGATCAGGCCGAAATTGGCCCGCTCCGCCGTCTGATTCATGTAATCCCTCTCCTCACCCCGGATGTGCGGTGTTGTTAGCGGTAACGCTGGCCTGTGCAACCGAGAAAAGCAAGCGTCTTTCCTGCCGCCATGATAGCGTTGTCGTGCCCGCCGCGCGAGAGGGGTTGGCCGGGGCTATCGGCTGCCGGGCGCAGCGGAGGATTCGCGCAGGATCAGCTGGTGCGCCAGCACCTGCTCATGCTCTTCGGGCATGGCTGCATCGCGCAGCGTATCGAGCAGCATCTTCAGCGCCGCCTCCGCCATCGCCGCGATCGGCTGGCGTACCGTGGTCAGCTCGGGCCACATCGTCGTCGCGAGCTGGGTGTCGTCGAACCCGACGACGCTCAGATCCTGCGGCACATGCAGCCCGCGCCGATGCGCCACCCCCACGGCGGCGGCGGCCATATCGTCGTTGCTCGCGAAGATGGCAGTCGGCGGCACCGGCCGATCGAGCAGCCGCTCGGTCGCGTCGATGCCCGAGCGGAAGGTGAAATAGCCCTGCTCCACCGGCATGTCGGCAAGGTTCAGCCCGGCCTCGCCGATCGCAGTCACGAAGCCGCGATAGCGTTCGGCGCTGGAGGTCTGGTTCGGGTTGCCGCGAATGAAGCCGATCGTGCGATGCCCCAGATCGATCAGATGGTGCGTCATCGCCGCCGCCGCCGCGCAATCGTCGATCCGCACGTTCAGGCTGCCTTCGGGTGCAAGCCCCATCGCGACCGACACCCAGGGAATGCCGGCCGCTTCCAGCTCGGCGCGGACCGCGGTCGACTCGGACAAGGGCGGCGGCAGGATCACGCCCTGCACATGCGTCTGCACGAAGCCGCGGGTCGCCTCGGCCTGTTCCTCGGGGCTTTCGCCTTCGCACGCCTCGAGCACGAGATGGCACCCCGCGCGCCGGGCCGCCGCCAGCGCGCCGATCAGGAATTGCGAGAGATAGGCGGCAGACGGATTCGAATAGAGCAGGCCGATCTGCGTCGCGGCCCCGGCCGCCAGGCTGCGCGCGGCGCTGTTGGGCGAGTAATTGAGCTTTTCGATCGCCGCGAGCACCGCTTCGCGCGTCGCCTCGCGGACATTGGCGCCGCCGTTGACGACGCGCGACACGGTCATTGCGGACACGCCGGCTTCGCGCGCCACATCCTGTACGGTAATCGTGCCCCGGCTACGCCGGCTCGGTCTGCGCATCGCCCCTCCCTGCTGCGGGCATAGGTTCAGGGACACAGGAATGCAATCGTTGCACCTCAATACCGTAACGGTTGACCGTGGCGCGCGGACAACCGTATAGCTGATAGCGCTACCATATCGAGAACGACGCGTGTCGCAGCGTCGCCGGGGACCCTGAAGGAGAGGAACATGCGCTCATTCCGCCGCCGCTTCGCTGCGCTTGCCATCGCGGCAACTGCGCTAAGCCCGTTGGCCGTGCCGGCATTGGCACAGACGCAGGCCAGCCGCCCTGCAAAGCCGCTCTACAAGGATGCGAGCGCACCGGTCGAAGCCCGCGTCGACGATCTGCTCGCGCGGATGACGCTGGAGGAAAAGGTCCAGCAGCTTCAGGCGCTATGGCTGAACAAGGGCCTGATCCAGGACGTGAAGGGCGAGTTCGATCCCGCCAAGGCGAGCGCCAACTTCCCCAACGGCCTCGGCATGATCTCGCGCCCCTATGACCGGCGCGGCGTCGCGGCCGGCCAGACGACCGCCGCCGGCGCCAATGCAGGCGACATCAACCGCAGCCCGGAAGAAACCGCGCGCTACATCTACGCCGCGCAGAAATGGGCGGTGGAAAAGACCCGGCTCGGCATCCCGATGCTGATGCATGAGGAGTCGCTGCACGGCCTCGTCGCCCCCGGCGCCACCAGCTTCCCGCAGTCGATCGCGCTGGCGAGCAGCTGGAATCCCGGGCTGGTCGAGAACATCTTCTCGATGGCCGCAAAGGAAGCCCGCGCGCGCGGCGCCAATCTCGTCCTCGCCCCCGTGGTCGATGTCGCCCGCGATCCGCGCTGGGGCCGGATCGAGGAAACCTATGGCGAGGATCCCTATCTCGTCACCCAGATGGGTCTCGCGGCGATCCGGGGCTTTCAGGGCACCACCCTGCCGCTGGCGCCCGACAAGGTGTTCGTCACGCTGAAGCACATGACCGGCCATGGCCAGCCGGAAAACGGCACCAATGTCGGCCCCGCCTCGCTCGGCGAACGCACGCTGCGCGAGGATTTCTTCCCGCCCTTCGAAGCGGCGGTGAAGACGCTGCCGGTCCTGTCGGTGATGGCCAGCTATAACGAGATCGACGGCATCCCCAGCCACGCCAACAAATGGCTGCTGACCGATGTGCTGCGCGGCGAATGGGGTTTCCAGGGCGCCGTGGTCAGCGATTATTTCGCGATCCGCGAGCTCATCACCCGCCACCACATGTTCAAGGATCCCAAGGACGCCGCCCAGCGCGCGATGGACGCCGGGGTCGATGTCGAAACCCCCGATGGCGAGGCCTATACCCACCTTGTCGAGCTGGTGAAGGCGGGCCGCATCAGCCAGGGCGAGATCGACAATGCCGTGCGCCGCGTACTACGCATGAAGTTCGAAGGCGGGCTGTTCGAAAATCCCTATCCCGACGTGAAGCTGGCCGCCGCGCGCACCAACACGCCCGAAGCGATCGCCCTGTCCCGTCAGGCAGCGCGGGAATCGATCGTGCTGCTGAAGAACGCGCAGGGCCTGCTGCCGCTCGACGCGAAGGGCATCAAGCGCATGGCGGTGATCGGCACCCACGCGAAGGACACGCCGATCGGCGGCTATTCGGACCTGCCCAACCATGTCGTCAGCGTGCTCGAAGCGATGCAGGCCGAGGGCAAGGGCAAGTTCGGCGTCGATTATGCCGAGGGCATCCGCATCACCACGCACCGCAACTGGTCGCAGGACGATGTCGCGCTGGTGCCCGATTCGGTGAACGACCAGCTCCGCGCACAGGCCGTGGAAACCGCGAAGAACGCCGATGTCGTCGTGCTGGTGCTCGGCGGCAACGAAGCGGTCAGCCGCGAGGCATGGGCCGACAACCATCTGGGCGACAGCGAGACGCTCGACCTGCCGGGGCCGCAGGACAGGCTGGCGAAGGAAATCTTCGCGCTCGGCAAGCCGGTGGTCGTCATCCTGCTCAACGGCCGCCCCTATTCGGTCAACACTCTGGCGGAAAAGGCGCCGGCGCTGATCGAGGGCTGGTATCTGGGCGAGCAGACCGGCAACGCGCTGGCCGATGTGCTGTTCGGCCGGTACAATCCGGGCGGCAAGCTGCCGGTGTCGATCGCCCGCAATGTCGGCCAGTTGCCAATCTACTACAACAAGAAGCCGAGCGCGCGGCGCGGCTATCTGTTCGGCGACACCAGCCCGCTCTACCCGTTCGGCTATGGCCTCAGCTACACGAGCTTCGACATCGCGGCACCGCGGCTGGGCACGCCCGTGATCGGCATTGCCGACAAGGCGACGGTCGAAGTGGACGTGACCAACACCGGCAAGGTGGCCGGCGACGAGGTCGTCCAGCTCTATGTCCATGACGACGAGGCATCGGTGACGCGCCCGGTGATCGAACTCAAGCGCTTCGAGCGCGTGACGCTGAAGCCGGGCGAGAAGAAGACCGTGCGGTTCACCCTGACCCCCGACGATCTGGCGCTGTGGAACAGCCAGATGCGCCATGTCGTCGAGCCCGGCACCTTCACCATCTCAGCCGGGCCGGACTCCGCGACGCTGAAGAGCACGACGCTGACGGTGCGATGATTTGGGCCGGGGCGGTGGCTTGGGTTACCGCCCTGCCTTGCGGTGAGGCGGGATGCGAGAGGGGATGCGGGGGTTGAGGAGGCCGCTTGTCGGGTGGGGACCAACTCAAGACATTGCACGCTCCAAGCCAAGGCGGCGGTTCTTGCCGAGAACCGCCATGACCGTCTCATCAGCTATACGGCGCCATCATAGGCTGTCTCGAATCAGCCAAACCGATTGGCTGTGATCCCAGTTGTCATCTAATAGGTCCGGTAATCGTTGGTGGGCAGTTCCCACGCCTCCAGCAATTCCTGATCGTCTATCTCTTCCATTTTCCAGCTGCGAAGTGCAGCCATGTGTCGCACGAACGCATCAGACGGTTTCTTAGGCTTGCTGCGCCGAACATTGTTAAGACGCCGCTCCTTATCGTAAAATGATACGTTCCGCCGTCGGAGTTCGGCGAAGTAGGGATGGTTCTGAACAAAGCCAGCAGTGGGAGGCGTAAGCCAGCCTTTCAAGTCGGCTTCGTAGGCCACGAGCCACAGATTGGACTCGAGGCCTTTTACGGTCATCGCTTGAGTCCACAGCGACACGTCGATCGCTCCTTCAATGAGGCCCGTTTGGCGCAGGTCAAGCAGGACTAAGGCACAAGCTGAGCTCTCCAGCTTCGTTACAGGTTGCACCCAGTCCGCTGGAAGCTTGATCCTTAGAATCTTGGCGAGGAACAAGGTCCACACGATTTCATAGTGGGCAGCCGAAGGCCCGCACTTTGCGATGGTATCCTTAATGAACTTTGCGACACGCGCTTTGTTAACTGGGAAGGCTTTGGCGTTGTAAGAGGCCAGAAGGTGTACCACCATTGGTATAGTGGTCGCGTTCGCTCGCGCGGCCTTCAATAGGTACGTTTCAAACTGCGGCCAGTTGACCTTCAGGATGTCCGAGCTTCTTAATAGATTGACAGCAAATCGCAGGACATTGGAACCTTTGTTTTCAGCTGAATAACGAAATGCTTGAGCAAAATAATGATCAATATCCTTCGATTGCTCAGAAAAATCTCCAGAAATGGCGGTTTGGCGTAGCGCGGTAGGCCAAACCGGCTGCACCTCAGTTGGTGCATGCACCACTTTCGTTTTCTCTGGATGAATCTCCAACTCGTAGTCGCGAGCGGCCGTTGCCAGCACGGCTACTGCTTCTTCTGCCTGCCCAGCATTGTCGAAACCGATGTACCAATCATCGACATTTCGCACGATGCTGTCCGCTGAAAATTTAAGTTCCGCCTGCACTCTGGCATCAATGGCAACTGCTATGATTTCGGCGATAATACGGGAGGTATCTGGCCCGATAGGAATACCTATTGACTGATTATCTTGCCCTTTTCGTACTGCCTCATCAAGGCGCCCGCCTAGAGAATTCTTAAGAGCGGGAGTATTTACATGCAATTTAGCCCAAGCCTTAGTGTGCAATCCCCAAGCGATGGCATGGGTGTAGAGTGTTCCGTAGAAGCGAGAGATATCTGCTACGAGGGCGTGGTTGTGCAACGCCGAAATTTCTGAGTGCCGAAGAGCTACAAGCCGGAAATCTGGCGTGGGCACAGCTCGGCTCTCGCCCGATTTTATGATCACATCCTCGACACCGAAGCTACAAGACGTGAGATGCTTGCTGATTTGCTGCCAGCCGTCCGCAATGAGCTTTGCCACGTGGTACTGCGCGACCGGATTAACAATCGCCAATTCCCGTCGCCAATCCGTGATCTTGGGGATGCTAAATCGCTCTGCATTTGTCCTTGGATACTTGGGATAATTTTCTAACCTAGCCCACGCATCGCCGATGGCTCGGCGATACTTCGCAAAATCGGCAGTCGTGAATGCAGGTGGCAGTTCCTCCGGAAAATACCCTGCCCCCAATAGGGCTTTCAGTCGTTCGCTTTTGGACATCCTTTCCTCACCCTCTCGGCCCGCAACAATCATTTACATAGCTGGCCTTTGCCATCAACGACGCGTCTGAGTGAAGACGTGCGGGCACAGGTGACGCCACCGGACGGGAAACCCTTCCAGTCGAACCACGTCACTACTTTTGTGCCTCGCTGATAAAGAGCGAACTGCGTCAGGCCACATTCGTTGATGTGCGGGCAGATGCATTCCGCCACAGCCCTTTTGGTTCCTTGCCGTCGCTTGCGACCTTTTCAAATATCTGGTTTTGGGCCGAAAACCGCCGCTTCGCTGGCGATACGGGAATGGCGGCTCTGTCCCAACCCAAGGCATACGCAGCGATCGCCACCCGCACCATCAAACGTAGCAGCCGCCGTCTTGCACCCGCAGCGACGATCCCCATATGTTCCACAAATGCTGGTGTCAGCCGGCCGCTCTTTGATCTCGTTTGCTCCCCCCTCCTGCGCGCGGAGCGACACGCTTCGCGGCCGCGATCCGTGTTTCGGCGGGCAACACGCACCGAAGCTGCACGAGCCTAAACTTCCTAAACTTCACATCCGCGTGTCGCGGTCCTCTCCATCGGCCGTCACCCCAGCGAAAGCTGGGGTCCCCGGTAGGCTGGGCGACACCGGCACAGCACTACTGCAAGAGATGCCAGCGTGCGCTGGCATGACGCTGAAGATGGGTCGCCATCCATGCGACTGGGCCTAAACTTTCTAAACTTCGCCTCCCGGCACCAGCCCGTCGCGAGCCAGCGCCGAAACGCGCGCGAGCCTAAACTTCCTAAACTTCGCACCCCCGCACCGTCCCGTCGCGTGCTGCAGTCCTCTCCACCAGCCGTCACCCCAGCGAAAGCTGGGGTCTCCGCGAGGCTGGGCGGCAACGGCACAGCGCTACTGCCAGAGATGCCAGCGTGCGCTGGCATGACGCTGGGGACGGGTCGCCGTCCATGCAACTGGCCCTAAACTTCCTAAACTTAGCACCCCCGCACCGGCCCCGCCGCGAGCCCGCGCCGAAACACGCGCGAGCCTAAACTTCCTAAACTTCGGTCGGCGGCCCCTTCACGGCGCCGCCCCCGTTTCGCTCAATCCTTGCTCCCCGGTGCGTGCGGTCTCCGGATCGCCTCGTAATAGCTGAGCGGCTGCGGCGGTGCGGCGTGGCCGGCCGGTAGCGGGCGCTTCGCGATCGACTGCCAATAGGCGATCGAGGCATCGCGCCACCACTGCGCCTCCTCGCGCTGGATCGCCAGGAAATCGCGGACCTCGGCCCAGCGCCGCGCGTCCACCTTGCCCTCCAGCCCGGCCCAGCGGTGCTGCATGTCCTCCACCGTGGCGATGCCGGTGTCATAGTGCGCGATCAGGCTGTCCCACAGCGTTGCGCCGGAGCGCATGCGATAGTCCCAGGGGACATGGTGGAACCACAGCAACAGGCTGTCCGGCACCGTCTTCAGGTCGCCCCAGCGCTTCGCCAGTTCCGGCGCATATTGGCCGAGCGCGTTGCTGCCGCTTGGCGTGCGGTCAAAGCCGATCCCCTGCGCATCGGCGCGGTGATAATAGACCGGGTTCCATTCGGGCCGGGTCAGGTTCGATACCCACGGCCCCGGGCCGTAATGATGGTCGGTGGACATCAGATGGCCCAGCCCCAGCGGCGTCATATAATTCACCACCGCTTCGCGCGATTCGAGCATCATCGCGACGATCGGGTCCGCCACGGCCGGATCGTTGCTCCAGGTGAGATGCGCCCAGTCGCGGGCAATGTCGGCGGCGCTGTCCTCCGGGTTCCACGCCAGCCGGCCAAAGGCGTACCAGTTCGCCTGGTCGAACTGCGATCCGCTCCAGTTGAAGTCGCTGCCGATATTGGCAACCCCCGCCATGCCGGTCGGCGCGCCCGGCGCGACGGGCGTTTCCAGCGTGCGGGCGACCGTGCTGCCTTGTGCCGGGCGGAAAGTGTCGCTCCGCAGCACCTCTTCCCACATCGTCCCCAGATAGGCGAGGTGCGTGGCGAAGCCGAGATACTCCTTGGTGATCTGCACTTCCATCATCAGCGGCGTCTTCGGCATCGCGCCGAACAGCGGATGGAAAGGCTCGCGCGGCTGAAAGTCGATGGCGCCGTTCTTGACCTGGAGCAGCACATTGTCGCGGAACTTGCCGTCGAGCGGCACGAACTCGTCATAGGCCTGTTTGTGGCGGTCGGCGTCGTTGGTCGCCGAATAGACAAAGGCCCGCCACATCACCACGCCGCCATGCGGCGCCAGCGCATCGGCCAGCATGTTGGCGCCATCGGCATGGCTGCGCTTGTAGTCGGACGGGCCGGGCTGGCCTTCCGAATTGGCTTTCACCAGAAACCCGCCGAAATCGGGAATCAGCGCGTAGATTTCGTCGACCTTCGCCTTCCACCAGGCGCGGACGGCCGGGTCGAGCGGATCGGCGCTCTTCAGCCCGCCGATTTCGATGGGCGCCGAAAAGCGCGCGGTCAGGTACAGGCGAATGCCATAGGGCCGGAACACCCCCGCCAGCGCCCGCGCCTTGGCCAGATACAGCGGGGTCAGGCTGTCGGCGCTGGCGTTCACATTGTTCGGCACCATGCCGTTGATGCCGATCGACGCATTGGCGCGGGCATAATCAGTGTAGCGCGGGTCGAGATAGCCGGGCAGCTTCTGCCAGTCCCACAGCGACTGGCCCGCATAACCGCGCTCGACCGTGCGATCGAGATTGTCCCAATGGTCGAGCACCCGCAGTTGCAGCCGCGGCGCATCGGCCAGGTCGAGTGCGGCGATCGGCTGCCGGGTCTGCACCAGCTTCAGCAGACGGAAGACGCCATAGAGCGCCCCCACGTCGCTGTTCGCCGCAACCAGCGTCACGCGGTGCCCGTTCATGGTGACCGACCGGAGCAGAAAGCCTTCGCGGCCCAGTGGCGCGAGCGGGAGGTTCATGCCGCGCAGCAGCGGAGCCCCCTTCGTCGCCACGACGATGGCGCCGTCGCCGTCCACGGCGCGGTGCCGCTCGGGGGCGGCGCCCAGCATGCCGCCCAGGCCGCGGGTCAGTTCCGCCTCCGCCGCCCGGAAGGTGGGGCTGTCGCCCTCGAGCACGACATAGCGCACTTGCCGGACCAGCGAGGCGCGCGCCGATGGATCGAGCGGGGCATAGCGGAGCCAGAGATCATAGCCCGTTTCGGCGTGCAGCCGATTCGGCAGCAACTGCACCGCCAGCACCAACAGCATCGTGAGTCCGAATCGCTTCATGCACCTGCTCTCCATCGCGGTCGCCGCCGCCTTGCAGCATTTCTAGCAGGACAGAGATGATACCGCTACCATCGCTGTACCACGCGGTGGATTATCATCCGTTCGACCTCTGGAAATCGCCCGGTCCCGCCCCCATTTTCGGACCTAGCCTCTGCGGGCAGGCGCAATGCCGGTTGCGGGCGACAGGCAATGTGCCGGATGCGTAGCGCTCGCCTTTCGTCGCAAAGCCGTCGTTCAAAGCTGTTGCCGCGCGCCTTATCGCGACAACAACGCAAAAGGGCCTGATCGGTACGCTCCCGTTCAGGTTTGACGCCTATAAAAAAGAGTGCGCGCGAGGCCGGATGAACGGTCTGCGTTCCAGGGAGCAGACCTATGGCGGCAGCGGCCGCAAGATGGACAGGACTTTTCAGGAGCGCTCCCTTGCAGGTTGCGCCCGATCCCCGGTCTTTGCACGAACAGGCCGATGCGCTTAGCCGCAGCCATGCCGCTGCGGACCGGGTCGCCAGTTCCGCTGCCTTTCGCCAGGCGCTGCTCCAGGCGGCACGGACCCCGGCCCAGCATAAAGCCGTCACCATCCACGCCGCCGACATTGAACGCCGCGCCCGCGCCGGCCGCGTTCGCCGGATCGACGGGCGCGAGGAAGATATATTGTACGCGCTCGCCCGCCATCTGGCGGCGACGCTCAGCGAATCCGGACCGGGCGACGCGAATATCGTCGCCAATCGCTATCTCGACATTTCTCCCCAAGGGGCGACGGGCTGGTCGTTGCTCCCGCTGTTCCTGTCGCTCCATCTGGAGGATGCGGCGGCCATCGACGCGATGCTCGCCCCCGCCCCGCCGCAACTCGTCGTGATCGGCGGTTTGTCCGGCGCAGGCAAGTCCACGCTCGCCCGGCTGCTCGGCGGCCATATCGGGCAACGCCCCGGCGCGCGCGTGCTGCGATCGGATGTGTTCCGCAAGCGGCTGGCGGGCCTGCCGCCAGAAACTCGCCTGCCCGCGTCGCATTATACGCGCCGCAACGATGCCGAGACCTACGAAGCGCTGTTCGAATCGGCGGACGACCATCTGCGCTGCGGCAACGCCGTCATCCTGGAAGCAGTGTTTCTCAATCGCAGCGAGCGCGAGGTGGCGGAGGCGCTCGCGGCGCAGGCGCGCGTGCCTTTTACCGGGATCTGGCTGGAAGCGCCCGAGCGCGATCGCCTGGCCCGCGTGGCGGCACGACAGGGCGATGCCTCCGACGCGACCGAGGAAGTGGCGCGCGAACAGGCAAAGCGTCCCATCGGCGACCTGTTCGGCTGGCACCGGATGCGCTCGAACCGCGCAACCGATCTGCTGGTCCCCGCCGCCCGCAGCGTTATCGATCGTGCGCGGCGCTAGTTCGCATCGCCGGGGCCGAACGATTCAGACGGTTTCCGATTCCCCTTTGGCAGCCACAAAGGGCGCATCGGGCTCGCGTGGATAGAACAGGCCGTGCAGCGACTCCAGCATCTGCCGGGCATCCGCACTCGCCAGCGAATAGAAAATCATCTGCCCGGCGCGACGTGCGGATACCATGCCCTCGCGCCGCAACAGTGCGAGCTGCTGCGACACTGCTGTATCCCGTGCGCCGGTAAGCCGCGCGAGTTCTCCTACCGACTTTTCGCCGTCCAGCAGGTGGCACAGCAGCAAAAGCCGGCTACGTCCCGACAGCGCCTTCAGGAATAGCGAAGCGCGGTCGATTACTTCGATCAGTTCGTTCTTCACCCGGCAATGGCTATGCCCGTCTGCCTCTGCATGCAAGCCGCTATCGCGCGGAAAGGAAAGGAATTTTAGAAACATATATCAAGTTTGTTGCAAGTCGCATCCGAAAAATGCGTCTTGTTGCGCAGGCGGCCGCAAGCAAAGCCGAGAACAGCGGGGTCAGCACTTGCGATGTCGACTGTCTGCAAGCGATCGCTAAACAGACCGACTCAGCCCGCCTGCGTCCCCGCACCCGCCCCGACCCGGCCGGTCCGCTCCAGTTTGCCCCAGCCGACCCACCAGCCGCCCAGTGCCGAACTGATGGCCCGCAGCACCACCCAGTACATCAGCTGACGATAGACGAAGCGCTGCATCACCAGCAGGATCGCCGGGTAACGCAATCGCCGGCTGTTGAGCCGGTACGCCACCCAGCCGCAGCCCACGTCGATCGAGGTGAACGCCAGCCAATAGATGCCCATGGTGCCGACATCGCCCTGGGTCTGTTCCCAGCCATGCTGCCAGATGCGCACGCCGGTTGCGATGATCGCCGTCACCAGCGCCAGGTCGATCAGCGGCGATATGGCGGCGAACAGGATCTGGAACACCCATGCCTGGGGGAGGCCGATCAGGGCGAGGCCGAGGGCGGTACGCTCACGATACAGCCCGCGATGCTTCCACAGGCACTGCAGCGTGCCGAATGCCCAGCGATAGCGCTGCTTTGCCAGCGCCTTGAAGCTCTCCGGCGCCTCGGTCCAGGCCACGGCGTCGGGGTCATAGCTTACCCGCCAGCCCGCACGCTGGATCGCGATGGTCAGGTCCTGATCCTCGGCCAGCGTATCTTCGGGATAGCCGCCCACCGCGTCGAGCGCCACGCGGCGCCAAGCACCGACCGCGCCGGGCACAACCGTGATCGCATTGAAACCGGCAAGCGCGCGCCGCTCCAAATTCTGTGCGGTGATATATTCGACCGCCTGCCAGCGCGTGACCAGATTGACGCGGTTACCCACCTGCGCACTGCCGGCGACTGCGCCCAGCTTCGGATCCGCGAACCAGCGCGCAAGGCGGCCGATCGTCTCGGGCTCGAACTGGGTGTCGGCGTCGAGCGCGATGATCACTTCGCCTTTGGCCTGTTGCAGCGCCCGGTTCAACGCCGAGGCCTTGCCGCCATTCTCCAGCGTGAGCAGCGTCACGCGGGGATCGTCACCAAACGCCGCCGCGATGATCTCGCTGGTCCGGTCCTTCGATCCGTCATCGGCGACGATCAGCTCAATCGAGGGATAGTCGCTGGCGAGCACGCGGCGCACCGAGGCCTCGATCACCCGCTCCTCGTTATAGGCCGGGATGATGACGGAGACGCTGGGCACAAAAGCGGGCGGGGTGCCACGCTCGCGCAGCCGCTGGCGGAGCGCCAGTGCTGCCAGGATCAGCGCCCGGGCGATCCCCAGTGTGATGGCAATGAAGAACATCCAGCGCAGGCCCGAAGCGAGCGCGGCAAGCACGATGAAGATGGCAATATCCGCCCGCACCGCCAGTAGATCCTCGCCCTGAATCTGCGGCATCACCGCGTCATAGGAAAGGCCGGCGAGCTGCGACACGGGTACGAAGCGATAGCCCGCCGCCCGCAGCTTCTGGATGATCACCGGCAAAGCCGCGACAGTCTGGCTACGGTCACCGCCGCCATCATGGAGAAGGACGATGTTCGCCGATCGGTCGGGCGTGGCGCTCAGAACCTGATTGACGGCGCTATCGATGATTTCCTGCGTACCGGGCCGCTTCCAGTCGTCCGGGTCGGCGTGCAGGCCGACCACGGTATAGCCCAGCTTCTGTGCAGCCAGCGCCGGATCAAGTTCGTCCGCGGTGGTCGGCTCGGCGTCTCCGAAATAGGGCGCACGGAACAGCCGCATGCCGCGCCCGGTATAAGCCTGTACCAGCCGCTGCGTGGCATTGAGCTCGATCCGGGTGCTCTGGTCGGAAACCAGCGCCAGATTGGGGTGGGTATAGGTGTGGTTGCCCAGCTCATGCCCCTCCGCCACCATCCGCCGCAGCAGCAGCGGATGCTGCAGTGCATTTTCGCCGATGATGAAGAAGGTCGCGGGAACCTGATTCCGCTTCAGAATATCGAGGATCTGCGGCGTAAAGTTCGGGTCGGGTCCGTCGTCGAACGTCAGCGCCACCAGATTCTTGGAGGCGCCCGTCCGCACCACACGATAGGGCGTGGGCAACACCGGATAGGTGACGTCGCGGATCATCTGGGCCTTGTCGAACACCGGTTCGCGGCGGCCAACGGCAGGCGTGGCGACAACGCGCAGGATTTCGCCATTGCCGTCCACTTCGGGCTCGCTGGCGGGCACCATGCGCGTAAGGTCGGGAACGCCGCCGTTTCGGAAACTGATCAGCGCCGGCCAGATGCCAGCATCTTCACGACCCAGCCGCCAGACAGCGACGCTGCCCACGCCCATGGCGCGCACGGCCTGCAACTGGTTCCAGGTCGCGGCCGCATCGACCATCCACACTTCGTGATGCTCGCCGTCTTCGTCATAGGCGAAGGCGCTGTTGCCGCTGACCTTGTCGAAGGTCACGGTCGCGTCGCTATCCCGTGCTGCCTGCCATGCTTCTTCGATGCTCAGCGGGTCGACGTCCTTGCCGTGCCAGTCATAGCCATAGCTGGCCAGCGCGACGATCAGCTTGCTGGTGCCGACTTCACGCACGGCGTTGCGCAATTGCTCGACGAACCACGGCTGCGAGGCGATCGGGCCGGCGGTGCCACCGCCCCAATGCTCGTCATAATCCATCAGGATCACGCGATCGGCGGCGGCTGCGAAACGCTTCAGATTCCAGTCCGGATCGCCCGCCGGGACCGTCACTGCCACCACCTTGTCCTTGGGAAGCGCCGCGTTGATCTGGCCGAGTAGCTGGATATAGCCCGACAAGGCGCTGGCGGGCAGGCTCTCGAAGTCGAGTACGACGCCGGCCTGATTCTTCGCCTTCACCATAGCGGCAAGGTCGCTTGCCAGCTTCTTGCGTGCTGCCGGGCTGGCCAGCAGCTTTACGGTGCCGGCCGTGTCCCACGCCGCATCGGTCACGTTCTGCACCATCGGCAGCACGCGCGAAGGCCGGCGCGCATTGGCCATGATGCTGCTGAACTTGGGATCATCGACGATCTGCATCTTGTGGTCCGGCCCAGTCACCGTCACCAACGCGGGTACCACCCAGTCGAGATCGCGAATGTTGCGCCTGAGCGAATCCGCGCTGGCGGGATCGTCGGGCACATAGAAGCCCACAGTCAGCGGCGCACCCGGCGTCCGGTTCGATGCCGCAGGCAGCCAGCGGGCCGTACGCTGCTGGCCCCGGGCATTGAGCGAGCGGATCGCGGCCGGCCGCGCATTTTCCCAGCGGACCGCCAGATCCTGTGCCGGCGTAACGCTCAAAATCGTCGCGGCGAACACTACGGCCGTCAGCAACACCACGATGATCAGCGCGATAACGGCGCGGAACGTCCAGCGCTTGCGACTACCTGTTGGATCGAAAAAAACCGGACGCGACATGCAGGAATCCCCAAGCAGCCGGAATCATGCCCGGCCGCGTAACAACGACGGCCTCTCTACAGTGTCTCACTGAACCTTGGCTATACCGGGAAAAATCCGGGGAAAGAGAGGCGTTTTCCTCTCAGCGGCAGCGCTTTTCGCTGCGATATTTTTTGCGTAGCGCGGCCGCGTGGCAGGCAAGCGCGCATTTCTCGTCGCGCGGATGCCGGGGCTTGCCGGGGATCGGAATCTCGCCCGAAGCGCCGCCTATGCCGCAATAGCCGAGCCGCAGCCCAGGCTCCACCGGCACAGCCAGCACCGGGGCGGCCGCGAGCATCAGCACCGCAGCGGCGGCAAGGGCGGCGTCAAACCGCATTGCTGAACCGCGCTGCTTCCGGACCGCGATAGGCATCAAGCGCACTGGCAATCACCCGTGCATAAGGCAGCGCGCCCTCGCCCAGAACCAGCGCGGTGCCCTCCCAGCGGATCAACCCCAGTGACTCGAACCGCGCAAGCCGCGCGATGATCGCGGGCCGGCCCAAAATCGCCGACAGATCGGCGCGCCCCTGGCAGAGCAATGCCTCGATTGCAGCAGCGCGGCGCTGATCCTCGGCGCTGCGGTGCAGGCCGCGCGCAGCGGAGAAGCGCCCCGCCCCCACCGCCAGATGCCAGCGGCCGCTATTCTTCTCGTTCTGGATGAGCCGGTCGGGAAAGGCGCTGATCGCCGTCGCACCGAGCCCGATCAGAATATCGGCCGGATCTTCGGTGAAGCCCTGAAAATTGCGCCGCAGCCTGCCCTCGCGGGTGGCAATGGCAATCGCGTCACCGGGCCGCGCGAAATGGTCGAAGCCCACCGGCGCATAGCCCGCCGCAATCAGCGTAGAATGCGCCAGCGACGCTTGGGCGAAGCGTGCGGCGGCATCGGGCAAGGCGCTGGCGTCGATCCGGCGCTGGCGGGGGATCAGGTGCGGCACATGCGCATAGCCGAACACCGCAAGGCGATCGGCTCCCATCGCCATGCTTTCGTCCAGCGACGCCAGCAGGCTTTCGGTCGTCTGACCCGGAAGGCCATACATCAGGTCGAAATTGATTGATTCCACCCCGGCGCCACGCAACAACGCCACCGTCTCGGCGATGCTCTCGCGCGGCTGCACCCGGCCGATCGCCGTCTGGGTCGCGGGATCGAAGGTCTGGACACCCAGGCTCACGCGCGAAACGCCCGCACGCCCCAGCGCGTCGGCCCAGGCGCCATCGAACCCGCGCGGATCGACTTCGACCGACAATACTGGCGCTGCCGCCCCGAAGGCAGTGCGGCAATGCGCGGCCAGTCCATCAAACGCTTCGGGGGTGATCGCGTTGGGGCTGCCGCCACCAAACGCAATCCGCCCCACCCGTCCGCGCCCGCCCAACCGCCGCGCGACCAGTTCGATCTCCTCGTGCAGCCGGTCGAGATAGGCGTTGAGACGCGTTACCTTGTTCGCTGCGCCGGTGTTGCAGCCGCAATACCAGCAGATCTCATGGCAGAAGGGGATGTGGAGATAGAGCGACAGCGGCGCATCTTCATCCACCGCATCCAGCGCCTCGGCCATGTCGTCATGGCCGATCGCGTCGCCGAACTCCGCCGCCGTGGGATAGCTGGTGTAGCGCGGCACCGGCGTCGCCAGCAGTTCGGGATGGTAGGTCCACATCGCCATCACCCCTGCTTCGGTCCCGAAGCGTCGTCGTCATCGATCAGGATGCGCAGCGCAGCGCCGTCGAGATCATCGAACTGGCCCGACCGAATCGACCAGAAAAAGGCGCCCAGCCCGGCAAGGCCCAGGGTGAGTGCGGCGGGGATCAGGAAGGCGAGTCCGTTCATCGTGCTGCACGCCTTAGCCGCAGCGCATTGGCCACCACCATGAGGGAAGACCCGGACATGGCAAGCGCGGCCACCAGCGGCGTCACCAGCCCGGCAATCGCCAGCGGCACCGCGAGCAGGTTGTAACCGATCGCCATCGCGAAATTCTGCCGCACTACCTGCATCGTCCGCCGCGCCGCCACCACGACCGTCGGCACCGGCGCCAGCGCATCGCCCAGAAACACCAGGTCGGCGGCCGTCTGGCCTACATCGCTCGCCGAAGCGGGTGCGATCGACACATAGGCCGCCTTCAGCGCCGGCCCGTCGTTCAGCCCGTCGCCGACCATAAGCACGCGGTGCCCCTGACGCTGCAGCGCCTCGATCCGCTCGAGCTTGTCACCCGGGCGCATATTGCCGATCCCCGGCACGCCCAAGGCCAGCGACACAGCACGCACCGCCGGCATCCGGTCGCCCGACACGATCATCGGATCGATGCCGAGCGCCTTGATCCGCGCCAATACCGGCCCGGCATCGGCGCGCAGCGCGTCGCGGAAGTGGAGGAGGTGCGCCGGTCGATCCCCCACCGCCAGCGCCACCGCCAGCCCGTCGGCCGCGGCAACCTCCACCCCCAACCAGGCGGGGCGCCCCAGTCGCACCGTCCGCCCCAACCATTCGCCTACAACACCGTCGCCGGGCTGCTCCGCAATCGCCGTCACGTCGGCAGGCGCGATACCCGCGCCCTCCAGCGCACCCGCCAGCGCACGCGACAGCGGGTGGCGGCTGGCACGCGCCAGCGCCAGCGCAACGCCCTGCTCGTCTTCGCTTAATATCTCGACGCCGCCTTCGATCTGCGGGCGACCGAGCGTGAGCGTGCCGGTCTTGTCGAACAGCGCGACGTCGGCCTCGGCCAGCCGCTCGAGCGCCGCACCGTCCTTGATCAGTACGCCTGCGCGCATCAGCGCCCCTGCCGCGACGACCTGCGCCACCGGCACCGCCAGCCCCAGCGCACACGGACAAGTGATGATCAGCACCGCCACCGCGATCAGGATCGACTGGTGCAGCCCTGCCCCGGCCAGCATCCAGCCGGCAAAGCTGAGCGCCGCGAGCGTATGGACTGACGGCGCGTATAACCGCGCGGCGCGATCGGCGATGCGGACATAGCGCGACTTGCTGCCGCCCGCCGCCTCCATCATTCGGGCGATGTCGGCAATCACGGTCCTATCACCCGCCGCCGTCACCTTGACCGTCAGCGACGCTCCAAGGTTGATCGTACCGGCGAGCACGGCCCCGCCCGGCGACACCGGTTCGGGGGCGCTCTCACCGGTGACGAGTGCGCGATCGACCGTGCTGGTGCCTGTTTCGACCACACCGTCCGCGGCGAAGCGCTCGCCAGCCGCGACCAACATGCGCATGTTCGGCGCCAGTTCCCCCGCCGCCCGCCACTGCGTTGTGCCATCGGGACGCAGTACCAGCGCGCCGGGCGCAGTCTGACGCAGCAGCGCGGCGACGCCGTCCTCGGCCCGCGCGCGCATTACACTGTCGAGAAAGCGGCCCGCGAGCAGGAAGAACAACAGCATGATCGCGCCGTCGAAATAGGCATGCGGGCCGCCAATGGCGGTTTCATACAGGCTGGTTGCACAGGTGAGGACTACGCCGATCGAAATCGGCACGTCCATGTTGGTGCGGCCATGGCGCAGTGCCGCCCAGGCGCTTTTGAAGAAAGGCCGGCCAGCATATGCAACCGCCGGCAGTGCTATCAGCGCCGATAACCAATGGAATAGCGCTCGTGTCGCGCCTTCGGCCCCGGACCAGACCGAGACCGACAACAGCATCACGTTCATCGCCGCGAAGCCGGCCACCGCCAGCGCCTTTACCAGCATGCGGCTTTCAGCATGGACGCGGGCGTCGGTCTCGCCAACAAAGGGATAGGATTCGAAACCGATCGACGCGATCGCCGCCTGCAGATCGGCATCTCCCAATGCGGCCACATGCGCGATCCGCACCCGCTTCTGGCCAAAATTCACGCGCGCCTGCACCACGCCCGGCACCACCGCCAGCCCATTCTCCAGCTTGGCA
Source organism: Sphingomonas sp. DMC8 (assembly GCF_056314185.1). Lineage (NCBI taxonomy): Bacteria > Pseudomonadati > Pseudomonadota > Alphaproteobacteria > Sphingomonadales > Sphingomonadaceae > Sphingomonas > Sphingomonas sp. DMC8. The sequence goes on along the minus strand of NZ_JBQUYV010000005.1, from coordinate 95,261 downwards.
ATGCACCCCGCGCAATGCAGCGCGGGCACGTTGAACAGGCTTTCGGCGCAGACTTCGCCTTCGCTCGGGTGCAGGCTTGCGTTCACCGACTGATCTCGTCCTCGAACCGCGCTTCATGGCTGCCGCGCCGGACACGAATGTGGAGTAGCCAGCGGCCGGCCGGCAGATCGTCACGGGACAGGAACTTGCCATGGCCCATGGGCGCGAAGCGGACCAGATGGTCGGGCGCGCGACCCAACGGATGGCTGGCAATGGCTGTCACCTCGGCGCCGTCCAGCGGACCCTCGGGTGCATCGGCCTGGATGGCGATGGCGCGGTCGGCCGTCAGCGTCGCGTCCGCCTTCCAGCCGAGTGCTTTCTGTTCCCGCGCCGCTTCCAGCCAGCCATTGTAGCGCTGGCTGGCAACATAGCTGTTTTCGACGACCACGCCGCCGAAGGTGCGCACGGCATAATTTGCCATGGCCACGTTGACGGCGATGATCACTCCGAACATCGCGACGAAGATGCCGGCCATGTGCCAGCCAGTGAAACGACGGATCATTGGCCCTCTCCCGGACGTTCGAAGAAGCTGCGATCGGTGGCGCTGCCGCCTTCGGCATCGAGCGCGCGCACGGTGAAAACGAGGTCGCTGCGCTGAGCACCCTGTGCCGGGGCGGCGACGAACATCTGCACCTTGGCCACCTGATCGGGAGCTACCGGCACAATCACGCTGCGCGCGGCACCGGCGCGCTCGCCGCTATCGCCGTTCCACAGCACTGCCCCCGGTACGCCGTCGATCGACACTTCGAACCGGCGCGACCGGCCCTCCATGTTGCGCAGCTTGACGACGTAATTGTTGCGCACCGCGCCGTCGGACAGGCGGACATAAAGCGGATTGCGGTTCTGCAGCACGCTCAGGCCCAGATGCGTACGCGTCCCCAGCGCGAACAACATGCCGCAGCCGATACCGCCCCAGAGCAGGAAATAGATGAGAGTGCGCGGCCGGAACAGCCGCTTCATCACCGACACCTCGGGTTCGCCCCGCTTTGCGCGCGCCTCGTCGGCCAGCGTCGAATAGCCGATCAGCCGGGTCGGCCGGTCGATCTTCGTCATGATTTCGTCGCAGGCGTCGATGCAAAGGCCGCAGGTTATGCAGCCGATCTGCGGCCCTTCGCGAATGTCCACCCCGGTCGGGCACACGGCCACACAGGCCGAACAGTCGATACAATCGCCGAAACTGGGCACTTCCTCGCCATTCGCCAGCGCGACCAGCGACGGCGTGCCGGCATCGGCATGATGGGCGGTGCTGCGCTTCAGGCCGCGGCTGCGGGGTTCGCCACGCCAATATTTGTAGGTGACGACCAGCGAAGTCTCGTCCTGCATCGCCGCCTGGATGCGTGGCCAGGGGCACATATAGATGCAGACCTGCTCGCGCATCAGTCCGCCCAGCGAATAGGTGGTGAAGGTGAGAATGCCGATCGTCGCATAGGCGGCCATCGGTGCCTGGCCCGTCACGACCTGACGGAACAGGGTGGGCGCATCGGCGAAATAGAAGATCCAGGCGCCGCCGGTCACCACACCGATCGCCAGCCAGATCGTGTGCTTGACAACGCGCTTGGCGATCTTCTTCGGCCCCCAGGGCGCGCGGAGCAGCCGCATCTGGGCATTGCGGTCGCCGTCAATCCAGCGCTCGACATGGACGAACAGGTCCGTCCACACCGTCTGCGGGCAGGCATAACCGCACCAGGCGCGACCGACTGCCGAGGTGACAAGGAACAGGCCGATCCCCGCCATCACCAGCAGCCCGGTGACGTAATAGAATTCGTGCGGCCAGATCTCGATGCCGAACATATAGAAGCGACGATGTGCGAGATCGACAAGCACGGCCTGGTCGGGGGCATAGGGCCCGCGATGCCAGCGCAACCATGGCGTGACGTAGTAGATTGCCAACGTCACGGCCATGATCGCCCATTTCAGGCGGCGGAAACTGCCATCCACCGCCTTGGGGAAGATCTTGCGGCGCGCTTCAAAGAAGCGCCCGCCATTGATGAGGTCTTCAGGGCTGACCATCAGTCTTCACCGGAGCCGCGGCCGCCTGGGCAACCGGTGCCGGGTCGGCTTCGCCGCCGCCCAGCGAGTGGACATAGGCCGCAAGCATCTTGATAGTCACCGGATCGAGGCGTCCGCTCCAGGCAGGCATCACCCCGGCACGAGCATTGGTCACTGTTTCTGTCAGGGTCGCGCGATCTCCGCCGTAAAGCCAAATCGCATCGGTAAGGTTCGGGGCGCCAAACTGGCGACCGCCCTTTCCATCTGCACCGTGGCACACCGCGCAGTTGTTGGCGAACAGTACCGCGCCGCGCTTGGCCGAGGCACTCGCCGGCTCCTGATGTGAAATGAAGCGGACATAGGACACCGTATCATTCACTTCGGCCGGTGTCAGGATGCCGTCACGGCCAAAGGCCGGCATCTGGGACATCCGGGTGGCGTCGTCACCCGGATAGCGGATGCCGTGTTCCAACGTCTGGTGGATGGTATTGATGTCACCGCCCCACAGCCAGTCGTCGTCGTTAAGGTTCGGATAGCCCTTGCCCCCGGTCGCGCCCGAGCCGTGGCACTGGACGCAATTGACCTTGAATGCAGCCCGGCCACCTTCGACCGCCGCCTTCAGCAGCTGCGGGTTACGGGCAAGCTGGTCGACCGGTGTGGCGGCGATGGCGTTGCGGATCGGCGCCTGCCGCGCCTCCTCGGCCTTCATCTCCTTGGCCAGCGACGATCGGCTCGACCAGCCGAGCGTGCCCGTGGTCGCCCGGTGCAGCATCGGCCAGGCCGGATAGAGTACCGTATAGACGATCGCGAACAGGATCGTGGCGTAGAAGATATAGAGCCACCAACGGGGCATCGGGGTGTCGAGTTCCTCGATCCCATCCCATTCATGGCCGACCGTCTGGGTGCCGGTCTTTTCGTCGATGCGCTTGTTCTCAGCCATCGTTCCGGTCCTCGTCTTCGAAGATGCTGTGGGCGGCGCGCGCATTGTGGACATGCGATCCGCGCCGGAAGGTCCAGCCGGTGAAGGTGACGAACAACACCCCCATGGCGATCAGGCCGTAGCTGTCGGCGATCTCACGCAGGACATCGTAGCTCATCGCGCCTGCTCCTGCGGGGCAGCCGACTTGAAATCGACCTGGGTGCCAAGACCCTGAAGATAGGCGACCAGCGCATCCATCTCGGTCAGGCGACCGGGATTGCCGTCGAAGTCGCGGGCCTGCGCCTTCGGATAACGCTTCTGCAGATCGCTGTGATCGGCATTGGGATCGGCCTGATTCTTCAGATCGGCATCGGCCTGCGCGATGTCGGCGTCGGTATAGGGCACGCCGACCTTGCGCAGTGCCCGCAACTTCGCCGTGGTCAGGCTTGTGTCGAGGTCGCGATCCGCGAGGAAGCCGTAATGCGGCATGATCGATTCCGGCACCACCGCCTGCGGGTTCTTCAGGTGCTGGACGTGCCATTCGTCCGAATAGCGGCCGCCGACGCGAGCCAGGTCCGGCCCGGTCCGCTCCGACCCCCATTGGAACGGGTGGTCGTACATGCTCTCGGCCGCCAGGCTGTAATGGCCATAGCGTTCCACTTCGTCGCGGAACGGCCGGATCATCTGGCTGTGGCAGCCATAGCAGCCTTCGCGGATATAGATGTCGCGGCCAGCCTGTTCGAGCGGGGTGTAGGGTCGCACGCCCTCCACCTTCTCGATGGTAGAGTCGATCCAGAACAACGGCGCGATCTCGACGATGCCGCCGATCGCGACCGTGACGAGCGCCAGTGCGCCGAGGAAGGTGACGTTTCGTTCGATCTTCTTGTGATCGAGGATGCTAAAAGCCATGATGTCAGCTCCTCACTCGGCAGCAATGGCGTTGGATTGCGCGGGTTCGGCGACGATCGGGCGATCCTTCGCCGGATCGTAGGGCGCGCTCGACATCGGGGCTTCGTCACGCACGCGGCCGGCAATCGTCATCCAGACGTTCCAGACCATCAGCAGCGAGCCGGCGAAGTAGAGAAGACCGCCCAGTACGCGTATGAAATAATAGGGTTTCATCGCGGCCACGACTTCGGCGAAAGAATAGACCAGATACCCGTCCTGACCATATTCGCGCCACATCAGGCCCTGGGTGATGCCCGCCACCCACATCGAGGAGGCATAGAGCACGATGCCCAAAGTCGCGCACCAGAAGTGCCAGTTGACCATCCGCAGCGAATAGAGCCGCTCGCGACCCCACAGGCGCGGCACCATATAGTAGATCGCGCCGAAGGTGATCATGCCGTTCCAGCCCAGCGCGCCGGAATGGACGTGGCCGATCGTCCAGTTGGTATAGTGGCTCAGCGAGTTGACGGTCTTCACCGACATCATCGGGCCTTCGAAGGTGCTCATGCCGTAGAAGGCGAGCGCGAACACCATCATGCGGATGATCGGATCGGTGCGGACCTTGTCCCAGGCGCCGTTCAGCGTCATCAGCCCGTTGATCATGCCGCCCCAGCTGGGCATCCACAGCATGACCGAGAACACCATGCCCAGCGTCTGCGCCCAGTCGGGCAGCGCGGTATAGTGGAGGTGGTGCGGGCCGGCCCAGATATAGAGGAAGATCAGCGACCAGAAGTGAATGATCGACAGCCGATAGCTGTAGATCGGGCGCTCGGCCTGCTTCGGCACGAAATAATACATCATGCCCAGGAAGCCGGCAGTCAGGAAGAAGCCGACCGCGTTATGGCCGTACCACCACTGGGTCAGCGCGTCCTGCACGCCCGAAAATGCCGAATAGGATTTCGAGCCAAGCAGCGACACCGGCATCGACAAGTTGTTGACGATGTGCAGCATCGCAATCGTCAGCATGAAGCCGAGATAGAACCAGTTGGCGACGTAGATATGCGGTTCCGACCGCTTCAGGATCGTGCCGACATAGACAGCGATATAGGCAACCCAGACAATCGTCAGCCAGATGTCGACATACCATTCGGGCTCGGCATATTCGCGGCCCTCGGTGATGCCCAGGACATAGCCGGTCGCGGCCAGCACGATGAACAGCTGGTATCCCCAGAACACGAACCGGGCGAGCGCCGGCAGCGCCAGTCGCGCGCGGCAGGTGCGCTGCACGACATAGAAGCTCGTCGCGATCAGCGCGTTGCCACCGAATGCAAAGATCACCGCCGACGTGTGCAGCGGGCGGATACGGCCAAAATTGACGTACTCACCCAGATTGAGCCACGGAAACGTAAGTTCGCTGGCGATGACGATGCCGACCAGAAAGCCCACCACGCCCCAGAAGACCGTGGCGATCACCCCCCATCGGATGACGTCGTCATAGTAGCGCGACTGTGCCTGCGCGGCCGGCACCGGCTCCTGCGTCACCTTCTTCATGGCGAAGAAAGCGGCGGCAAGCGCGGCGACGGCGGCGATGGCCATGTGAATCGCAAAGCCGTGATCCACGGCCAGCACGGCGGCGAAGATCGCCGCGACTGCAAGGAGAAACCAGCCTCCTGCTGCGGTTACTGCATTGTCCATTGTGCCCCTGCCCGTCAAAACGATTGCCGGGCTGTCCCGAATATGGCCTTGCGCCGCCTTGCGCAGAGTCAAGAATCCGGGCCGCACCGCGGCATGGGCCGTTTGCCAGCGCGAGCGCTCGCGCTGTATTGGGCAACCTCCCTACGGGTGTTTGCGTAAAGACGGTCTGCACCGAAACTGCATCGCACCTGCGCAGATATCGCGCGATGCGCGCGGCATGGCCTGCGCCACGGCGTTGCATGTGCATTCCCCGAACCACGCAAGGGGATCCGCATGACCATCGCACGCCGCTACCCGCCCAGCCTGCTGGCCAAAGTGCTCGCCACCATCATTCTGGTCGGACTGGCCGACTGGCTGTTCCTGTTTCACAGGGTAGGCGCCACGCTCGGGATGTTTGCGCTGATCTGGACAGCCACGCTGGTATTGTTGAATCCTGCCCTGCAGCGCGGCAAGCCGGCACTGGCCATCACCTTTGCGGCCCTGCTCGCATTGCTGCTGATCGAACGGCCCACGATGGCGACATGGGTGCTGTTCTGGGCCGCCTTATCCAGCGCGGTACTGCTTCCCGGGCACCGTTTTGATCAGGCGCTGCTCTGGTGCGCCCGGCTGATGGGCTATGGCCTGATCGGCATCGCGGCCCCGGTGCGAGACCTGTGCCGGTTGTTGCGCGCTGGCGGCGGTGCACAGGTCGCACGGCTGCTTGGGCTTGTCACGCTACCACTGATCGGCAGTGCGCTGTTCGCGCTGCTGTTCGCCAACGCCAATCCGGTGATCGGCAATTGGGTCGAAGCAATCCGGATTCCCCAGATCGACACGCTGATCGTCCATTGCCTCTTCTGGTGCTTCCTGCTGCTAATGGTGTGGCCCAGCCTGCGTCCGGCAGCACCCGACATCGGCCTGCTATCCCGCTTTCAAGATCCGTCGCTTCCAGCGCCGCCAGCGTTGCCAGCGCTACCGGTCCCAACCATGTTGCTGTCGCTCGCTGCCTTCAACCTTGTTTTCGCCGTGCAGAACGCCCTCGACATCGCGTTTCTTTGGAGCGGCGCCCCGCTGCCCGGCAACGTCACGCTGGCCGACTATGCGCATCAGGGTGCCTATGTGCTGATCGTCACGGCCTTGCTCGCAGCTCTGTTCGTGCTGCTTGCCTTGCGCCCCGGCAGCCCTGCCGCGAAGAACCCGGCGATCCGTTGGCTGGTGGTGCTATGGGTTGCGCAGAACCTGATCCTGGTCGCCTCCAGCATGGTGCGGACGCTCGATTATGTCGAAGCCTTCTCGCTCACTGCCTTCCGCATCGAGGCGCTGGCCTGGATGGCGCTGGTCGGCGGTGGACTGGTGCTGATTTGCTGGCGATTGCTGACAGGCATGTCGGCGGCGTGGCTGATCAACGCCAATGCCGCCGCGGCACTTGGCGTGCTCGTCGGATTTTGCCTGTTCGACGCGGGGGCGATCGCTGCGACCTACAATGTTCGTCACGCCCGCACCTCGGCCGATCTCGACCTCTGCTATCTCAACCGGTTAGGCCCATCGGCACTGATCCCGCTAATTGAACTGGAGCGCCGTGCCGCGGGCCCCCAATTTCAACAGCAGGTCGCCTGGCTGCGCGCCAAAGCTGAAACGCGACTGCTTCAGGAACAGGCCGACTGGCATAGCTGGACCTGGCGCGGCGCCCGGCGGCTGGCACAGGCCGAAGCGATGCTGAAGGAACGCCCCGGATACACCGCGGCACCCAATGTCACGCGCGACTGCGACGGTTCGCCATTGACGGCGGAGGGCCAGCGATGATCCTGTGTCCCATGCCCCGCACGATCCTGATCGTCGACGACGATCCGCATATCCGCCAGTTGCTTGTCTTCGCCCTTGGGAAGGCCGGTCTCGACGCGATCGAGGCCGGCGATGGCGAGGCCGCGCTGGCGCTCGCGGCCGCCCATGCCCCCGATCTGGTGGTGCTCGACATCAACATGCCGCGCATGGACGGGCTGGAGGTTTGCCGACGGCTCCGCGCCGCAGGCGAGACCCCGATCCTGTTCCTTTCGAGCCGCGACGACGAGATCGACCGGGTGATAGGCATCGAGCTGGGCGCCGACGATTATGTGGTCAAACCCTTCTCGCCGCGCGAACTGGTGGCGCGGGTGATGGCGATCCTGCGCCGCACCGCCAGCCGCCCCCCGGTCGCCGAGCCCGCCGGCGCGATCGTGCAGGGCCGGCTGCGGCTCGATCTGGAAGGGTGGCGCGCCGAATGGGCGGGTGCCGAGGTGCCGCTGACCGTCACCGAATTCTCGATCCTGCGCACGCTGGCGGCGATGCCGTCCAAGGTGTTCAGCCGCGATGCCATCATCGACCGGCTGCATGGTCCCGGCTTTGCCATCACCGACCGGACGATCGACAGCCATATCCGCAATCTGCGCGGCAAGTTCGCCAAGGCAGGTTGCGGCGACCTGATCGAGACCCGCGCCGGCATCGGCTATCGGCTCGGCAGCTGCGCGTGATCCGCGCGGCGAAGGAATGGGTAAAGCGCCGCTGGCCGCGGATGCGGCTGCGCACCATTTTGTTCGCCACATTATTTGCGGTGGCGGCGATGCCCGGCATCGGCGCGGTGTTCCTGCGCGTCTATGAAAACACGCTGGTCCGGCAAACGGAAAGCGAACTGGTTGCGCAGGGAGCCGCCCTTGCAGCCACCGCGCAGGCCCTGTGGCCGGGCGCGTCGCCAACCCCGCTCCCGCCCTTCCAAGCCGAAGCGCCGACCATCGACCTCAGCGCCTCGCCGATTCTGCCCGAGCGCCCCGCTGCCCTGCCCGCCGGCCCGCCCGATCCGGGCGCTTTGGCCGTCGCGCGCCGGCTGTCGCCCATCCTGATGCAAACCCAGCGTAGTACGCTTGCTGGCATGGTGCTGCTTGACCATGCCGGGGTAGTCGTCGCCGGGCCGGAGGCGAATTCCAGCCTCGCGATGCTGCCGGAAGTGCGCACCGCACTTGCTGGTCAACCAACAACGGTGCTGCGCGCGCAGGGCGGCTATCGCGCGGTATATTATTTCGAGTGGCTCTCGCGCGCCGCCGCGATCCGGGTGCACCATGCGCGGCCCATCGTCGTGAACGGCAAGGTGGTCGGCGTACTGCTCCTCTCCCGCTCGGCGCGCGCACTGTTCAAGGGCTTGTATCAGGACCGCGGCAAGATCGCGCTGGGCGTGCTGGTCATCTTCGGGCTGCTGATCGTGCTGAGCGGCATGATTTCGCGCGGCATCACGCGCCCGATCGAACAGCTCGGCGCGGCAACGCGGGCAGTGGCAGCCGGACACGGCACGATCCCCGAAACCCCGACCACCGCCGCAATCGAGATCCAGGGCCTCTATGCCGATTTCGCCGTCATGGCCGCGGAGATCGAGCGTCGCTCGCGCTATCTGCGCGACGTTGCCTATGCCGTGAGCCACGAATTCAAGACACCGCTGGCGGGGATACGCGGCGCAATCGAACTGCTGCAGGATCATGACGCGGACATGCGGCCCGACGAGCGCCACCGCTTCCTCGCCAATGCCGATGCCGATGCGGGCCGGCTGACCCAGCTCGTCACCCGACTGCTGGACCTTGCCCGTGCCGACATGACCGCAGCCGCCCCCGATGCCGCGACACTGCTCGCACCGGCGCTCGCGCGCGTGGCGGACGCCCATCGCCGCGACGATTTCGTCGTTGCGATAGAGCCGCTGCCCACGCAGCCGGTGGCGGTGCCGGCATCGACGATCGAGGCGGTACTGGCGACCCTGTGCGAGAATAGCATCCAGGCCGGCGCCCGGCGGCTGACCGTTTCGGCCAAGCTGGAAACAGACACGATGACGCTTATCATCGCGGACGACGGCCCCGGCATGGCCCCTGCCGACCGCGCCCGGCTGTTTGAGCCCTTCTTCACCACCCGCCGCGCCGAAGGCGGTACCGGGCTGGGGCTTGCGATCGCCCGGTCGTTGCTGGATGCCGCGCGGGCAACGATCGAGCCGCTGGAGACAGACACCGGCCTCGCCTTTGCGATCCGGATGCCGCTCGCCTGAATTGCATTTCGGGCGTAGGAAGCGCCGATGCAACTCGACGACCAGCTGCTCCGCTATTTCGGTACCACCGACCTCGGCTCCCTGACCCCGCCCGCGCTGGCGACGGGGATCGACCGGATGAAAGTCGATCTGGGACTGGAGACCGATCGCGGCCGCCGCTTTGCGCTATGGGCGCTGCTGTTCATGCTGGGCAGCGCGCCGGACCTCGACGCGACCTTCGAGGACGAAGCCGATCGCGAAGCCGCCCGCAACTTCATGGACCTTTCCGACGCTGGTTGATGCCCGTCATACGAAAAAGGGCGGCGCACCATCGGTACGCCGCCCCAGTTTCGGAGACACTTGTTTTATTTAGAACTTCAGCCGTGCACCCAGCGTGTAGGAGCGGCCGATCGGATCATAGATCGTCGGGAAGGTGTTACCGCTGTTGTAAGAGGTACCGCCTACGCCCGAACCGACCAGCGGCGGCTGGCGGTCGAACAGGTTGTTCACCGTCAGCGTCAGGTCGAAGACCTTGGTCGGGCTCACCCGCGCCGACAGATCGAAATAATCATAGGCCTTGATGCGCTGGAACTGGGTGAGGATGGTCGACGGGTTGGGCCCGCCCGGCTGGGCGACATTGCCCGGCAGGCGCGTCGCGAGATACGGCTCCAGCTTCACGCTGCTATAGTGCGTCCACAGCAGCGAGATGTCGAACAGCTCGCGGCCATAGGTCAGGCGACCGTTCCAGCGCCACTTGGCGCGCGGATTGGTGCAACCGCTGGCGCTGTAATAGCCGGTGCAATCGCGGTTGATCGCGTTCGGCGTTGCCTGGAAGTGGTAATAGCTCAGGCGCGTGCCTTCGAAGCCGATCGAGACCGTGCCCGAATCCTTGATGCCCAGATCGTCGAGCCGGGTCGACTGGTTGATGCCGAAGTCGACGCCCGCCGTTTCGATAACACCCAGGTTCGAATAGGACAGGATCACGCCCGGCGTTTCACCCGCACCATTCAGGCTACCGGTCAGCGGATTGCGGCCGATCAGCTGGCAGAAGGCGTTGTAGCTGAAGCTGGGGTTCAGCGCCGCCGAATAGCAGCCATTCAGAATGTCTGCCTGCGCCGGCTGGGTGATCGCATTGCGCACCCGGATGTTGAAATAGTCGATCTTGGCCGAGAAACCCTTCAGCGCGCGCGGCGTGAAGACACCGCCCAGCGTGAAGGTCTTGGCGCGTTCCACACCCAGATTGCGGTTGCCCGACGTGGTGTTGTTGATCTGGCCCGAGGTCGGCGCCGGGATCGAGCCGATCGTGTTTGCAGGCGCACCCGTCGCAATGCAGAGCTGTGCCAGCCCCCCCGACACCGCGCCCTGGCACGGATCGACCGTCAGGTTGCCCAGGCCCTGCACCGGCGACTGGAACAGTTCCTGGATGTTGGGCGAGCGAACCGCGACCTGATAGGTGCCGCGCAGCTTGAAGCCCTGATAGGGCTCCCACGAGCCGCCGGCCTTCCACGTCGTGCTGCCGCCGGTGGTGGTATAGTCCGAATAGCGGATGCCCGCTTCCGCGGTCAGGCGATAGAAGAACGGACGATCCTCGACCAGCGGCGCGATGACTTCGCCGAACACTTCCTTGACGCTGTAGCGGCCGGTATCCGGCGGCGTACGGGCGCCGGTGCCGAGCACCTCGCCCTGGATCTGCGAGGGGCCGTCCGGCTGGCTGGCGGCGGTGATCTTGCGATATTCGCCGCCGACCGCGAACGCGACCTTGTGCGTGGCGAACGGCAGCGTGAACAGGTCGCCCGACAGGCTGCCCGTCACCACCGTCTGGCGCACCTTGCGGTCGATGATCGCGTCGAGGTCGATGAACGCCAGCTGGTCCTGCGTGATCGAACCGTTCGGACCGAACAGGTTGAGCGGCACGCAGTTGTTGCTGGTGTCGGCACAACGCACGGTGCCCGAGGGCGTACGATAGGCGCGCAGGGCCTGCTGCACCTTGCTGAACGACCCCCAGTTCATGCGGGTCTGATGCTGGTTGGTCTCGCCATATTGCGCCGAGACGTCATATTTCAGGCCGCTGACGATGTCGCCGCGGAACCCGGCCTGCACCTGGAACATCTGCGATTCGAAGGTGTTGCCGCGCGGGCCATATTCGGTGAAGCGGCGCTGCGCGATCACCGGCACTTCGATATAGCCGGGCGTGCCGGGGCCGCCCTGCACTGCCGCTGCAGCCGAGCAATTGGCCGCCGAGATGCTGCGCGCGTTGCAAAGCTGGTTGCGGATGCCGGCCGGCAGATACGGGTTGTTCAGCGCCAGCTGATAGGTGTTGCCGAACGTGCCCGACGAAGCGAGCTGGGTCGCCACTTCATTGCGGCTGTACATGCCGGTCGCATAGAATTCGATGCCGTCGGCAATCTTGTAGCGCGCCGCCGAATAGGCGTTGATGCGGTCGAGCGGCGTCTGGAAATAGGTGCCGATATTGGTGTTGAACGTGTCCGCCGCGGTCGCCGCCTGGAGCAGGCCGGTCGTGGGGTTCACCACTGCGCCGAAGCTGCTCGCCGGCAGGCCCAGGGCTGCATTGGTGGGCGACGCGAAGATCGTTACCTGGGCCGTGGCGGCGCCGCTGAACAGCCCGGTCGTCGAGCTGATCGGCACCTGGCTGATGCTGCGATCGAGGTGCAGCAGCGGATCGGCCTTGGTGTAGCCGACGCTGAAAACCACGTTGCCGCGATCTTCCGCGAAATTGCCGCCGACGACGAGATCGGCCTTGAAACGCGCCGTGTCGCCACGTTCAGAAATGCGGTAGCTGGCCGAAACATCGAAGCCCGAAAAGTCGCGCTTGGTGATGAAGTTGACGACGCCCGCAACCGCGTCTGCACCATAGGTTGAAGACGCGCCGCCGGTCAGGAGCTCGACACGCTGGAGCAGCGCGACCGGAATATTGTTGGTGTCGGTCAGGCCGTCGAGACCGTAAGGCACCAGTCGGCGGCCGTCGAGCAGCACCAGCGTACGCTGTTCGCCGATGCCGCGGACGTTCAGCGTCGAAGAGCCGTCCGAACCGTTATTGACCCCCGCACCGATAGAGGGGCGGATCGCCGGCAGGTTGCGCAGCAGATCGTCGGCCGTGCCCGGCTGGCGAAACTGGATTTCCTGCTGACCGATGACGCTGACCGGGCTGGCGAGCGCGAGATCGGGGCGCACGATGCGCGAACCGGTAACGACGACCTCGGTCGCTTCCTCGGCCGGCTTGGCGGCCGACTCGGCCGGAACCTCTTGCGCATAAGCGGGCACTGCGAAGGCGCCGACCAGCACGGTCGAGGCGAGCAATATGTGTCGCATGGAGAAAGACATGATTGTCCCCTTTGATGTTCTGGACGCAGCTGACGCGCCCGCCCGCTTGCCGGGCTTGTGGTGCGGTCAAGGTGCACTGGCTGCTATTGAATGCAACCTTTTGGACATGTCCAGAAACAAAACGTCACACAACTGAAGTCAAGCGACACAAAATCGCAACCTGTTGCATTGCGGCATCAGCGCCTGCTCCCACAGACAGGTTTGCCGACGCCGCGATCGGCCGCTACCATCAGGCTTGGGAAACCACTTCAGGAACTCAGTGCTTTAGGCGCGCGCACGCCCAGGGAAGGAAGCCGATGGCAACACCACGCGATTTCGCGCTGTCGCGTCGCGACATGCTGGTTGGCGGCGCTGCTGCCGCCGCCACGACCTTACCCGCCGCGTCTGCCGCAAAGGAGCACCCCCGCATCATGGCGTCCGATCCCGAACCGTTGCCCGTATCCCTGACGGTCAACGGCACGCCGCACAGCCTGAAGCTCGACGGCCGCACGACGCTGCTCGATGCGCTGCGCGAACATCTGCACCTGACCGGCACCAAAAAGGGCTGCGACCATGGCCAGTGCGGCGCCTGCACGGTGATCGCGGGCGGGCGCCGGATCAACGCCTGCCTCAGCCTGGCGGTGATGCATGACGGCGACAGCATCACCACCATCGAGGGGCTGGGTTCGCCCGAAGACCTGCACCCGATGCAGGCCGCCTTTGTGAAGCATGACGGATACCAGTGCGGCTATTGCACGCCCGGACAGATATGCTCGGCGGTTGCCGTGCTCGACGAGATCAAGGCCGGCGTGCCCAGCCACGTCACCGGCGACCTGACCGACGCGCCGACGCTCAGCGCGATGGAAATTCGCGAGCGGATGAGCGGCAATATCTGCCGCTGCGGTGCCTATTCGAACATCGTCGAGGCGATCCGCGAAGTCGCCGGGCGGAGGCAGGCATGAAGCCTTTCACCTATAGCCGCGCGACCAGCCCGGCTGATGCCGCAGCCCAGGCCGCCAGCAAGCCCGGGGCGAAGTTCATCGCGGGCGGCACCAACCTGCTCGACCTGATGAAGCTGGAGATCGAGGCGCCGGCGCACCTGATCGACGTCAATCGGCTGGCGCTCGACAAGATCGAGGAGACGCCGGAGGGCGGCCTGCGCATCGGCGCGCTGGTCCGCAACACCGATCTCGCCGCCGACAGCCGGGTGCGGCGCGACTATGCGGTGCTGTCCCGGGCGATCGTCGCCGGCGCCTCGGGCCAGTTGCGCAACAAGGCGACGACCGCCGGCAATCTGCTCCAGCGCACCCGCTGCCCCTATTTTTACGACACCAACCAGCCGTGTAACAAGCGCAAGCCCGGCAGTGGCTGTGCCGCGGTCGGCGGGTTCAGCCGCCAGCTCGCCGTGATCGGCACCAGCGAGGCGTGCATCGCCACCTATCCCGGCGATATGGCCATCGCGATGCGGCTGCTCGACGCGACGGTGGAAACGGTGAAGCCCGATGGCAGCACCCGCGCCATTCCCATCGCCGACTTTCACCGCCTGCCCGGTGATACGCCGCAGATCGACAACACGCTGCAGCCCGGCGAGCTGATTACGGCGGTCACCCTGCCCAGGCCGCTGGGCGGCAAGCATTTCTACCACAAGGTCCGCGACCGCGCCTCCTATGCCTTTGCGCTCGTGTCGGTAGCGGCGGTGGTCCAGAAGGACGGCACCGGCCGCGTCGCCTTTGGCGGCATGGCGCACAAGCCGTGGCGCGTGGAAGCCGCCGAGGCCGCCCTGCCCAGGGGCGCCGCCGCCACCGCCAAGATCGCGTTCGCCGGTGCCACGCCGACGCACGACAATGCCTTCAAGCTGCCGCTGGCCGAGCGCACGCTCGCGGCGGTACTGCACGACGCAAGGGGCTGAGCCATGAAGTTCGACACCCCCGCCACGACCAATCCGATCGACCGGCTGAAAGTGGTCGGCAAGGCCACCGACCGGATCGACGGCCCGCTCAAGACCACCGGCCGCGCGCCCTATGCCTATGAGCGGCATGATGTCGCGCCGGGGGCCGCCTATGGCTATGTGCTGGGCGCGGCGATCGCCAAGGGCCGGATCACGGGCATGGACCTCAGCGCCGCCAAGACTGCGCCGGGCGTCCTCGCGATCGTCACCGCAGAAAATGCCGGCAAGCTGACCAAGGGCAATTTCAACACGGCAAAGCTGCTCGGCGGACCGGAGATCGAGCATTACCACCAGGCCATCGCGCTGGTGGTGGCCGAGAGCTTCGAACAGGCGCGCGCCGCCGCCGCGCAGATCCGCGTCGACTATGCCCGCACCAAGGGCCGCTTCGACCTTGCAGCCGAAATGGCCGATGCCGTCCTGCCCAACCCGGACTTTGGCGGCCCGGCCGAGAGCAAAGTCGGCAATTTCGACGGCGCCTTTGCCAGCGCGCCGGTCACGCTCGACACCCGCTATTCCACGCCGGACCATTCGCACGCGATGATGGAGCCGCACGCCTCCACCGCGAAATGGGAAGGCGACCAGTTGCTGCTCTGGACCTCCAACCAGATGATCAACTGGAGCAAGGGCGATGTCGCCAGGACGCTCGGCATCGCCAAGGACAAGGTGCGGCTGATGTCGCCCTTCGTCGGCGGGGGATTCGGCGGCAAGCTGTTCGTCCGCGCCGATGCCATTCTGGCCGCGCTGGGCGCCCGCGCCTGCGACCGGGCCGTCAAGGTGGCGCTGCAGCGGCCGCTGATCGCCAACAACACCACCCACCGCCCGGCTACGATCCAGCGCATCCGCATCGGCGCGACGAAGCAAGGCAAGATCACCGCGATCGGCCATGAAAGCTGGTCGGGCGACCTGCCGGGCGGCGGGCCGGAAACGGCGGTCAGCCAGACCCGGCTGCTCTATGCCGGCGAAAACCGGCTGACCGCGATGCGGCTGGCCGTGCTCGACCTGCCCGAGGGCAATGCCATGCGCGCGCCGGGCGAGGCGCCGGGCATGATGGCGCTGGAAATCGCCATGGACGAAATGGCGGAAAAGCTGGGTCTGGACCCCATCGAGTTCCGCGCGATCAACGATACCCAGGTCGATCCCGAAGCGCCGAACCGCCCCTTTTCGCAGCGGCAACTCGTGCAATGCATGCGCATCGGCGCCGAAAAATTCGGCTGGGCAAAGCGCAGCCCCGTGCCCGGACGGCACCGCGAAGGCCGCTGGCTGATCGGCCATGGCATGGCGGCTGCGTTCCGCAACAACCTCAACGGCAAGTCCGCCGCGCGGGTGCGGCTGAACGGCCAGGGCGTGGTGACGGTCGAAACCGACATGACCGACATCGGCACCGGCACCTACACCATCCTGGCCCAGACCGCGGCGGAGATGATGGGCGTGCCGCTCGACAAGGTGGTGGTGCATCTCGGCGATTCGAGCTTCCCGATCTCGGCCGGATCGGGCGGTCAGTGGGGCGCGAACAGTTCGGCGGCCGGCGTCTATGCCGCCTGCACTGCCCTGCGCGCCAAGGTGGCGACGGCGCTGGGCTTCAATTCGGCCGATGCCGTGTTCGAGGACGGAAAGGTCCGTGCCGGCAACCGCACCGTGCCGCTTGCCGAGGCCGCCCGGGGCGGCGAACTCGTCGCCGAAGACAGCATGGACTATGGCAACCTTGCCGAGAAGTTCCAGCAATCGACCTTCGGCGCGCATTTCGTCGAAGTTGCCGTCGATGCCGCCACCGCCGAGGTGCGCGTGCGGCGGATGCTGGCGGTGTGCGCCGCCGGGCGCATCCTCAACCCCAAATCGGCGCGCAGCCAGGTGATCGGTGCGATGACCATGGGCGTTGGCGCCGCACTAATGGAAGAGCTCGCGGTCGACAAGCGCTTCGGCTTCTTCGTCAACCACGATCTCGCCTGCTATGAAGTGCCGGTCCATGCCGACATCCCGCACCAGGACGTGATCTTCCTCGACGAGACGGACCCGACCACCTCGCCGATGAAGGCCAAGGGCGTGGGCGAACTGGGCCTGTGCGGCGTCGGCGCGGCAGTGGCGAACGCAATCTACAATGCCTGCGGGGTGCGGGTGCGCGATTATCCCATTACGCTGGACAAGCTGTTGCCGGAAATGCCTGCATTTGCTTGATTTCTCGAAACTTCTCAGCCCCCGGGTGATCGCGATGGCAGCACGCCCGGCGGCGGCGAAGTTTAGGAAGTTTAGGCCCGAACATCGTTTTTGGTGATCGAAGTTGCGGGTCCGGGCCGATCCGCAACGGGCGATGGGAACCGCCTAAGCCGGCATCAGCTCCGACGGCCAGCCGACCCGGACCAGCATGCCATCGGGTCCGGCAATGCCGACTTCATACATCCCCCATTCGCGATGCCGCAGCACGCCGCCGGGGCGGATAACCAGATCGTCCACCCGCGCGGCGATGGCGTCCACCTCCGGCGTCCGGATGAACACGCCGAACGGGTTGTGATCGGCGGGCACCTGCCAGGGGCCGGCGCCGGCCTGGGTCAGATGCACTTCGCAGCCCCAGCCGGTCATGATCGCATATTGCGTATCGCCGCCCGTCCGCTCGAACCCGAGCCGCTCCCAGAAGGGGATGGCGGCAGGAAGGTCATTGTGCGGGACAATCGCGAAGGCACCAATGGGTTCAGGAATCGACACAGGCGTCTCCAATCGGAGGGTGTTCTAGCTGATTGCGTCGCGGGCGACCATCCGACCTGGCGACAGGCAACAGAACTGAGCCGACGATGACAAAGAGCGTGGTTGCTGATTTTACTCGGCACATATGGGGAACATTCGCCCGACCGCAAGGGTCATCCCCTCCCCTGGCCCCTCCCGCAAGCGGGAGGGGGATATGGCGCGCGAGCGGCGACGGTCGGAATGTCATCCTCCCCCGGGGAGGTGTCAGGCGCAGCCTGACGGAGGGGGCGGCAGCACGACGGCTGGAGCGTTTCTGGCATCCTCCCCCTCCGTCGCGTTCGGCGCCACCTCCCCCTCGCGGGGGAGGATTATTTCCGCATTCAAATCTGGCCGAAGCACCAGCGCAGGACGGATTTCTGGGCGTGGAGGCGGTTTTCCGCTTCCGGCCAGATCAGCGATTGCGGGCCGTCGATCACCGCGTCGGTCACTTCCTCGCCGCGATGCGCAGGCAGGCAGTGGAGGAACCTCGCGTCGGGCTTGGCCGCCGCCATCAGCGCCTCGTCGACCTGGAACGGCATCATCGCCTTGAGCTTGGTTTCGGCATGGGCCTGGCCCATCGAAATCCAGGTGTCGGTGACGACGATGTCGGCGCCTTCCACCGCTTCGCGCGCAGTGCCGACGACGCGGGCGCGGCCCTTGCCCCGCGCCAGATCGGCGTCGCTCGGCTGATAGCCCTGCGGGCAGGCGGCGACGACATCGAACTGCATCAGCCCGCCGGCTTCCATGATCGAGGCCAGCACATTGTTGCCGTCGCCCAGCCACGCCACCTTCAGGCCCGGCAGCGCCTTGCCATTCTCCAGGATGGTCAGCAGGTCCGCCATGATCTGGCAGGGGTGCGAGGCGTCGGTGAGGCCGTTGATGACCGGCACGCTGGCGTATTTCGCCATGTCGATCACCTTCTGGTGATCGTCGGTGCGGATCATGATCGCATCGACATAGCCCGAGAGCACGCGCGCGGTGTCCGCAATGCTCTCGCCGCGGCCGAGCTGCATCGAGCCGGCGTCCATCACGATGCTGGTGCCGCCCAATTGGCGGATCGCCATGTCGAACGAAACGCGGGTGCGGGTGGAGTTCTTCTCGAAGATCATCGCCAGCACATGCCCGGCGAGCGGGGCGTCGGCGTCGGCCTTGCCCTTGGGCCAGCCGGCGCGGGCAGCCTTGCGGGCCATCGCGTCGTTCAGCATCGCCGCGATGGCATCAGGTCCGGCATCGGTGAGATCGATAAAGTGGCGGGTCATACGGTCCTCGTCGGGCAGCATGCTGAAAGAAAGCGAGACCTTCGCATGTCCCCCTCACCCTTCCCACCGCCTTTGGCGGCGGGCCCCTTCCCTCTCCCACAAGGGGAGAGGGAGTTTCGATCCCCGCTCCCTCTCCCCTTGTGGGAGAGGGAGGGAGCCGCGAAGCGGCGGAAGGGTGAGGGGGACTGGAAGGCCCCCGATGCGTCAGTTCTGGCCTTGCACCGCAAAGCTGCGCGCGCCGGCGCTCAGCTTTTCGACGGCTTCGGCGATGTGGCTTTCGTCGATCACCAGCGGCGGCAGGACGCGGAAGACGTTTTCGCCCGCCGCGACCGTCAGCAACCCGTGATTGTCGCGCAGATGGGCGACGAAGTCGCGGCTGACCGCCGGCTCTTTCATCTTGATGCCGAGCATCAGCCCCTTGCCGCGGATTTCCTCGAACAGATGGTCGTGGTTGGGGATCATCTGCTCGAACGCCTGGCGCAGCCGCTCGCCCATCGCGGTGACATGGTCGAGGAAGCCGGGCTCCTCCATCACGTCGAGCACCGCCATGCCGGCCGCCATCGCCAGCGGGTTGCCGCCATAGGTGGAGCCGTGGGTGCCGGCGACCATGCCCTTGGCCGCTTCCTCGGTCGCCAGGCAGGCGCCGAGCGGGAAGCCGCCGCCGATGCCCTTGGCCGAGGTCATGATGTCGGGCGTGATGCCGTAATGCTCATAGGCCCACATCTTGCCGGTGCGGCCGTACCCGCACTGGATTTCGTCGAGGATCAGCAGCAGGCCGTGCTCGTCGCACGCCTTGCGCAGGCCCTGGATGAATTCCGGCGTACCGGCGGTCATGCCGCCCTCGCCCTGCACGGTTTCGACCAGGAAGCCGGCGGTCTCGTCGTCGATCAGCGCCAGCGCCGCGTCGAGATCGTTGAACTTCGCATAGGCGAAGCCGGGCAGCAGCGGCTCGAACCCGTCGCGCATCTTCGGCTGGTCGGTCGCCGAAATGGCACCGAGCGAACGGCCGTGAAAGGCGTTCTTGAAGGTGATCAGCTTGTGCCGCTGCGGGTTGCCGTTGGCGAAGTGATAGCGGCGCGCGGTCTTGATCGCGCACTCGATCGCCTCGACGCCCGAATTGGTGAAGAACACCGTATCGGCAAAGCTGTGCTCCACGATGCGCTTCGCCAGCGCCTCGCCCTGGGGCGAGCCGTAGAGGTTCGACACATGCATCAGCGTGGCGGCCTGATCGGCGATCGCCTTCACCAGATGCGGATGGCCATGGCCGAGCGCGTTCACCGCAATGCCGGCGGCGAAATCGAGATAGCGTTCCCCTCGTTCCCCGATCAGGTAACAGCCCTCGCCTCGCACCGGCCGCACACCGCACCGCGGGTAAACGGGCATGAGCGGAGTGATGGCCATGGGAACTGTACCTCCTGAAAAGAGAGCAAAAAGCTGGGTGAAACTCCAGAAACGCAAAAGGGCGGCCTACCGGACCGCCCGGACCGGATGTTTAGTGCCGCCGCCAGACAGGGTCAACACCTGCCCTTTCAGCCATGCATGACCAGCGCCTGCAGCGCGGCGAAGCAATCGCCGTCGATCGCCTTGCCGACTTCGCCCGCTATGATGGCCAGCGCCTGCTCGACCGGCATGGCGGCGCGATAGGGGCGGTCCGCGGTGAGCGCGTCGTAGAAGTCGCACACGGTGATGATCCGCGCTTCCCGCGCGATCAGCATCCGGTCTAGCCCGAGCGGATAGCCGCGCCCGTCGAGCCGTTCATGGTGCGCCCCGGCCACCGCCGCCATGTCGCGCAAGGGGCCGATGCGGGAAAGGATGGCGGTGGTGTGCGCGGCGTGGCTGCGCATCTCCTCCCACTCGGCGTCGTCGAGCTTGCCGGGCTTTTCGAGCACCCGGCTGCTGACCGCGAGCTTGCCGACATCGTGCAGCATCGCGCCACGCCGGAGGGTGCGGAGCTGCCCACCAGTGAAGCCCAGCGCCGCGCCGAGCCGTTCCGAATAATGGCCGACGCGGCCCGAATGGCCGCCGGTATAAGGGCTCTTGGCATCGATCACTGCGCCGAACGCAGCGGCGATGTCGTCGAGATAGTCTTCATCGACGGCCACCCGGTCCTCGGCCGGCTCGAAGGCGCGGACGCGCGCCTCGAGGTCGGGATGGGCGACATCGGCCCAGAAGCCGGGCTCGACCGCGAGCGACAGGAAGCATTGCACCAGCGCGGGATCGAACCAGCTGCCCGAGCGGAGGCGCACTTCCTCGCACGCAGCATCGGGCCCCGCAGCGGCGTGGAACACATCGGCGATCTGGGCGAGCAACGCGAGCTGCGCCGCCAGCGGAATGGCGGGGCCGGCAAGGCCGAGCGGCTTGCCGCTGCCGTCCCAATGCTCGTCGAGCGCGGCGATGGCGAGTGCCACCGGTTCGGGGAAGCGGAGCTGGCGGGCGATGTCGGCGCCGCGCGTGCAGCGCGTCTGGATCAGGTCGCGCGCGATCGCGCTGCCGTCGCGCAGGATGGTGAGGATCGCCCGCGCCCGCGCGCCCAGCCCCTCGCCCCGCCCGGTGCGGGTGAAGACGAAGCGGAGCGTCGGGCCGAGCCCCTCGCCCACCAGCTTGAAGTCGTGCTTGAAGCTGCGATCATCGGCCAGATACAGCTCGGCGATGCGCGCGGCGTTGCTGCTGCAGCCGAGATCCTTGAGCAGCGTGGCATAATAGACGGTGCGGCGCTCGCCCGCGTCCAGCCCCAACGTCAGCGCCATCCGGCTGGCGATCCAGCAGGCGCGCAGCGAATGGCCGGCCGGCTGCCCCTCGGTCAGATCGAGCGCGTAGGAAAAGGCGCCGAGGATTTCGGCAAGCGAGGTGGTGTCGCCCTGCGCAATGTCGAACTGGTCAGGGGAAGCATGAAACATCGCGACACTCCGGAAAGGAGCGGCGGACGCTAGACGGCGCGGATTAAGACAAGGTGTGCAGCCGGCCGCCCCCGATTACGGCGCAACATGATTCCACATCTGACGCACGCCCCGCGAGCGGCCATAATCGGCAGTACAGGCCATGTACCAGGGATCGAACTGTATCGGATGCGATTTCGCGTCGATCGCCTGCCACTGCGAACAGGTCTTCCCCTCAAACACATGGTCGTTGGGATTTTCCCCGCCGGGAATGAAGGCATTGCTGAGATAGGCCATGTGGAGCGAATTGGCGACATCCTTCAGCCGTTCGACATCCGCGACCGAGAACAGATAAACCTGGGTTTCGAGCAGATCGACGGCACGCAGCGCCGCGCTCGGCGCGCTCCAGCGCTGCATCGGCTGATCGGTGCCGCTCCACGTGCCCGCATCGAGCGTGGTATTGACCATCAGCGTAATGTTGGTGCCGCGCGCATCCTCCCGCAGCGCGCGCAGCACCGGATCGAGGAACACGCCGAAACGCGCCCCGCCATCCATATACATGTCGGTCGATTTCGCAGTCTGCAGCGTTACCGGCGGCACCCCCGGCGGCACCGAGGACGAGGCCAGCAGCGCATCGACGTAACAGCCCTGCAATTGCTGGAGCGTGGCCGGATCGTTGGTCGACAGCGTCCGCGCCGCCAGTTCGGTCATGTCGATGCCATAGCCATGGCCGTCGTCGAGATTGCTCACCCCGACGAACAGCTGGCGCTTCTGCTCGGTCCATTGCTGACCAATTTCGCGCAAGGTGCCGATCGTCATGATCGCCAGCAGCCGCTTGCGCAGCGGCGCGAAGCTGGCGCTGGACCCGTCGAGCACCGCGCCGAGCACCGCGCCGCCGGTGCGCACGCGCATCAGATTGGCTTCCTTGTCGATCGAATAGGCAAGCACCAGATCGCCGACATTCGAGACGCCCGGCTTTACCTGAAACTGCCCGGGCTTCGAAAGCGGCCCGTCGACCCAGCGGTAATCGGTGCGGTCGGCGGGCACCGGCTGGTTGGCGAGGAACAACAGGCTGCTCTGAAGCGAGCCGGTGCTGACGCCGGTGACGATATCGTAGCTGGGCAGCGTGCCGAGCCCATAGAAATAGCCCGCGCCGAACGCGCCGTGCGGACCACCGCCGCTGAGCACCAGAAACTGGTCTCCCGGCGCCGAATTGGGCAGCGACGCCTTCAGCGCGCGGCGCTCGGCAAGGCGCTGTTCCAGCCGCTGCCCGACGGGATCGTTCTGCGTCGCGGCGAGCATCGCCAGCCGTGCGGCCTTGCGGCCATTCGGCCCGTTCCAGTCGCCGGGCCCGACGCTGAGGGGAATCGTCTGATAGTTGCAGCCGACAATCGGCTTGGGCCGCGACTGGCTGCACCCCGCCAGCATCAAGCCCGCCAGCGCGACAGCCATCGCCATCCGCACGATCCGCATAGTCCCGCCCCCGCTAGAACATTTCGTTGCGGGAACAACATAGACCAGCGCGCGCGCCGGCGCCCGGTCTAGTGAAACCATTGTGGCGCTTTTCGCGCCGCGCGATTCAGCTCTTGATCTTCCAGCCGCGCCGCAACAGCGTGTAGCAGGCCAGCCCAAGCACCACGTCCAGCGCCAGGATCACGCCGCTGCCCAGCAGGATCGGCGAATCGGCGACGCCCAGAAAGCCGTAGCGGAAGCCCGAGATGATGTAGAAGAACGGGTTGGCATGGCTGATCGCCCGGAACAGCGGCGACAGATTCTCGACCGAATAGAAAGTGCCCGACAAGAGCGACAGCGGCGCCACCACGAAATTGGTGATCGCAGCGGCATGGTCGAACTTTTCCGCCCAGATCGAGGTCATCACCCCCATCAGCGCCAGGAACAGCGAGCCGAGGAACCCGAACCACAGCACCGCCCAGAGATGCGCCGGGAAGACATGCACGCCCCACAGCGCCATCGCCAGCCACACCGTGCCGCCGACGCAGAAGGCGCGCGTCACCGATCCGCCGGCCAGCGCCGCCAGCATCTCGCCGGTCGACAGCGGCGGCATCAGATAATCGACGATGGTGCCTTGGATCTTGCCGACCAGCAGCGAGAAGCTGGCATTGGCGAAGGCGTTCTGGAGCATCCCCATCACGATCAGGCCGGGGGCAATGAAATCGGCATAGTGAATCGGCCGGCCATCCAGCACCAGCATCCGCCCGCCGCCGCCCAGCGCGACCGTGAAAATCACGAGGTAGAGCAGCGTGGTGACCGCCGGTGCCCACACCGTCTGGAGCTGCACCTTGAAGAAACGGCGCACCTCCTTGATATAGAGGGTGCGCAAGCCTCCCCAGTTGACGTTGCGAATCACCGGAACGCCCGGCTCGGGAAGCTGTGAACCGATTTCGGGGTGGCTGCTCATGGCGCGATCGCGTACCCGCTGACGCAGCCGCCCGCAAGACGAAGGAAACGAAGTGAGCTGGACCGACGAGCGTATCGAGACGCTGAAGAAGATGTGGGACAGCGGCCTGACCGCCACGCAGATCGCCGAGGAACTGGGCGGCGTGTCGCGCAATGCCGTGATCGGCAAGGCCCATCGCCTTGGCCTGCCCTCGCGCCCGTCGCCAGTGAAGCCGAACGAAGCCAAGGCCGCTGCGCCGGCCGAACCGAAACCGGCACCCGCGCCCAAGCCGGCGCCCGCGCCGCGCGTTCAGGCCGAAGCGCCTGCACCGCGCCCGGCAGCACCCGCGCCCGCAGCGCCCGCCGCCCCGGCCGAACCGGCAGCCGCCGCCGATGCGGAGCCGCGCGCGCCGCAGCCGGTGCTCCGCTCGGTCGGCCCCGGCGGCTTCATCCGCCAGAATCCGGGCGAGCAGGCTCCGCCGATCGCCCCGGCCCCGCCGCGCCGGCTGGTTCCCGCCAAGCCCAGCGACGCGATTGCGGGCAAGACGACGCTGCTCGACCTGAATGACAAGATTTGCAAATGGCCGCTGGGCCATCCGGGCGAGCCGGACTTCCATTTCTGCGGCGAGAAGGTGAACCCGGGTTTCCCCTATTGCGTCGAGCATTGCGGCCACGCCTATCAGGCGCAGCTGCCCCGCCGCGACCGTCGCCCGGCCCCGCCGATGCCGTTCGGCACGCCGCGCGCGCGGTAAGCCCTCAAAATCCTCCCCCAGCCGCCTGGGGGAGGATTCACATCAGGCGGCCAGCACCGCCTCGCCGCCGAGTGCGGCGGCTTCCGACAGGCGATAGCCCGCCTGTTCTTCAAAGCCGAGTTCGCGCAGGCTGGCGGCTTCGATACGCAGCAGATCCACATCCTGCGGAAAGCGGATGCGCCCGGCAGCACATAGCGCGACGCGGCGCGCAGGGTCGGCCGCGGCATCGCGGATCGCCTCCGCCCACTCCTCGCGGCTATATTCGGTGCCCAGTCCGTCCGAAGGCAGCTCGGTTTCGAACGCCAGCTTGCGCCAGCTTGCCACGTCATAGAGGTGCGCCAGCGGGTCACCCAGAATCGGGTGGCGCAGCGTTTCGAGGAACGCGCGGTACAGCGGGTGGCCGGGATCGCCGACATTCTTGCGCGGGAAATCGGCCGCCAGATGCCCGCCGGTATTCTGCATCATGTAGAGCCGCATCGAGTCGGCGCCGAGCGTCTGCGCCAGCTGCACCAGCGCCGGCATTTCATGATAATTGTCGAGCTGGATCGTCGCGTTCAGGTGGAACTCGCAGAAATCGCCCTTGGCGCGCTTGGCGGCGATGAACTGCAGGTTCGGGTAGAGCTTGTCCCACTTCCCCGGCCGGCGAACCACGTCGTAGACCCAGGGCGTGCACGAATCGATCGAGACGTCGACCAGCGGGCGATAGCGATCGAGCCCGGCATATTGCGCCCAGCGCATTTCGCCCATCAGCAGCGCGTTGGTGTGGATGTTCAGATCGACATCGAGTTCGTTGTCGGCGAGATAGCGCAGGATCGAGCGATAATGCGGGCTCGACCAGGGATCGCCCTGACCCGACACTGAAATCCGGATACGCCCCTCGGCATTCAGAAGCGGCTGGAACACCTGCTGCTCGATGATCTCGAAGCGCCGTTCCTGCGCCTCGTCCGCCGCCAGAATGCCGCCCCGGCACGACGGGCAGGCAAGGTTGCAGGTCACGTCATGCGCGAGGAACAGCCAGCGGGGCGCTTCCGCCATATGGGTTCGGTTCTCGTCGATCGCCGCGCGCAGCACCGGATCGGTGATGTCGTCGCGCAGCGGCAGCGCGTCTTCGTTGATGAGCGTGCAGCGCTGCTTGTTGCAATAGCGATAGGAGCCGTCGAGAATGCTGGCGCGCATCGCCTGCGAGGCCGGGCTGTTCCAGATTTCCTCGAACGTCTGCCCTTCCAGATGACCGAGCCGCTGTTGCGTCCAGATCGAGCAGCAGGGCGCGACGGTACCGTCCATCAGCGTTTCGAACTTGACGAACGGCGCCTCGCAGAAGCGGGCGGACAGGTCCGGCGACTTTTCGGTGCCGAACCGCTCGACGAAGAAGATCGCGCCCGCCGTCTGCGCGCAATGCGGATATTGGGCGAGAAGCTCGCGCAGGAAGGTCGTCCCGCGATTGCGGTCCACCGACAGAGCATAGAGCATGCCGCCGAGCAGGTTCAGCGTCTTGCGCACCAGGCCCGTCTGCTGCGGTTCGAGCAGGACGATCAGGTCGCGCAGATCGGCCACGTCGTCATGCTGCGCGGCGTCCGCCAGCAAGGGCCATACTTCCGGATGGTCGAGCCCGTCGGCCAGGCGATCGACCAGATTGCTGAGGATCGGGAAGAACGGGCTCTGCGCCGGATCGACGGGGGCCGCCGTTTCCTGCGCCTGCTGCTGTTCGCTGGTTCC
The DNA here is from genome assembly GCF_056314185.1 of Sphingomonas sp. DMC8. NCBI lineage: Bacteria > Pseudomonadati > Pseudomonadota > Alphaproteobacteria > Sphingomonadales > Sphingomonadaceae > Sphingomonas > Sphingomonas sp. DMC8. The sequence goes on along the minus strand of NZ_JBQUYV010000005.1, from coordinate 68,735 downwards.
GGGAAGATAGGACATCAAAGACTCCGCTGGGCTTCTCCCCATTTTAGGCGCGGCGGAACGGCGCGGGCCGATCTAGGCAAATTTTTCCTACTGCCCTCCCACCACCGTCCGCATTCCACCCGCCTTGCGCGCCCTGCCCGGCGCCCCCTATACGTTCCGCATGTCCGACGACCTTTTCGACGCCGGCGCCGCGCCCGGCGCCAACAGCTATGATGCGTCCTCGATCGAAGTGCTGGAGGGGCTGGAGCCCGTCCGCCGTCGGCCGGGCATGTATATCGGCGGCACCGACGAGCGGGCGCTGCATCATCTGGCGGCCGAAATCCTCGACAATGCGATGGACGAGGCGGTCGCCGGCCATGCCAACCGCATCGAAGTGACGCTGGCCGCGCCCAACCGCATCACCATCACCGACAATGGCCGCGGCATGCCGGTCGATCCGCATCCGCGCTTTCCGGACAAGTCGGCGCTGGAAGTGATCCTGTCGATGCTCCACTCGGGCGGCAAATTTTCCGGCAAGGCCTATGCCACCTCGGGCGGCCTGCACGGCGTGGGCGTGTCGGTGGTCAATGCGCTGTCGGTCGATACGGTGGTGGAGGTGGCGCGGGACCGCCAGCTCTATCGCCAGCGCTTCAGCCAGGGGAAGACGCTGGGGCCGCTGGAGCATCTGGGCGGCACGCCCAACCGGCGCGGCACCAGCGTGGCCTTTACGCCCGACACCGAAATCTTCGGCGACATGCTGTTCAAGCCGGCGCGACTGTACAAGCTCGCCCGGTCCAAGGCCTATCTGTTCGCGGGCGTGGAAATCCGCTGGAAGTGCGATCCCGCACTGATCACCGACGATACCCCGGCCGAGGCGGTGTTCCAGTTCCCGGGCGGCCTCGCCGACCATCTGAAGGAACAGGTGGCGGGCCGCGAATGCGCGACGGCCGATTTCTTTGCGGGCGCGCAGGAGTTTCCCGACAGCCAGGGGCGTGTCGAATGGGCAGTCGCCTGGCCGCTGTGGAGCGACGGCAGCTATAGCTGGTATTGCAACACCATCCCGACGCCCGATGGCGGCACCCATGAACAGGGGCTGCGCCAGGCGCTGGTGCGCGGCCTGCGCAGCTTCGGCGATCTGGTCGGCAACAAGAAGGCCAAGGATCTCAACCCCGACGACGTGATGACCGGCTCCGAGCTGATGCTGTCGGTGTTCATCCGCGAGCCGCAGTTCCAGAGCCAGACCAAGGACCGCCTGACCAGCCCCGAGGCGACCGCGCTGATCGAAAAGGCGGTGCGCGACCATTTCGACCATTTCCTCACCGACAATATGGAACGCGGCAAGGCGCTGCTCGGCTATGTGCTGGAGCGGATGGACGATCGCCTGCGCCGCAAGCAGGAGCGCGAGGTCAAGCGCAAGTCCGCCACTTCGGGCCGCAAGCTGCGCCTGCCGGGCAAGCTGACCGACTGTTCGGCCGACAGCCCCGAGGGCACCGAGCTGTTCATCGTCGAGGGTGACTCGGCCGGCGGGTCGGCCAAGCAGGCGCGCGACCGCAAGACGCAGGCGATCCTGCCGATCCGCGGCAAGATATTGAACGTCGCCAGCGCGACTTCGGCGAAGATCCTGGCCAATCAGGAAATCGCCGACCTGATCCTGGCGCTGGGCTGCGGCACCCGCAAGGACTGCGACGCGGCCCAACTGCGCTACGAACGCATCATCATCATGACCGACGCGGACGTGGACGGCGCGCATATCGCGACGCTGCTGATGACCTTCTTCTTCCAGGAAATGCCCGATCTGGTGCGCAAGGGGCATCTGTATCTGGCGCAACCGCCGCTCTACCGCCTGACCGTGGGATCGAAGAGCCTCTACGCCCGCGACGACGCCCACCGCGCCGAGATCGAGGCAACCGCGTTCAAGGGCAAGAAGGTGGAAGTCAGCCGGTTCAAGGGGCTGGGCGAGATGAACCCCAACCAGCTCAAGGAAACCACCATGGACCCCGCCACCCGCGGCCTGCTGCGCGTGACGCTGCCCCAGGAATATGAGGAGCGGGCAGGCGTGAAAGATCTGGTCGACCGGCTGATGGGCAACAACCCGGCGCACCGCTTCGCCTTCATCCAGGAAAATGCGGCACGGCTGGACGAGGAAGTTATCGACGCCTGAGGGGGTGTTCCCCTCCTTGCGAAGCAGGAAGGGGCGATATGTACCTCACTGTTGCGAGGCGCTGACCTCGACGATCAATACGCGGGCGATGCCGGGTTCGACGGCCTTCGCCGCCTCGGTCAGGTCGTGATCGAGTTGCGCGACGTCCACCGCGCGCAGGCTGGACGCATCGAGCCGGGCGAATTCGAGCCCCGCCGCCACGATCGCGGCGCGCACTTCCGGCATGGTCTGGCCGAGCTTCTGCTGCGTTTCGGCATTGCCGGCGTCGAGCACGATCTTGAAATTGAGGCTGCCGCTGACGCGCGCGGCATCGACGATCGGCACGGTCATCTTGTCCATCGGCACCAGATGCAGGTCGCCCCCGCCCTCGCCGCCGCCCGAGGCCCGTGCCGTTCCCGCAGGCAGGGGCGCAAGCGCCAGTGCCATGCCGAACATCGCAAGGGTTCGCGTGTGCCGCACCGATTATTCCTCCGCAAGTTGCTGGGGCCACGCCGATTCCGGGCCGCACTCATCCTATAATAGGGGTGAACCGCTTAACGGATTACCAATGAGTCACGATCAACGCCCCGGTAAGATTCGTGTCGTCCAGGACGATCGCCGCCCGGGCGGAACCGGCGCCGCCGCCGCGAACGGTGGCGCTTCGGCGGGCGCCGGCGCCTCCGGCGCAGCCAATGCCGTTATCGAAGGCAATGCTGCGCCGGCCAAGCCGGCCGGCCTGCCGATCGTCCCTGCCCTGCTGTTCCTGATCGCCTGCGCGATCGGTGGTGGGCTGGGGGCATTTCTGCTGACGCGGGGTCTGTGATGCGCGCCCTGCTGGTTGCGCTGCTCGCGAGCGGCGCGGCGATTGCCGCCGATCCCAAGCCGCCCGAACCCGCGCCCTCGCCTGCCGCCAGCGCGGCGGCAGCGCCGGCTGCCGAACCAGCGCCTGTAAAGAGTCCCACCGCGCTGCCACCCTTCGCCGCCGAGCTGGCGCAGATGGACATGATCGAGGGCGAAGGCGACTGGCCCGAGCTGACCGACGATGCGGCCTGGGCCGCGCTCATTTCCGCCACGCCGGAAACGCGGCAGCTCGCCCGCTGGCGCTATGCCGGGTCGCTGATCCGCCAGGGGCGCGGCGCCGATGCCTTTGGCGTGCTGGAGACGATGCGCGGCGACGACGAGGATCTGGCGCTGGTCGCCCAGTTCCAACTCGCCACCGGCGCGGCGCTGACGCTGATGGCGCGCGACAAGGAAGCGGTGCAGGCGCTGGCGCTCGACGAACTTTCGGGCAATGCAGAAGGCTGTGCGTGGCGGATGCGCGCGCTGGCGCATAGCGGCAACGATGCCGCCGCCGCGCGCGAGATCAATTGCGCGATCCCGGCAATCAATGGCCGGCCCGGCTATGAACGTCGCCCGTTCACCCTCGCGGCGGCACAGGCCGCCATCGCCGTGGGCCAGGCCCGCCCGGCGCTCGCCTGGCTGAAGCTGTTCCCCGATACCGACCCCAATGCCAATCTGCTGCGCGGCCGCGCGCTGATGGTGCTGGGCGATCCCGAAGGCGGCCAGTTGCGCTTTGCCCGGGCCGAGCGCAGCGGCACCCCCGAAGTGATTGCCGGCGCACAACTGGCGCGCATCCAGGCCGATCTGGCGCTGCACCGTGTCGGCCCGGACGAGGCGATCAAGCGGCTCGATGATCTGCGCTTCGGCTGGCGCGGCGGCACGATCGAGGAAACCGCGCTGCGCATCGAGTATGGGCTGGCGCGCGAGCAGCATAATATGCGCGCAGCGCTGCGCTGTGCGGCGACGCTGTTCCGCTATTTCCGGCCCGGCCCCGAGGCAGCGCAGATGCTGGCGGAAGTCCAGGGCTGGCTGTCGGCGATTCTGGCGCCGGACAGCGGCGTGCCCCTGCCCGAGGCGGCGGGGCTCTACTGGGACTATAAGGAACTCGCGCCATCGGGTGCGGAGGGCGACGCGCTGGCGCTGCGACTGGCCGGGCGGCTGGAGGCCGTGGGGCTCTATGCCCGCTCCGCCGAATTGCTCGAATATCAGCTGATGCAGCGGCGGCAGGACGTGGCGCAGGGGCCGCTTTCGGTGAAGGTGGCGACGCTGCATGTGCTCGCCGGGCGGCCGGACCGCGCGCTCGACACGCTGCGCAATACCGAACAGCCCAGCTATACCGACGCGATGCGCTGGGACCGCAAGCGGATCGAGGCGGTGGCGCTGCACCGGCTGGGCCGCGACGATGCCGCCGTCGCCGCGCTGGACGGCGTGCCCGATGCCGCGAGCGTCCGCGCCGAAATCCATTGGCGCAACCGCAACTGGGGCGCATTCGTCACCGAAAGCGAGCCCGCCCTGCCTTCGCCCAAGGGGCTTACCGCCCCCGGCCAGGCCGCTGTGCTACGGCAGGCAGTGGCGCTGGCGATGCTGGGGCGCGAGGACAAGCTGACGGCGCTGCGTGCCCGCTACGGCGCGGCATTCAAGCTGCTGCCCAGCGCGCAGGCATTCGACATGCTGACCCAGCCCGCCACCAAGATCGATCCCGCCCGGATCAGCGCAGCGATGGGCGCCATCCCGGAAGCCAGCCCGGCCGGGTCGATCGGCGACCTGCTCGACGCGCCTACAGGCTGAAGCGCAACGTGACGCGAATGTCGCGGCCGGCAAGCGGGGCATAATCCTTCAGATAGCTGCTTGCCCGCCGCGCGTTCACGTCCAGAAGATTGTTCGCCGACAGCATGATGCTCGTCCCCGGCATGGCGGAGAAGGGCTTCAGGTTCACCGATGCGTTGACCATCGTATAGCCGCTGGTGCGCGTCTCGAACGCGGCGATGCGGTTCTGGGTGAAGACATGCTCGACCTCGAACCGGCCGCTCAGCCGGTCCGACTGCGCCTCGATACCGCCCAGCACCCGCGCCGGCGGAATGCGCGGTGCCGGCCCCTGATCGACGATATTGGCGTGGACATAGTCGCCGAGCAGGTCGGCGTTGAGCGTATAGCCGCCCAGTTGTGCCAGCCGCAGCGATCCTTCGGCCTCGAACCCGTAATAATGCGCATCGGCTTGCGTGAACTGGAAGCACGGCAGGTCCACCGTTCGCCCGCTGGGCGCCGCAGCCGCCGCGCACACCGACTGCGCCGTCTGGGCGTCGGAGATATAGTTGGAGAACCAGTTATAATAGGCCGAGCTGTCGAAGCTGTAGCCGTCGCCATGCGCGTGCAGCGTCGCTTCGATCCCCCAGCTCTTTTCCAGCCGGAAGCCGGGGCTGCCCAGCTCATAGGCTTCGGTGCCGCCATGCGGGCCGTTGGCGAACAGTTCCTCGGCCGACGGCGCGCGTTCGGTATGCGACAGGTTCAGGCCGATCCGCACCGCGCTGGAAATACCGTACGAGGCGCCGACCGAGCCCGACACTGCATCGAACTGCCGCTTGCCAGCGAAGAAGCGCGCGTCGCCGGTAGGTGTGTCGGCAGACAGGTCGGTGCGCTCATAGCGGACGCCCGCCTCCGCCTTCACCCGGCCGAGATCGAGCTGCTGGAGCGTGAACAGGCCGATCTGGCTGGTCTGGCTCTTGGGCAGAAACGCCTCGTCGCCTTTCACGTCGAAGTTGCGGCTGAAATATTGCACGCCCGACGCGCCCTTCCAGGCGCCATGATCGGCCTGGACCAGCTCCAGCCGGCCCTCCAGCCCCTTGTTGTAGAAGGCGGTGCCGATCGCGCCATCGGGTTCCAGCTCGAAATGGCGGTACTGGGCGAAGCCCGCCCGCAAGCGCACCTTCTGGAGCAGGGCACCGTCGGCATCGACTTCGGCGCGCAGATCGAGCCGGTTCTGCACCACGTCGAGTCTCGGCGATTCCTGGCCGTCGCCGGGCCGGGTCGCGAAGCGGATCGGCACGCCGTACAGGCTGTCATAATGGCTGTAGGACAGGCCGAGATTGCCGCGATCTGTGATGATCGCCGCACCGACACCGGCAGTCCAGGTCTTGGAAGCGGTATTCGGCAGCGTGCCGCGCACCGCCGCATTGGCGGCGAAGTCGATCGGATCGGCCGGCGCGGCCTTGGCACTGGCCAGCGCTTCGGCGCGCTTCGCATCGGTCAGCGCATAGCCGCCGATCTTCAGGTCATCGGTCTTGGTGTAGGAGCCGTCGGCGTGGAGGACGAGCAGCTTGCCGACGGCAACATCGCCGGCACCTCCCACCGAACGCTCGTTCGCGGCCGAGCCATAGGTGGCAATGGTGTTGAGCCGATAGCCCTTTTCCGGCACCGAACGGGGAATGCGGTTGTCGATCACATTGACCACCCCGCCCATCGCCGATGACCCGAACAGCAGCGCCGAGGGGCCGCGCAGCACCTCCACGCGCTCGGCGAGCAGCGGGTCGATGATAACGGCATGGTCGGCCGAGGTGTTCGACACGTCGATCGAGCCGATCCCGTCGGTGAGGATGCGCACGCGCTCGCCCTGAAAGCCGCGCAGGATGGGCCGCGACGCGCTGGGGCCGAAGGAGCTGGCGGAAACGCCCGGCTGCCGCGCCAGCGTCTCACCGATGGTGGGCCGCAAATCCCGCGTCAGTTCCTCGCCGCGGACGACCGAGGTGCCCGAAAGCACATCGGCCTCGCTCTGGCGATAGGGCGCGGTGATGATGATCGCCGCATCCTGCTCCTTGTTCTGCTGCGGGGTCTGGGGAGCGGCTGCATTGTCCGGGTCTGCGAGGGCAGCATGGGCCGGAGAAGCGAGGAGAGCGGCGGAAGCAAGCAAAGCGGTACGGAACATGAAGGGCAACCCCGGCTGCGTTTCTAATGCGTTGCCGTCAGCGCCTAACATCTATGATATAATACAACAATACACATCGCGAAAATTTTCCGCGCTGCAACAAAATGAAACGCGCGGCCGGGCATGGAATAGCCCGGCCGCACACCGTGCTGCCCTCCCGCAGGACAGCAGCATGGTTCCGACAGCTCAGGCGATGGCTGCGCGCACCGAACGCCGGTGCCGAACCGCCGCGCCGACAATGGCGAACCCGCCGATCATCAGCGCCCAGTTCGCCGGCTCCGGCACGCCCGAGGCGCCGAGCACCACGTTCACCGTGGCATTGCCGATCGTGGTTCCGGTCAGGTCAGGCGCACCGAATACGGTGGTGAACGCGCCCGCCGCCTGGCTGGTCAGCGCCAGCGACAGGTTGGAGCCCAGCGTGAACAGCGGCACCACGCCCAGCGCCGTGCCGTTGGCCGTCGCCGTGCCGCGCACCAGACCGGCGGCGGTATCGATTTCGAAATTGCCGATCTGCAGCAGGTTGCTGCCGGAGCTGAAGTTCAGGCCAGAGCCGGCATGTTCCACCAGCAGCGCATTGGTAGCGTCATTGCGGCTGCCGCCGGTGACAAGGAAGGTAGCGACCGGATTGCTGGTATTGCTGGTCCGGGTGATGCTGGCCGTTCCCCAGGAAGACAGCGACAATCCAAGGCTGGCAAAGGTCTGCGCGGCCGTCAGGTCAACGGCGGTCCCCCCGCCCAGGATCGGAGCGGCAGAAGCCGCGGCGGGTGCAAGCAGGGACGCTGCCAACGCCGTCAAACAGGTTGTAGTGAGTGTACGCATGACTTCCCTCTCAACTGTTGGTTCCGCCATCGCGACTGCACGGGAGTGAGCCCTTCGCGAGGGCATGGCCAAAGCGCGCCCTCTGCAGGGGTGTTCCCGCAGGCCGCCGCGCAAATCGGGCGGCCCGCCCGCTGATGATCGTAAATCACTGATTTACCATCATTTCCGTAAAGCCGCACCCGGCCCATTTGCGACGAACGGTGCAGCCTCTGCCTGAAAGCGTGTACGGGCGCCCGCGCGGTACCGGAAGAGCTCGGCCGCCCCGCCGGCCTCGCCTATTCCCCCATGCTACAAACCGGCATTGGAATATGCATCAATTGATGCCATTATCGTGCCTGCGAGGAAAAACGCCGATGCGAACCACAATTGCTCTCGACGATGCGCTCGTCGCCAAGGCCCAGGCATTTACCGGCCTCAAGGAAAAGTCTTCCCTCGTCCGGGAAGCGCTCAGCGCCCTGATCGAACGCGAAAGCGCCCGCCGCCTTGCGCGTCTGGGCGGCAGCGAGCCGGATGCCGCGCTCCCGCCCCGTCGTCACCCCGAAAGTGACGCCGCTTGATCCTGGTCGACAGCTCCGTCTGGATCGACCATCTGCGCAGCCACGATGCCGGGCTTTCGGACCTGCTGAACCGGCGGCTGAACGCAGTCGTGCTGGACCTCGGCCTGGCCGCGAGCCACGGGCAATAGGCTATACCGCGACCGGCTCCGGCATATCCGTGGCGGCATAGCGATCGAGGAACGCCTGATGCGGCGGCAGGCTCGCCACGGCGGTTGCGATCTTGCCCTTCAGTTCGGCCATCGCGTCGCGCAGCTGCCCGTCCGGCAACAGCGCCGCCATATGGTGATGGCCGCGCGGCATCAGTCGCTGCCCCAGCATCACCTGCACCCAGCTATCGACGCGGAACAGATCGTCGGCCGCCTGCCAGGCAATGGCGCCATCACGCCACGCCTCGATCCGGGTGGTGAGGCTGTCCGGAATCGCCATCGTGCGCACTTGATCCCAGAAGCCGCCATCGTTTCGCTGGTTCAGATGATAATGGAGGATGATGAAATCGCGGATCTTCTCGATCTCCGCCTGTCCCAGCGCGTTGAAACGTGCGGCCACGCCTTCCCCCACGCCATCGAACGGGAAGAGCTGGACCAGCCGCGTGACCGCGATCATCACCAGATGGATGCTGGTCGACTCCAGCGGCTCGACGAACCCGCTCGACAGCCCCAGCGCGACGACATTCTTGTCCCACAGCTTGCGCCGCTGGCCCGCCCGGAAACGGATGATGCGCGGCTCGATCAATTTTTCACCGACGATCCGGCTTTCGAGCAGGGCGCGCGCCGCGTCATCCTCCATATGGCTGCTGGCATAGACGAGGCCGTTGCCCACCCGGTGCTGCAGCGGGATTCGCCATTGCCAGCCGGCGCGATGTGCCGCCGCCTTGGTATAGGGCACCGCGGGGCCGACCGAACTCGTCTGCACCGCCAGCGCGCTGTCGGTCGGCAGCCAGTGGCGCCAGTCCTCATAGCCGGCCTTGAGCGTCTGCTCGATCAACAGACCGCGAAAGCCGGTGCAGTCGATGAACAGATCGCCTTCGATCCGCTGGCCCGAGGCGAGCGTGAGCGCCGTGACGAAGCCGCTTTCGCCATCCTGCTCGACGCCGTCGATCCGCCCCTCGATGCGGGTGACGCCCAGCGGCTCGGCAAACTGGCGGAGGAAGCGGGCGTAGAGGCCGGCATCCAGATGATAGGCATAGTTGATCTGGCTCTTGCCGTCGGTCGGCAGCGCGAATTTTTCGGCGAGCGCGGCCTGCAGTTCGAAACAATAATCGTCGAGTTCGCCGCCCCAGCCCTCGGTCCGTGCCTGCAGCCAGAAATGGTGGAAATCGCCCATCCAGTTGCCCTGGCCGATCTGGCCGAAGCTGTGGAAATAGCGGTCGCCGACGCGCGCCCAGTCCTCGAAGCGGATACCCAGCTTGAAGCTGGAGCCGGTCGCCTTCAGGAACGCCTGCTCGTCGATGCCGAGCAACTGGTGAAAGGTGCGCGCGGTCGGGATCGTGCTTTCGCCGACGCCGATCGTGCCGATTTCATCGGATTCGATCAGGCTTATCTCGATCAGCGGGCCGATCAGCCGCGCGAGCGCCGCCGCCGCAATCCAGCCGGCAGTGCCCCCGCCCGCGACCACCACGCGCTTCACCGGCCTGTCCCGCACTGTCCCTCTCCTCGCCTTATCGATTGAGTCTGTTGAGCAATTGCGCGCGCAGCCGCCGCGCCTGCACCGCGTCGATGGGGGCGAGCGGCCCCTTGGCATGATCCGGCAGGTGCGCCCCGGCGCGCTCGGCGGGGCCGAAGACATAATAATCGAACAGCGCCCGCCAGGCGGCCTTTTCCGGCGCCGGCCGGTCGCGCAGGCTGAGCAGTGCGTGGAGCAACGTCAGTTGCGGCGTGTCGAGAAAGGCCGGGCTGGTGTTCCACCAGTAATTGACCAGTATGTTGAACGGGGCGAGCGCCTCGACATGGTGCCACCACATCGCCGGGTAGAAGAGCAGGTCGCCCGCCTCCAGCTCCGCCACCTGCGCCGCCGCCATGGCGTCGCGAAAGCCGGGGAAGCGCGTGAAATCCGGGGCGGCGAAATCGACCATGCTCACCACCTGCCCGCCGGGCGTGGGCTCGAGCGGGCCGGGATAGAGATTGGCGATCTGATCGGGCGGGAACAGCGTGAAGCGGCGGCGGCCGACCGCGCAGACCGCCATGTTGTGCGACATGTCGTAATGGCAGGTGGCGGTGGTGCGGGTGCCGATCCAGATGCTCGCCAGCGGCGGATGCGCGGCAAACATCGGGTGGTTGAGCACCACGTCATTCTCTGCGCGGAAACCCGGCAGATACTGGTCGAGATCGGTCGAGCCGACATAGAGCGAGGGCGCATCCCCACCCTCGCCCTGCGCCACGATCTGGTCGAGTACGGCAGCCAGCGGCATCCGCCGGCCTTCGAAATTCAGGCCGCGCAGGTCCGCGTCATAGAAGAAACGGCCGCCGATTTCGGGCGCGCCGGTAAAAGTGACGACCGGCTTGCCGCCATCGAAGCGGCGCAGTTCGGCCATCGCGGCGACGGGTGAGGCGATCCCGGCGCGGACCAGCGGCCAGTGGCGGGCGACGCCCCTCAGGATCACCGGCGCCTGGTCCGCCATCAGCGCGTCGTACGGGATCGCATCCGGCGCCACGCCTTCCAGCGTGCGCACGGGCCTAGCGATCGCCGCCGCGGCGTTCACTGGCCGGCGCGCCGCGCGTTCTTGCGCTCGATCAGCCCGCTGATATTGCCGAGCGAGCCGGCGACGAAATAGGCAAGGCCCAGATGGCCGGCAGCGTGAAGCTGCTCCAGCGCACCCGTCGAAAGGCTGGCCAGCTTCTCCGATGAGAGCATCAGGAAACCGTCGATGCGATAGGCTTCCTCGTCGTTCAGCCGCACTTCGATGACATTGGGCTCCAGCAGGCCCAGCGCCTGGAAATTGGCATAGAGCGCCTTCGCGTCCTCGATCCCGGTGAAGATGCGCTGGAGCACCCGGACGATATGGTCGAGATAGGGGCCGGCGCCGCCATGCTCCAGGAACAGCGGCGTACCGTCGGGCGCGCCGGTGCGGGGATCGTCGAGATCGATATGGATCACCGGGCCGGCATCGGTATTGCCGTCGGCCGACACGCCGATCGAAAACGGTCCGCGCTGCTGGATCGCGGGGACATAGCGGCTGGTCCAGCGCTCCCCGTCGAAGAACAGATTTTCGTCGCGGTCGAGCCCAAGCAGCGCCACGGCATGCAGCCCCTCTTCGGGATCGTCGCGGAACAGGATGGGAAATTCGCGCTGCGCCTCGACGAACTCGGTCGGGAACAGCAGCATCTGGTTGACGCAGTCGCCAAAATCGGCGCCGTGGCGCAGCGCCACCTTGAGGTCGTGATGCGCCACATTGTCGAGCGCGACCCGATTAGTCATGAACTTTCACCCATTACCGCCGCGCCCCTGCGGCGGCGTGCGGAGCGACCATGGCGGAAAGCCCGGCGCCCCTCAACCGGAAGCGATCGGCGAAGCGACTGGCGGAGGCGGAAAGGGCCGCTGCACATGGCAACGGCCCTCCCCCTCTCCTGCCTCTAGCAACCCATCAGAACTTGAAGCGCGCGCCGAGCAGGAAGCGGCGATCCAGTTCCTGTGCGTACCAAAGCTCGCTCTTCGCGCGGGCATAGGTCCGTACGCTCTCCTTGGTCAGGTTGATGCCTTCCAGCGTGACGGCAATCTGCGGCGTGATCTCGTAGCTGATGTTCATGTCGAGCTGGCCGAAGGGCGCGGTGAACTCGGGGTTACGCGAGCCCTGGCGGTTGATGCCCGACAGGAACTTGTCGCGCCAGTTATAGGCGAGACGGGCAGAGATGCCGTTCTTGTCGTAGATCAGCGTGGTGCTGAACGTGTCGCTGAGACCCAGCAGCGCGAACTGGTCCTGTGCGGGGCTGGCGCCCAGGTTGAACCCGACATCGCCGCGCACCAGCGTGTAGGCGGCCGCGATGCCGAAGCCGGTCTTGCCCAGGAAGTACTGGCCGGCCAGTTCGACGCCATAGATTTCGGCGTCCTTGTTGTTGATCGGCTGCGACACCTGGAAGTTGTAGAGCGGGTCGGCCGAATTGCCGCTCAGGTCATAGGCGTTGTTGATCGCCTTGACATAGGCGTCGTCGAGCGAGCGGGTGGTGTTGTTATAGTGCGACTGGAACTCGGAAGTCGCCGCCGCCACCGATCCGCGGTTCTGGATCAGCGCCGACATGACGAACAAGTTCACGTCGCTGATGTCTGCACCCAGCCCGTTCAGCGCATTCTTCGCATCGCCCGAACGCGACCCTGCCGCACCCGAGCTGGGATCGCGCAGGCCGAACAGCGGCGAGTTGAACTGGCCGGTGCCCACGAAGTTGTGCACCCGCTTGTCGAAGAACGCGACCGACACATAGCTGTCCGGCTTGAAATACCATTCCAGCGAAGCGTCGAAATTGTCCGAGATGAGCGGCGACAGATTGGGGTTGCCGGTCGAAGCGCTGGGAACGCCGCCATTGTTGGTCGGACGCGGCGGACCGCCCACCGTGGTGGCGCTGAACAGGCTGCTGTAATCCGGCCGCGCGATCGTCTTGCTGTACGACAGTCGGGCCAGCAGGTTGCGCTGCAGTTCGACCTGGAAGTCGACCTGCGGCAGGATGTTGTCATAGGAGTGCGACTGGTCGAACTGGGTGGTGTTGGTCAGCGACACCACGACGGTGAAGTCGTTGTCCGAAACCCAGTTGATCGCCGACGGCACCGCGACCAGCGAGGTCGAGCGCGACTTGGTATGTTCGTAGCGCACGCCGGCAACCAGGCGGGCCGGCGCATTGCCGACTTCACCCTTCCAGGTCAGCTGGCCATAGGCGGCCCAGATGTCTTCGCGCACCCGGTTGTTGTTGTTGCTGGTGATGCCCACCGCATTGCCGCGGCCGGCATAATAGGACGACAGGATCGGATAGATTTTCGCAGCATCGCCGCGGAAGGCGACCTTCGAATCCGGGTCGTTGCCGGGGTTATACTGGTCGAACTTGCATTCGAGGCAGAAGGACTGGAGCGCGCCCGGCGCCAGCTGCTGCACGTCGCCCGGGTTGGAAATACCCCAGTCGCCCAGCGTCTGCTGCGTGCCGACAAAGGTCTGGCGCATGTCGGTCTTGCGGTAGTTCGCACCGAAGTCGAACTTGCTGCCGCCGCCCAGATCCCAGCCGAAATCGGCGCGGAGTTCCTTGACCGACTGATCCTGCGTCGAGCGATAGGTGCGGCCCACCTGGCTGCCCACCGCATTCACCGTCAGCGGCGTCGAACCGATGGTGATGTCCTGCTGCGGAATGCCGCCGCTGTAATCCACCGAGTGCGCGGCGACGACATTGGCGCCCATGCCGACCAGCGTGGAGCTGACGCCATTGGGGTTGTCCGGCAGGCTTTCCGACTTGGAGTAATGGCCGTCGAGGCGCAGCGACAAGTTGCTGGCCAGCTGCCAGTCGGCATTCAGGCCATAATCCTGCAGCCGGCTCTTCTGCGCGCGGCTCTGGGCCTCGAAGCCCTCGTCCTTCACCCCGTTGATCGTCTCGTGCAGATAGGTGGCCGTGGCGACGGTGGTGTTGCCGTCGAAATGCACTTCGTCGAACGGACGGCTGAACCAGTTGGAGAGGTCCGAACGGGTTTCGCGCTGGCGGTTCTGCGCGAACAGCGCGTCGGCGGTCAGCGTCAGTGCGTCGCTGGGCTTGAACTGGACGACGGCCTGGCCGTTGATCCGCTCGCGCGTACCTTCGGCATAGTGGTAGCGGCTGTCGTTCGGGATCGCGACGAGCTGGTTGGGATCGCTCGGCGCGTTCTTGACGATGGTGCAGCTCGCGCTCAGCGTCGTCTGGCTCGACGGGCACACCGTATTGTTGCGGGTAAAGCCGCCCGACACGAAGGTGCTGTACGGAATGATGTTCCAGTCGTTCGACGTCGCGCTGATCGAGGTGTAGTTGCGCTTCTGGTAGCTGCCGAACAGTTCGACACCGAAGCGCTGCTCCGCATCGGTCCAGCTCACGACGCCCGAGAGTTCCGGCGTCACCTTCGAGCCGCAATTGAGACAGCCGTCGACGCTGGTGTCGTACACCGCCTTGGCACCGATGCTGCCGGTGAAGCCCGCCTTGGCACCGGGATCGAGCGGACGGCGCGTGACGACGTTGATCGTCGCGCCGATGCCGCCCGACGGCACGGCAGCGCGGCCGGTCTTGTACACCTCAAGCGTGCGGACACCTTCGGTCGCGAGGTTCGAGAAGTCGAACGAACGCTGCGTGCCCTGCGCGCCGTCGGCATTTTCGTCGCCGCCGACCACCGACACGTTCGAGGCCGCGAGCTGGCGACCGTTCAGCGTGACCATGTTATATTGCGGACCGAAGCCGCGCACCGTCACCAGCGAGCCTTCGCCATTGGTGCGGTTGATCGACACACCCGGGATACGCTGCAGCGATTCCGCCAGGTTGGTGTCGGGGAACTTGCCGATGTCTTCGGCCGAAATCGCGTCGACGATACCCGGCGAGTCGCGCTTGATCGCGATCGACCGCTCGAGGCTGGCGCGGATGCCGGTCACGACGATTTCCTGCGACGCGTCCTGCGCGCCGCTGTCAGCGTTGTCGGCCTGCGCAAAGGCAACAGCCGGAACCAACATGCAGGCAGCCACTGCGATGACCGAAGCCGAACGCACCAACGCCTGCGATTTCCCGAAGCTTTTCATGTCCCCTCCTCTGCCAGCACCAGTTCGTGCTGGAGCCTGTTCTCAATGCGAGCAGAAATGCTGCCCTGCCACTGTGATCGCTATCATGACTGTACTTGTTGTCAACCGGACAGCGTAAAATCTGTTGGACAGGTTTGATTTACAGGGAAGGTGTGTTGTCCATGTAACAGCAAAAATCCCATATTTGCCAGAAGAGAAAACCTTTGCGCAACTGTGCGGCGCAACAAAATCAGTCAGACTAAAAACGGTTACATTGGCAGAGTTCTGCCAATGCTTCCTGCCTTCGCAGTTGCAGCAAATTCGAACGGCCGCGGCGGTTCAGTCGTCGGCGCGGGCGAGTACGGATTGCGCCTGCGCGAGATGCGGCCGATCGATCATCCGTCCGGCCAGCCGCAATGCGCCGACCCCGGGGTTCGCCGCGAAGGCCGCAACCACTGCCTGTGCGTGCGCGATTTCGGCGGCACTGGGGGTGAAACCGGCATTGATGACGGCAATCTGGACGGGATGAATCGCCATCATGCCGGTAAAGCCATCGCGGCGCCCGCGCGCCACGTACGCCGCCAGCCCGTCCGAGTCGGCGATGTCGGGATAGACCGTCTCGATCGCCGCCACGCCAGCCGCATGCGCACCGAACAATGCCAGCGCGCGCACCATTTCATAGGGCGGCGTGAAGCTGCCATCCGGGTTCCGCGAGCTGGAGGCACCGATCGCAGCGGGCAGATCCTCGGCGCCCCAGGTCAGGCCCAGCAGCGCCTCCGCCACCGCCCCATAACTGCCCAGATGGAACAACGCCGCCGGCGTCTCGGTCGCGATCGGCAAAATCGGCGGGCATTCCGCCCCCGCCCGCTCGCGAAGCGCTGTCACCGACGCGGCACCGGCAGCCTTGGGCAGCACCAGCCCGTCGGGACACGCATCGAGAATTACATCGAGATCGGCTGCAATTGCATCGCTGTCTAACGGATTCACCCGCACGAGACTGACCGCCGGGCGATCAGGCGACTCCAGCCACTCGCGAATCGCGGCGCGCGCCGCCGCTTTCCGTTCCGGCGCGACCGAATCTTCCAGATCGAGAATCAGCGCATCGGCTCCGCTCGCCGCCGCCTTGGCGAAACGCTCCGGCCGATCCCCCGGCACGAACAGCAGCGATCGCAATTTCACTCTGGCGTCTCCCCCGGACCCGTTTCCGTTCCCTTCGCACTGCGCATGGAGACTGGCAACCGCCCGGGGAATCTTGCCTATTCGCCGCTGCCGGGCGCCGCGAGCTTGCGGTGCTGCTTGGCGGTCATCGACTGCGGCAGCACGCCCGCGCCCGCCATCCTCGGCAACCTTTGCGGGATCGGATTTCTCGTCCGCCGCGGGGTTCGATCATCCTTTCGGTCGCTTCGTCGATCGCAGGCTCCGTTGATCCGGCGATATATGGAATGTATATGATCCATATATCCACCTTGGAGACTTGCCTTGGGCATCGTGAAAATCGCCGACGACCTGCATGAAGAAGTGCGCCGCGCGAGCGCGGTAATGTGCCGCTCGATCAACGCGCAGGCCGAGTTCTGGATGAAGATCGGCATGCTCGCAGAGGCCAACCCCACCCTGTCGTTCCACGAAATCGTCCGCCAGCAGATCGCCGCAATCGACACGCTGCCGCCCCGGCTGGCAATCGCCTGAGATGGTCAAGACTCCCGACGAGATCGCGCTGATGCGTATCTCGGGCAAGTTGCTCGCCTCGGTGTTCGAAATGCTCGATCGCCAGCCGCTGGCCGGCATGTCCACCATGGCGGTCAACGACCTGGTCGAGCGCTTCATCACCCACGATCTTGCCGCGCGTCCCGCGAGCAAGGGGCAATATGGCTTTCGCTATGTGCTCAACTGCTCGATCAACCATGTCGTCTGCCATGGCGTCCCCGCCGCCGACGAAGTGATCCGCGACGGCGACATTATCAACCTGGACATCACGCTGGAAAAGAACGGTTTCATCGCCGATTCGAGCAAGACCTATATGGTCGGCGCGGTTTCCGCCGACGCGCGCAGGCTGGTGCGGGTGACGCAGGAAGCGATGTGGAAGGGCATCGAGCAGGTGCGCCCGGGCGCCTATCTGGGCGATATCGGCCATGCGATCGAGCAACATGCCCGGCGCAACGGCTACACGGTGGTGCGCGAGTTCTGCGGCCATGGCATCGGCCGCGAGATGCACGAGGAACCCTCGGTCCTGCATTTCGGCCGCGCCCGCACGGGCATGATGCTGCGCGAGGGCATGGTCTTCACCATCGAGCCGATGCTCAACCAGGGCACCCGCAAGGTGACGACGCTCGACGACGGCTGGACGGTGGTGACCAACGATCGCAAGCTTTCGGCACAGTTCGAGCATACGGTGGCGGTCACGGCCGGCGGCGTGGAAGTGCTGACCCTGCGCGGCGACGAACGGCGGGCGGCGCCGCTCGCCTGATCCGGAGCGGCTGGCGCTTTCGACCCGGCCCCCCTACAGACGCCGCCGGGGGACAGGCTGAGGACGCGCATGAACCAACAGACCACCCGCCGTATGCGCACGATGCTGCGACGCCACGGGCCGACTGCGCCGGTATGGCGCCGCCGCGTTGCCTTTATGGGCGGCGCGATCGTGATCGGGCTGGTGGCGCTGGCCTTTGCCGGAGCGGCCGACTGGGCGGCGCGGCGATTTGCCGAAATCGAGCATCGCTGGTGGTGGCTGCCGCTGCTGCTGACACCGGCCGGTTTCGCCCTGTTTGCCTGGGCGACCCGCCGCTTCGCCCCTGACGCGACCGGATCGGGCATCCCGCAGGTGATGGCGGCGACGCGCGACCCCGATCGGGCAATGGCGAGCCTTACCTCGGCGCGCACCGTGCTGCTCAAGCTCGTGCTTACGATCGGCGCAGTGCTGGTGGGCGCCTCCACCGGCCGCGAGGGGCCGACGGTGCAGGTCGCGGCGGCGATCATGGGCTATGCGCACCGGCTGACGCGGGTTCCGCTGCGCGCCTCCGTCTTTATTGCCGGTGGCGCGGCAGGCGTGGCGGCGGCGTTCAACACGCCGCTGGCCGGCGTCGCCTTCGCCATCGAGGAACTCGCCGCCGCCTATGAGCAGCGCATGGCCGTGCTGGTGATGGCCGCGGTGCTGATCGCCGGCATGACGAGCCTGGGGCTGGCCGGCGACTATGTCTATTTCGGCGTGATGCGCGATACGCTGCCGCTGGCACAGGCGGTGGTGGCGGCACCGGTGGCGGGCGTGCTGGGGGGCCTGACCGGCGGGCTGTTCGCGCGACTGATGCTGGCGGCAGGCGGATCGGACTGGCGGCCGCTGGTCGCGATACGGCGGCGCAAGCTGGCCTTTGCCGCCGCCTGCGGGCTGATGGTGGCACTGCTCGGCGTCGCCTCAGGGCTCACCTGGGGCACCGGCTATACCACTGCGCGGATGGCAATCGCGGGGGCGGACATCCCCTGGTGGTACGCCCCCGCCAAATTCGCCGCGACGCTTTCCACCGCCATTGCCGGCATACCGGGTGGCATTTTCGCGCCATCGCTGTCGGTTGGGGCGGGCGTGGGCGACCTGGTACGGCCGCTCTTCCCGCACGCGGCCGGCGGCGCGATCGTGCTGCTGGGCATGGTCGCCTACTTCACCGGCGTGGTCCGCGCGCCGCTGACCGCCGTTATCATCATTGCCGAGACGACCGGCAGCCGCGGGCTGATGCTGCCCTTGCTCGCTGCCGCGCTGATCGCCGATTTCACGGCCCAGCTCGTGTCGAAGGAACGGCTGTATCACGGCCTGTCGCTGCGCTTCTCCCCCGCTCCGCCGGCTGAGCAGGTGCAGCAAGAAAGCGACGGGCCGGGGAACGGAACGGGCGTGCGCGCGTAACGAACCTCGCCGGGCGCACGCTTCTTCTCGCGCCCGTGGCGAGGAGATTCATGCCCGATCGGGACCAGAACCTGCTGATGCCGCCGTCGGCGGACCTGCTCGACCATGCCAGCCTGTTCCTCGATTTCGACGGAACGCTGGTCGAACTTGCCGACAGCCCGGACGCCGTTGTCGTCGATGCGGCGCTGGTGGCGCTCACCCGCGCGATAGAGGAACGGCTGGACGGCCGGGTCGCGCTGGTCAGCGGACGCCCTGCCGAGCCGCTGGCGGCGCTGTTCGGCGAACGGCCGCCGCTGGTTGTGGGCAGCCACGGTATGGAGTTTCGCTGGTCCGACGGGCGACGCCAGATCGTCGAGCGCCCTGCCGCCCTTGCCGAGGCACTGGCGGAAATGAACGCCTTCGCCGCCAGTCGGCCCGGCATCCTGCTGGAAGACAAGCCGCTGGGAGCGGGCCTGCACTATCGCACGGTGCCGGAGCACGAAGCCGACGCCATCGCGCTGGGCGCGCGGCTGGCGGCGGCGCATGGCCTGTATCTTCAGCACGGCAAGATGATGGTCGAGGTCCGCGCGCCCGGCGGCGACAAGGGCAATGCGATCCGCGCGCTGATGGCCGATCCCCACTTCGCCGTCGGCCGTCCCATATTCCTGGGTGATGACGTGACCGACGAACCCGGCTTTGCCGCCGTGGCTGCGCTGGGCGGTGCCGGCGTGCTGGTCGGCCCGCCCCGCCCCACCCATGCGCGCTACCGGA
Organism: Sphingomonas sp. DMC8; assembly: GCF_056314185.1. Lineage (NCBI taxonomy): Bacteria > Pseudomonadati > Pseudomonadota > Alphaproteobacteria > Sphingomonadales > Sphingomonadaceae > Sphingomonas > Sphingomonas sp. DMC8. The sequence continues at coordinate 49,148 of NZ_JBQUYV010000005.1, read as the reverse complement.
TCGACGATGTCGGTGCCGTGCTCGACTGGCTCGCCACCGCCGCCGGGGTCGACGCATGAACGATCTGGACCTGTGGCCGATCGGCAATTGCCAGGTGAGCGCGCTGGTCGACCGCGCCGGTCGGTTCGTGTGGGGCTGCGTTCCGCGTGTCGATGGCGATCCGCTGTTCTCGGCGCTGGTCGGCGGCGATGAACCGGAGATCGGCTATTGGGCGATCGAGCTCGAAGGCGGCACGCAGGTCGAGCAGCATTATGCCCGCAACGCCCCCGTCCTTATCAGCCGCCACAGCGACGGCGCGGGCAACGCGATCGAAGTGATCGATTTCTGCCCGCGCTTCCAGCGGATGGGCCGCGTCTATCGCCCGGTCGCGTTCGCGCGCATCGTCAGGCCGGTATCGGGCAGTCCGCGCATTCGGGTGAAGCTGCGCCCGACCTGCGGCTGGGGCGATGCCTGCACGCGGCGGATCGGCGGGTCGAACCATCTCCGCTTCCTGGTCGAGCCGCTGGCGCTGCGGCTCACCACCACCGCGCCGGTGGGGATGGTGGACGAGGAACGGCCGTTCCGCGTGGAGCGGCCGCTCCACTTCTTCCTTGGGCCGGACGAAAGCTTCAGCGGCGACGTTGCCGAGACGATCGAGGCGATGCTGCGGCACACGCTGGGCGAATGGCAGCATTGGGTGCGCGGCCTCGCCATTCCGCTCGAATGGCAGGAAGTGGTGATCCGCTCGGCCATTGCGCTGAAGCTGTGCCAGCATGAAGAAACCGGCGCGATCGTTGCCGCGCTGACCACTTCGATCCCCGAACATGCCGATTCCCAGCGCAACTGGGACTATCGCTACTGCTGGATCCGCGATGCCTATTACACGGTGCAGGCGCTCAACCGGCTCGGCGCGCTCGATGTGCTGGAGGCCTATCTCGGCTATCTGCGCAACATCGTCGACCAGTCGCGCGGCGGCCATATCCAGCCGCTGTACGGCGTGCTGGGCGAAGCGACGCTGGAAGAGCGCGTGGCACCCGGCCTTGCGGGCTATCGCGGCATGGGGCCGGTGCGCGTCGGCAACCAGGCCTATGAACAGGTCCAGCACGACGCCTATGGCCAGATCATCCTGTCGAACGTCCAGGCCTTTTTCGACCAGCGGCTCTACCGCGTCGCCGGCACCGAGGATTTCGAGGCACTCGAACGGATCGGCGAGCGCGCCTGGGCAATGCACGACCAGCCCGATGCCGGGCTTTGGGAGCTGCGCACGCGGCAGAGCGTCCACACCTATTCGGTGGCGATGTGCTGGGCGGCATGCGACCGGCTGGCCAATGCCGCGCAGGCGCTGGGGCTGGAGGAGCGCTGCACCTTCTGGCAGGACCGCGCCGACCGCATCCGCGCGACCATTATCGAGCGCGCCTGGCGGCCGGACAGCGAGCGGCTTTCGGCCACCTTTTCCGGCGACGATCTCGACGCCAGCCTGATCCAGCTGCTGGAGATGCGCTTCCTCGCGCCGGACGACCCGCGCTTTCTCGGAACCTTGTCGGCAGTGGAAGCGGGGCTGCGGCGCGGATCGACGATGCTGCGCTACGACACCGAGGATGATTTCGGGCTGCCCGAAACGGCGTTCAATGTCTGCACCTTCTGGCTGATCGAGGCGCTGCACTTTACCGGCCGCACCGATGATGCGCGCCAATTGTTCGAGGAAATGCTGACGCGCCGCACCGCCGCGGGCCTGCTTTCCGAAGACATCGATCCCGTAAGCGGCGTGCTGTGGGGAAACTATCCGCAAACCTATTCGCTGGTGGGCATGATCAATTGTGCCGTCCTGCTGAGCAAGCCCTGGAGTGCCATCCGTTGAGCCGCCTGATCGTCATTTCCAACCGCGTCAGCGCGCCCGATGGCTCCAACTCCGGCGCGCAGGGCGGGCTTGCCGTCGCGCTGGCGGCGGCGCTGCGCGAAAATGGCGGCATCTGGTTCGGCTGGTCGGGGGAACAGACCGACCAGTTCACCGGCCAGATCAGCATGCAGCGCCGCGAAGGCGTCACCACCGCCACGGTCGACCTCGAGGAACAGGATATCGAGGAATATTATAACGGCTACGCCAACCGCACGCTGTGGCCGCTGTTCCATTACCGCATCGACCTGGCGGAATATGAGCGCGGCTTTGCCGGGGGCTATCAGCGCGTGAACGAACGCTTCGCCGAGACCGTCCGCCCGCTGATCGAACCCGACGATGTGGTGTGGGTGCAGGATTACCACATGTTCCCGCTGGGCCAGGAACTGCGCCGGCGCGGATGCAGGGAAAACCGCATCGGCTTCTTCCTCCACATTCCGTGGCCGCCGCGCCGCCTGCTCTCCAGCCTGCCCCAGGCACACGAGCTGATCGAAACGCTGTTCGCCTATGACGTGATCGGCTTCCATACCGAGGAGTGGATGGAGTCCTTCATCGACTTCGCCCGCGCCGAGATGGAAGCGGTGGTGGCGCCCAATGGCGTGCTGCGCATCGGGCTGAAGAGCGTGCAGCTGATCGCCTGCCCGATCGGCATCGATGCGAAGGCGTTCGAAGCGCTGGCGCAAAGCGAGCGGGCGCAGGAAAGCTATGCCCAGATGCGCAGCAGCGCGGGCGACCGGGCGATGATCGTCGGCGTCGACCGGCTCGATTATTCCAAGGGGCTGGAAGAGCGGTTCCAGGGCTATGAGCGGTTTCTCACCACCTATCCCGAACAGCGCAAGGAAGTGTTTCTGCTGCAGATCGCGCCGCCCTCGCGCGCGTCGGTGGAAAGCTATCAGCGCATCCGCAACACGCTGGAGGGACTGTCGGGCAAGATCAACGGCGCCCATGCCGATCTCGACTGGGTGCCGCTGCGCTATGTCAACCAGGGCTATCCGCGCGACGTGCTGGCGGGCGTGTATCGCGCCGCGCGGATCGGGCTGGTCACGCCCCTGCGCGACGGAATGAACCTGGTGGCGAAGGAATATGTCGCGGCGCAGGACCCCAAAGACCCCGGCGTGCTGATCCTGTCGAAATTCGCCGGCGCGGCGATACAGATGGAGCAGGCGCTGCTGGTCAATCCCTATAGCGCCGAGGAACTGGCAGACGCGATCTGCCAGGCGCTCACCATGCCGCTGGAAGAACGCATCGCCCGCTGGCAGGCGCTGAAGGCCGGCGTCGACGAACAGGATGTGATGTGGTGGCTCAGACGCTTCACCGAAGCGCTGGCGGCGAAACAGCCTGAGCCGGCCTGAGGGGTTTCAGCGCGCCGCAAGGATCGCATGGGCCACCGCCCGCGGGACCAGCAGATGGCGGAGCAGTTCGACATCGTTCGATACGGCAACCGGGTCTTCCGCCTTTGCGCTGGTGAGTGCCTGTCGCAGCCAAGCGCTTGTCCCAGGATGTGCCAGCAGCCAGTCGATCCGGCGCTCGATCGCCGCCAGTTCGACTTCGGGCTCGCGCGCGGCGCGGAGCCGCACGTCGAGATCGCTGCGGATCTTCATGCCGCCACCCATTGCAGGCCGCGCGCATAGCGCCACGCCGGCCGCCCCATATCGTCGAGCACCAGCAGGTGCAGCCAATGGTTGTCGAGCAGCCCGCGGACACCGTCATGCCTGGCAAGGACGGCAGCAATCGCCTCGCGGGGCGCCTCGATGCACACGGTCAGCCGTAAGGGCGTGTGCATCAGCGCATTGCCGTCATGCACCGATTGCCAGGGCAGCCCGCCCCGCAGCACGCCGCCATTGCCCTCCAGCACTCCCACGCCGCCAACGGCGTTGTGGAGCAGCTTGTTGCCCGCGCCGAACAGCTCGGGGGCGACGCTGGAGCCATAATATTGCAGGCTGATCCAGCTCGCCACCACGACCGGGGCGGTGAGGATGAGTTCGAGCACGCTGCCGTCACGGTCCTGCCGCCAGTCATAGTCATGGAGGAAGCAGCGGCCACCCAGCGAGCGTCCCCGGCTGCGCGCGCGGGGCGCTGCCAGAAAGGCGCTGCATCCCGCGAGCCCCCATTCGGGCCGAACCTCTGCCCAGTCGCGACCGCGCGCGGCAAGATCGCTCGCACCGGCTGCATGCGGCAGGCGCACTGCCCGCTCGGTGCCCGCCAGCAGCGACGCCTGCGCCAGCGCGTCCTGCAAGCCAGTCACGCGCGGGTCGTCCGCAGCACCCGGCACATCTTCGGTGAACAGGCGGACGGCATCGCTGGTCGTGTCGTGCACCGCGCCCAGCACGCGCAGGTTGGCCGGCAGCACGATGCCGCGTTCGGCAAGCCCGACCCGCACCGCCCTGTCCTCCAGCAGCCCCGCGACCAGCCGCGCATTGACCGCGCCCGAATGGCCGCCACAGGCGCCGCATTGCAGCGCGCTGGCGTGGAGATTGTTGGTCACGCCCGCCCCGTGCCCCACCAGCACCAGCAGGTCCGGGAGATCGTGCGTGAGCGACATCGCGCGCAGGATGCGCTCGGCCGCATCGACGCGCGCCCCCAGCGGCAGCGGCGGATCGAACTGCGGCACCGGCGCGGCGCCCGACGCGGGCTTGGTCAAGCCCAGCGAGTCCTTGACCAGCTTGGCCGCATAGGCGAGCCCGGCCGCCTCGACAAAGGCGAAGGACGAAACCGCCGCCTGCTTGAACCGTCCCCAGGCACGGTCGCCGCGCGCCAGCGCCTGTGCCAGCCGTTCCTCGGCTGCGTCGCCGCCGTCCCGGCTGGAGACTGCCGGCTGCAACAGCACCGGCAGGCGCGGTTCCGCATCGCAGGCGGCGTGCGGGCGATGCGCGGTGCCGAGGCCGAAAAAGCCGGCAAAGCCGCTGGTGCGAACATGGGGCGCAACCTGCTCGACTGCGCGGCGGATCACTTCGGACCGCACATCGATGCAGAATACCAGCTGGGCGCTGCCGGGCACGGCCGGTGCGGGCCGGGCCGGCGCGGCGGCCAGCGTTTCCGCAAGGCGCCGCTGCTCGGCAAGCTCGCTGGCGTGTTGCAGCAGCGCGGCAAGGTTCTGCTCGCGCGTCGGAACGATCGGCGCAGCATAGCCGCCAACGGCTTCCGCCCAGCCTTCGCGCAAGCCGTCGCTGCCCAAGGTCCACAGCGCCTCTTCCCAGAGCAGGCGGATAGCGAGCAGTTCGGCCAGCACGTCCTTGCGCTCGCGGGCCAGTTCGGCCTGCCACTGCTGGTAGCGGGCCAGCTGGCTCCAGCCGCCCATCCCCATCAACAGCCGTTCGAAATAGAGCTGCAGCCCCTCCGCCGGCACGCCCAGCCGGGCGGCGCTGACGGCCAGGGCGTCCTGCGCATGGGCCGGCGCCGCGGCGACGAAGCTGCGAAAGCCCTTGAGACCGTGCAGCTCGGGCGTGCGGTCATGCACCGCCACCTCGCGCCAGCTCACATAGGCGCTCTGCCCGTGCGGCAACGCCCAGAGCGCCTGTCCCGCATCGAAGAAGCTGCCCGCCCAGCCGCCGATCGCATCGGCGAGGATCGCGGGCCAGTCGGTGCCGGTCGCATTCGCGGCAAGATCGGCGAGCGTGGGAAGCGCCGAGGCCGGCGCCTGCGGCGCGTCGAGCATCGCCATCAGTGCGTCGGGCGCCGCCGGCCGCGCATCCTCGGGCGTTGCCGCCCAGGCCGCGCGCAGATCGGCTTCGGTGATCGCGCCGCTCGCCAGCTGTGCCCGATACCAGTCGAGCGGCATGGTCGCCGCCGCACCGCCGGTGCGGGCCAGCCATGCCGATGTCGCCGCAAGGCCGCGGTCGCCATGGCCGAGAAAGGGGTTGACCGCGACGCTGGTGGCCAGCGGCCAGAGCGGCGGAATGGCTCGGCCAGCAGCGTCGGCCGCTGCATGGACCCGGGCGATATAGGGCGCCGTGACTTCGGCGGGGGGCGCAAAAGCGGGACGATACATGGATCAGGCCTTCCGAAGCTTGCGGCCGCCGGTAATCCGGTCAACCAGCGCGTTGACATAAAGTCCGTTGGCAAGATGGACGCGGACCACCCGGGCCAGCGGATGCTCGCGCCACAGCGGCAGCAGCGCCTGGGCGACAGCGATGCCGCCGAAGCTGACCAGCATGCCCACCAGCAGCACCCAGCCGAGCGGCCCCGGCGCCGGCACGGGCGGCAGCGTTGCCGACGTCATGTGATCCGCGATCGTGTGCAGCGAGAAATAGGCGGCCGTGGCGATGATGGCGAAACCCAGCGTCCGCTGCATCAGCGGCCGGGGCGCAGCGGGGCTCATGCCCTGCACGATCAGATAGGCGACGCCGAACACCAGCACTGCACCCAGCGCCACCGCCTGGGGCGGCTTGTTCCACGCCTGCAACGCGATCGCGAGCGCGCCATAGATCACACTCGCGCCGAACAGCGACAGCAGCACGGCCGTGCCATCCGGACGGGCGACGGGGCCCAGTCGCCGCGCCGCCGCGATCCGCTCCACCGCCCCGCCCGAGGCGAGGAAGGCATGCGCCTTGTAGAGCGAATGCGCGACGATGTGCAGCAGCGCGAGCGCGAACAGCCCGAGCCCGCATTGCATGACCATGAAGCCCATCTGGGCGATCGTCGACCATGCCAGCGACGTCTTCACTGCCGGCTGGGTCGGCAGCACGAGACTGCCGAACAGCGCCGTGAAGCCGCCCACCACCACCAGCAGCGCCATTGCCGACGGCGCCGCCAGCACCAGATCGGCCAGGCGGATCAGCAGAAAGCCGCCGGCATTGATGACTCCGGCGTGGAGCAGCGCGGACACCGGCGTCGGCGCTTCCATCACTTCGGTCAGCCAGCCATGGAGCGGGAATTGCGCCGACTTGATCATCGCCGCGATGGCGACTGCCCAGGCCGCAAGCGCGGTGCCATGGGGCGCGTTCCCGGCGCGCAGATCGGCGAGGATCGTCGCGATGTCGACCGTGCCATGGCCTTGCCAAAGCAGCACGACCGCGGCGATCAGGAACAGGTCGGCAATACCGCCGCTCAGCGCCTTTTTACGCGCCGCGCGCCGTGCAGCCGGGCGCTCGGCGTAAAAGAGCAGCAGCCGGTGGAGTCCTTGCCCCGTGGCGATCCAGGCCAGCACCAGCTGGATCAGCGTGCCCGCCGTCACCAGCAGCAGCACACTGGCCAGCGTCGCCGCCAGCCATGCGGCAAAGGCGCCCTGCCGCGCCTCGCCATCCAGATAGGTGCGGGCGTACCGCACCACGACCCAGCCGACAAAGGCGACGAGCAGCGCCATGGTGACGCTCACCGCATCGACGCGCGCAGCGAAGACCCTGCCAGCCCCGCCGGGCAATGGCAGCGTTGCCGGGCCATGCAGCACCAGCATCACCAGCCCCGCCAGCGCCGCCGCCAGGGCAACCAGCGTCGCGCCCGAAACCAGCCCCAGTGTAAGGCGCGGCCGCTGCTGCGGCCCCAGCCCTGCCGCTATGGCCGCACCCAGCAGCGCCAGCGGTCCGGCATCGAGTATCATCCACTGCATCACGCGATCATTTCTCCCTGGCAACAAACCGCAGGTAGCGACCGGCAATGCGCGATAAAAATTCATTGTTTGTGCTTTTTCGTTCTGTTTAAAAGAACGAATGAGCGAGCTGAACTACAACCACCTCCGCTATTTCTGGGCGGTGGCGCATGACGGGAACCTCACCCGCACGGCGGCGCGGCTCAATGTCTCGCAATCGGCGCTGTCGACCCAGATTCGCAAGCTGGAGGACCGGTTGGGACACCCGCTGTTCGAGCGTGAAGGGCGCCGCCTGGTGCTAACCGAGGCGGGGCGGATCACACTCGACCATGCCGATGCGATTTTCGCGACCGGCGACGAATTGCTCGACGTGCTGCGCGAAACCGGGCGCGCGCGCCAGGCGGTCCGCATCGGCGCGCTCGCGACGCTGTCGCGCAACTTCCAGATCGGTTTTGTCCAGCCGCTGCTCCATCGCACGGATGTCGAGCTCATCCTGCGCTCGGGCAGCGCGGCAGAGCTGATGCAGGCGCTGGCGGCGCTGCAGCTTGACGTGGTGCTCGCAAACCAGCCCCCGGCCCGCGATGCGATCACGCCCTTTCTTGCCCACAAGCTGGCGGAGCAGCCGGTCAGCCTCGTCGCCCGCCCGGGCATGGCGCAAGGCGATGCTTCCCTTGCGACCCTGCTAGGCCGCCACCCGCTGGTGCTGCCGACCGCAGACAGCAGCGTGCGCACCGGCTTCGACGCACTTGCCGCCGGGCTGGAGGTGCGGCCGCAGATCGCCGCCGAAGTCGAGGACATGGCGATGCTCCGCCTGATGGCGCGCGCGGGCGTGGGGCTCGCGGTGCTGCCGCCGATCGTGGTGCGCGACGAGCTGGCGGCGGGAACACTGGTGGAACTGGTGCGGTTGCCGCAATTGTCGGAGAGCTTCTACGCAGTCACGCTCGACCGGCGCTTCCCCAATAAACTGGTCGGCGAGCTGCTCCGTGCCGCAACGAGCGAAGCATCGACACATCAGGATCGCTGACCGGAAGCATCAAAACGGGCGCATTCCAAGTATCGACAGCGCGCTATGGGCCGTTTAATCGTACCGATGGTGAACCGGATTGCCTCGGGGGAGGCAATTATCGCTCGCAACAGGGGGATTTTTTACACATGTATTTCGTTCGACTGCTCGCCAGTGCGCTGACGCTCGCCGCGGCGCCCGCCGCAATGGCGCAAACCGCTGCTGCCACGCAGGAAGTGCTGACCAACGACACGATTCTGGCACTGACTGCAGCGGGACTTCCCGATGAAGTCCTGGTCGCGAAGATCAAGACGTCGCCGTCGCGCTTCGACACCTCGACCGCGACCATCCTCGCGCTGAAGCAGAAGGGGCTGTCCGGCCCGGTGATCGCCGCGATGGTCAGCGCATCGGGCGCCACGGCGACGCCCAGCATGTCGCTCGATTCGCCCGATCCGATGGTGGCGCACCCGTCGGGCGTATATGTTCTTTCCGGCGAAGGCGCGGGCGCGAAGATGATGCCGATCCAGGCGACGGTGTCGAACCAGGCCAAAACCGGCGGTATTTTCGGCTATGCCTTGACGGGCGGCATCGCCTCGATGAGCATCAAGGCGGCTATCCCGGGCAGCGAAGCACCCGTTACGACGGTCGGCAACCCGGTCTTCTATTTCTTCTTCGACGACTCCAATCCCGGCACGGCGATGCAATCCTCGACCTGGCTGGCGGGCAGTGCGTCGGTCGTGAAAAGCCCGGCCGAATTCTCGCTGGTCGCGCTGATGGAGAAGAAGGGCCGCCGCGAAGCACGGGTCGGCAGTGCCAATATCGCCGGCGCCAAGACCGGCGTTATGGACAAGGACCGCATCGCCTTCGGCTATGAAATGGTCCGCCCGGGCGTCTATCGCGTCACGCCCAAGGCGCCGCTGGGCAAGGGGCAATATGGCTTTCTCTACTCGCTGGCCGGCGCACCGGGTGGCGCAATGACCGCCCGGGTCTATGATTTCGGCGTAAGATAACGCGCCTCGCGGGGGCGGCGTCTGACGGGCGAAGGCCCCGCCCTTAATCTTTTCGAAAACTTTTTCGCACCCGCCGCTGCGGTTCCCGCGCGACTGCATCGTCAATGTAGCGGGTGGGGAAATCGGCGCCGGAGACCAGGCGCGCGGCCGCAACACGCTTGCGGCCGCGTACGCCTTCGCTTTGCCTAAAACGCCCCGCCCGACCGAATGACTTTGGGACGATGTTGGGCGCATGTATCTGGATCTTTCGGAGGATCGCTTCGGAGATGGCCATGGCCGGTTCACCCCGAACTGGACCGTGCTGATCCCGTTCTTCAACGAGCGTGACTATCTGGCCAGCACGATCGAAAGCCTTTCGCGGCAAAGCGTGCCCTTCACGCTGGTGCTGATAGACAATGGCTCGACCGATGACAGCAAGGCGGTGGCCGAGGCGGCCTGCCGCGCCCATGGCCTCGACTATCTGCTGATTACCGAACGGACCATCGGCAAGGTGGCGGCGCTGCGTACCGGCCTCAGCTGGGTCCGCACGCGCTGGGTCGCTACCTGCGATGCCGACACCTGGTACCCCCGGCATTATCTGGCGATGGCCGAGCAGGTGCTGCGTCGGCCGGGCCATGTGGTTGCGGGCGCCTATTATATCGACCCGTCGATGAGCGACTTTGCGCGCTTGCGCCGGGCAGCGACGATCCTCGCCGCAGCGCGGTTGATGCCGCGCCAGTCGCACACGGGCGGCGCCGGCCAGGCCTTTTGCACGCAGAGCCTGCGCGACGCGGGCGGGTTTGACATGGCCCGCTGGAATTTCGTGCTGGAAGACCATGAAGTCATCCACCGCATGATGCGCAAGGGCAGCATGGGCTATGCCGAGGCGCTGTGGTGTATGCCCTCCCTGCGCGAGCGCGACCGCGATTCCATCCGTTGGACGCTGGTCGAGCGGCTGCTGTACAGCGCCGTGGCGCCGTGGGCCGGTGACTGGTTCTTCTATCGCTTTCTGGCCGGCCGCCTGCGCCAGCGCCGCCTGCTCAGCCATCGCATCCGCGAACGGCAATATCAGACCATCGAAAGCCCGGTTCTTGCCACGTCTCACGCTGTGCGCTGACGATTTCGCCTATTCCCCCGAAATCAGCCGGGCCATTGCCGGGCTCGCCAGCGCGGGCAAGGTCAACGCCATCAGTTGCATGGCGGTGATGCCCGGCTGGCGGAAAGACAGCCGCCTGCTCGCCGACCTGCCCGCGCAGGTCGAAATCGGCCTGCACCTGACATTGACCGGGGAAGCGCCGATCACGGCCATGGCCGAGACGGCCCCCGGCGGCATTTTGCCAGACATCGATCCGCTGACACGCAAGGCAGGCCGCTGGCAGTTGCAACTGGTCGAAATCGCCATCGAAATTTCCGCCCAGTTCGACGCCTTCGAAGCCGCGATGGGCCGCGCGCCCGATTTTGTCGACGGGCACCAGCATGCCCATGCGCTGCCCGGCATTCGCGATCTGGTGCTTACCGAAGTTGCCGACCGCGCGCCGCGCGCCTGGATCCGCGATTGCACCGATCGCATCGGCGCGATGCTCCGGCGGCCGTTTCCGGGAAAGGCGATAGGCAGCGCATGGCATTGCCGCCGCCTGCGCCGCGCAGCCGCTGCCCTGGGGCTGCGGACCAATGACAGCTTTGCCGGTCATTATGATTTCGCCGGCGACTATGCCGTGCTGTTCCCCCGCTTTTTGCGGCGTCCCGGCGCCCACCATCTGGTGATGTGCCATCCCGGCGCGGGGCTTCGCCCGCACGATAGCATCGCTGCGGCGCGAATTCGCGAGGCCAACCTATTGCGTACGCTGCCAATCGCGGACATGGCTGCAGCAGCAGGTCTGGCATTTCCCGCCTGACCGGCCTCGGGAGACGAGAGTTCGGTGACGGACGCCGGGTTAAAGGCGGTGTTTCTTGCGCAGCGCCCCATGCTGTTGCGGCTGCTCGCCGCGCGACTGGGCAATCGCGACGATGCCGAAGACGCATTGCAGGACATGTGGATGCGGATCGACCAGCTCGCGCAGCAGCCGATCGCCCAGCCGGCCGCCTTTCTCTATCGCGTGGCGGCCAATCTGGCGACCGATCGCCGCATCGCCGCGCATCGCCGCAGCACCCGCGACGCGGTGTGGCTCGACGGCCAGCCCGGCGCCGAGGAACTGCCCGATGCGGAACGGGCGCTGGTCGCCGCGAGCGATTGGCAGACCGTGCAGGAAACCATCGAGGAAATGCCCGAACGCATGGCGACGGCGTTGCGCATGTTCCGCCTGGAGGGCCATTCCCAGCGCGCGATCGCCGATCAGCTCGGAATTAGCGTGAGCGGCGTCGAGAAGCTGCTGCAACGCGCCTATAAAAAAATTCGTGACCGATTGGACGAAGATGGTGCGGATTTCGGGGGGGCACGTCGTTAGATGATCGAAAGGGATGCTAACCGTGCGATCTGAAGGGGCAGAGACGATCGATGTAGCGATCGCGTGGCACCTCCGCCTGCAAGAGGCGGACGATGCCGCGTGGGGCGCATTCATCGAATGGCTGGAGGCCAGCCCCGCCCATGCGGCGGCCTATGACCGCGTCGCTGCCGACGACCGGATGATCGCCGACGCCCGCTTCCCGGAGGCACCGGTGGTGGCCGGAAACGACAATGCGCCGGTTGCAGCGCCCGGCCGGCGCTGGCGCTGGTATGCTGGCGGCGCCATCAGCGCAGCCGCTGCGCTGGTGGTGGCCCTTGCCGGCCCCGCACTGCTGGCGCCGCGCGCCTCCGCCTATCAGGTTGCGACGGCGGCGGGCGAATCGCGCGTCGTGACGCTTTCCGACGGCACGATGATCGAGATGAGCGGCGGCACCGCGCTGAAGCTCGACCATGCCAATGCGCGCGTTGCAACGCTGGAGCAGGGCGAGGCCGTGTTCCATGTGCGCCATGACGCGGCCAATCCGTTCACCGTGACCGCAGGCGGGGTCTCGCTGCGCGATCTGGGCACCGTGTTCAACGTCGCGCATGAAAGCGGGCGCGTGTCGGTCGCGGTGTCGGAAGGCGCAGTGCTTTTCCAGCCGGGCGAATCGGCGGTGGCGCTGCATCCGGGCGATACGCTGACGGCGCGCGAAAGCGGGGACGCCGTCATCCGTAGCAAAGTCGCACCCGAATTGGTGGGTGGATGGCGCCAGGGCACGCTGAGTTTCGGCGGCGAACCAATGCGGGAGGTTGCCGCGACGCTTCACCGGCTCTATGGCATGGATATTGTCCTGAAGGGCGAGTTGTCGGACCGGCCATTTACCGGCATGGTCCATTTTTCCGGGTCCGCCGATCGGGATGTTCCGCATCTGGCCGAACTGACTGGGGCGACGTGGCGACGCAATGGCGGGCAGTGGATATTGTCGGAGCAAGCGCCCGCCGGCCGCTAGACGCCTTTACTGCCTTGCCGCATTTGCGGTTCTGTTTCCCGTTGCAGCACACGCCCAGCAGGTAAGCGTCTCGATTCCGGCAACGACGCTGGACGCCGCGCTTGCCAGCCTCGGTCGCCAGAGCGGTGCCGAGATCGTCAGTACCGAACATGGCCTGCGCAACGTCCGCACCCCCGCCGTGCAGGGGAATCTTCCGGTCAGCGTCGCGCTTGCCCGCCTGTTGGAAGGCAGCGGCTATCGCGCGATCATCACCCAAAGCGGCGCCTATCGCATCGTCCGCGGCACACAGCGGCCGGCACCGCAGCCGCACCCCCGGCATCAGGCACGTGCCAGCGCAGCGCCGCCCCCGCCCGCGGGACCCAATGAAGTGGTCGTCACCGCGAGCAAGCAGCGCATCACCCTGCTGCGCTATCCTGGCAGCCTGACCACCGTTTCCGAGGCCACCGACAGTTCGCACGGCGCGGGCACGATCAGCGACCTGACCCAGAGCGTTCCGATCCTGCAAAGCACCCAGCTGGGCGACGGTCGCAACAAGGTATTCATTCGCGGCATCGCCGACAGCAGCTTCAACGGCAGCACGCAAGCGCCGACCAGCGTCTATCTCGACGATGTCCAGCTCAACTATTCAGGCCCCGAACCTGGCCTGCGCATGTATGACATGCAGCGCGTGGAGGTGCTGGAGGGGCCGCAGGGCACGCTCTATGGCTCCGGGGCGATTGGCGGGGTGATCCGCCTCACCACCAATGCACCGAACCTTGCGCGGTCCGAAGTTTCGACCAGCATGGGCGTGACCGCCACGGCAGGCGGCGAAACAGGTTTCGACAGCGCCGGCATGGCCAATCTGCCGATCCTTACCGATCGCGTTGCGCTGCGTGCGGTCGCATATCACACCCGTGACGGCGGCTATATCGGCGATAACGAGCGCAAGGCATCCAACATCAACCGTGTCGAGACCAGCGGCGGCCGCCTTGCGCTTCGCGTCGCCCCCGGCGATGGCTGGCGCGTGGATGCCAGCGTGCTGGGCCAGTGGATCGAGGCGAAAGACGGCCAATATGCGGAGCGTGTCGAAGGCCCGCTCGCGCGACGCTCGCGCATCGACCAGCCCTTCGATACGCGCCTGCTGTTCGGCCGGCTGGTTGTAACGAAGGACTGGGACAGCGGCCTGCACTTCGTGACCGCGACCGGTATCACCGGCCTGCGCACCCAGGAACAGTTCGACGCAAGCCCGCGCAGCCCGAAAACGCCGCTTCGCATCTACAGCCCGGATCATCACAAGGATCTGTTCACGCAGGAGGCACGGCTGTCGCGCTCGCTGCCCAACGGCACCTCCTGGGTCGTTGGGCTCAGCGTTATCAGCGACAGCGACGTGCTGGTGCGCAGTCTGGGCGCGCCGAACAATGACGTATCGATCATCGGTGTCACCAACGTCACCAACGCGGGCTCGGCCTTTGGCGAAGGCACGTTCGCGCTGACGCGCAATCTGTCGATCACCGCGGGCGCGCGCCTTACTGCCGCACGCATCGATGGCGACCCCTCGGCCGCGCCCAAACCAACTACCTTCATCCACGGCAGGCGGACCCGGCGCATCGATCCGACGCTGGCAACGTCGTGGCGCATCGCCCCGCAATTCGCGGTATTCGCACGCGTGCAGACCGGCTATCGCACCGGCGGTCTTGCCGTTGCGACCGGCGTCGGGCGGGTTGCGGACTATACGCCCGACGACATTACCGTGGGCGAGATCGGCGTGCGCAAGCTGCGCCGCGGCCTGACCGGCATCGCCTTTTCGGGCAGCGCTTCCACCGCCTATTGGACCAACATCCAGGCTGACCTGATCAACAAGAGCGGACAGCCCTATACCGCCAATATCGGCGATGCGCAGATCACTGCGCTGGAAGGCAATGTCGACTGGATACCCTTTCTCGGGCTGCGCGCCGAAGGATCCTTCCTGTTCACCAACAATCATGTGAACGGGCCGATTGCCAACCAGTCGAAGAAGAACAACCGACGGCTGGCGGAAACGCCGCCTTTCGCGGGCCACGCCGCGCTCAGCTATCAATGGTCGCTGGGCAAGGTTTCGCCGCGCATTGGCGTGTCCTTCGACTATATCGGCCGTTCGGTGCTGGGCACGGGCGACTTGTTCGACGTGAGCCAAGGCAATTACTGGACGGCCGGGCTGGTGGCATCGGTGGGCTTCAACCGCTCGGAAATCAGCATCACGGCCAATAACCTGACCAACAGCCACGCGAACCAGTTCGCCTATGGTAACCCCTTCACCCTGGGGTCGCGCGATCAGACGACGCCGCTGCGGCCCTTCAACGTCCGCATCGGCCTTACAACCCATATGTAACCGGGCCCCATGTAGCCCGGCCACCTGTAACCGGGCCTATTTCGCCACTGCTGCAAAGGCGGCGGGGTCCGTACCGCAAGCCAAATACAGCGCCACCGTATCGCTCAGCCGCGCGGTCTTCGCCTGCACCAGTTGCACCGACGCCTGCGATGCTGCCGATGCGGCTCCCAGCAATTGCAGGGTACCCAGCGCGCCCAGTTCCACCTGCCGCCGCGTCATCGCCAGCGTGCGCGAGGCCGCCGCATCGGCGCGGGCGGCCGCATCCAGCGCATCGCCATCGGTACGCAGGCCGGCAATCGCGTCGTCGACGTCGAGGAACGCCTGCAGCGCGGCGGCGCGATATTCGGACTTTGCCGCGTCGAGCGCCGCCTGCGCCGCACGCTGCTCGTGCAGCAACTGGCCCGAATGGAACACCGGCTGGGTGATCCCGCCGATCAGTGAGAAGAAGGGGTTGCCGTCCTTGAACATGTCGAGGAAGCGCGTTGCAGAACCGCCGGCATTGCCGGTCAGCTGTACCGTGGGCAGGCGCGCGGCAATCGCGCTTCCCAGATCGGCGGCGGCCCCCTGTACCTGCGCTTCAGCGGCGCGAACGTCCGGACGGTTGGCGACGATGTCGGCGGGAAGCGCGAGCGGCAGGCTGGCCGGCAGGTGCAGCTCGGCCAGCGTGGGCAGGCTGGTCCCTGCCCCACCCGGCGCCTCGCCCAGCAACTGCGCGATCAGCCCGGCCTGATGCTGCAACTGGCGCTGCAGCGGCGGCAGCGTTGCCTCCACCGTGGCCAGCGCCGTCTGCTGCGCCGAAACATCAGCCTCACCGATATCGCCCAGCACGCGCCTCCGTTCGAGCAGCGCAACAAGCTGGCGGTTGTTTTCGATCGCGGCCTCTGTCGCCGCGATCTGCGCCTCCAGCGAGGCGTGCTGGATCACCGCCAGCACCAGATTGGCAACCGCCGTGGCCCGCGCCGCCGTCAGCCGGTGCGCGGCCACTTCCGCTGCGGCACGCGCCGAGCGGACGTGGTTACGCCCCGCCCCGAACAGGTCGAGCGGATAGGCGACCGTCAGCTGCGCCGTATGCAGCGTGTAGGTATAGGTGTTCTGGTCGGCGAGCGGGCCGGACAACGCGCGCGAGATGCGCGTGCGCTGCGCCTGATAATTGGCGTCCACCTGCGGCCCGGTCGAGCCCGAGGCGGCACGCGCCAGTTCTTGCGCCTGGCGCAGATTGGCCTCGGCGGTGGCGAGGTCGTTATTGTGCGCCAAGGCCTGCGCTACCAGCGCATCCAGCTTGTCGCTGCCGAAGCTGTGCCACCATTGCGGCATCTGCGCCGCGCCGGCGACCAGCTGCTGCGCTGGCCCGCTGGCCGGCGCGATGGTCTGGCCCTCGCGCGCGGGCGGCATCGGCACCGGCGCCGACACATTGTGCGGGCCTACCGTGCAGCCGGCGAGCAGCGCCAGCGACAGAAGAGAAATCGGCTGGCTACGCATCATGCCTGCTCCATCGGGGTGCCATCGGCATGCTGCCGGCGTAGGGTGTGACCATGCGCACCCTGATGCCGCGAGAAGCGCAGGATCAGCGGCGGCAGCACCAGCAGGATCAGCAGCGGGGCCAGCGTCATGCCGCCCACCACTACCAGCGCCAGCGGCTTCTGCACCTGGCTGCCGATGCCGCTGGAGACAGCGGCAGGCAACAGGCCGATCGCGGCGGCAAGGCAGGTCATGATCACCGGGCGCAGGCAGTGGCGCACCGTCACTGCCATGGCGCTTTCGTGGTCCATGTCTTCGTTGACATTCTGGTTGAAGGTGCTGACGACCAGAATGCCGTCCATCACCGCGATGCCGAACAAGGCGACGAAGCCGATTGCCGCCGAGATGCTGAACGGCGTTCCGGTCAATGCCAGCGCGAGCACGCCGCCCACCATCGCCATCGGGATCACGCTGAACGACAGCAGCGTGTCGCGCACCGAGCCGAAATTGGCGAACAGCAGCACCAGGATAAGCGCCAGGCTGATCGGCACCACCACTTCCAGTCGCGCGACGGCGCTGGTCAGGTTGCCGAGTTCGCCCGCCCATTCGAGGTGATAGCCCGGCGGCATCTTCACATTGCGGGCGATGCGCGCCTTTGCCTCGTCGATCGCGCCGCCCAGGTCGCGGCCGCGAACGCTGAACTTGATCGGAACATAGCGTTCCTGATGCTCGCGATAGATGAACGACGCACCCGAGGTGAGCTTCACCTGCGCCACTTCGGACAGCGGCACCTGTACCAGCCCGTTGCCGCTCGGTGACGGCGCGCCAATCTGGATGCGGCGGATCGCCTCGATATCGTTGCGCTGCGCAGGATCGAGCCGCACCACAATCGGGAAGTGCCGGTCGGTCGACTTTTCGTAGAGATCGCCGGTCGACTGGCCACCGATGGCGGCGGAAACGGTCGAATTGATGTCGTCCGGCGTCAGGCCATAGCGTGCGGCTGCTGCGCGATCGATGTCGATGCGCACCGTCGGCTGACCGAGCGAGTCCGACACGCCCAGATCGGCAATGCCCTTCACCTGCGCCATCTGCGCCTTGATCTGGTTGGCGATCGATTCGAGCGTCTCGAGATCGCCGCCGTAAATCTTGAGCGAGTTGGCGCTCTTCACGCCCGACGACGCCTCTTCGACATTGTCTTCGATATATTGCGAGAATTCGAAATCGACGCCCGGATAGCGCGCGGCCAGCTTGGCCTGCAGTTCCGCCGTCAACTTCTCCTTGGTCACCCCCGAAGGCCAATCCTCGGCCGGTTTCAGCGGCGTGTAGAATTCGGCATTGAAGAAGCCGGTAGGATCGGTGCCGTCATCGGGGCGGCCATGGGTGGAAACCACCCGGTCCACTTCGGGATAGCTGGCGATGATCTTGCGGATGCCGTTCACCGCCTCTTCGCCCGCCTCGAGCGAGATCGAGGGCGGCAGCGTCGCGCGGATATAAAGGTTGCCCTCTTCCAGATGCGGCAGGAACTCGACGCCCAGCGTGCGTACCGTGGCAAAGGCGCCCACGATCAGCAGGGTCGCCAGCCCAAAGGTGAGCACGCGGTTGGCCAGCGCGAACGAAATTGCCGGGTCCAGCACGCGGCGCAGTTGCCGCACCACCCAGGTATCCACTTCGCGCAGCTTGTCCGGCAACAGCAGCGCCGACAGCACCGGCGAGACGGTGAATGCGGCGAGCAGGCCGCCGGCGATGGCATAGGCATAGGTCTTCGCCATCGGGCCGAAGATATGCCCTTCCACGCCGGTCAGCGTGAACAGCGGCAGGAAGCTGGCGATGATGATGGCGGCGGCGAAGAAAATGCCGCGGCTGACATCGCTGGAGGCATGGAGGATCGCCGAGAAGCGATTGGCATGGGTCGCGTGGATGCGACCTTCCGAAATCGCATGCGAGCGGTCTGCAAGCCGGCGATAAATCGCCTCCACCATGATTACCGCGGCATCGACAACCAGGCCGAAATCGAGCGCGCCCAGCGACAACAGATTGGCCGATTCCCCCTGGATCACCAGGATCAACACCGCCACCGACAGCGCGAACGGAATGGTGATGGCGACAATCAGCGCGCTGCGCAGATTGCCCAGGAACAGCCATTGCAGGAAGAAGATCAGCAGCACGCCCTCGACCAGGTTGTGCATCACCGTGCGCGTCGTCACGCCGATCAGGTCCGACCGGTCATAGATGCGCTCGATCTTCACGCCCGGCGGCAGGATACCGCTGGAGTTGATCGTTTCGATCTCCTGCTTCACTGCCTTGATCGTCGGCAGCGACTGGGCGCCACGCTGCATCAGGACGATGCCCATGACGATGTCGTTGTCCTGCCCTTCGCCGGCGACACCCAGGCGCGGCAGGTTGCCGACCTTCACCGTGCCGACGTCGCGCAGCAGCACCGGCGTGGTGCCGGCGGTGCCGACCAGCACGTTGCGGATCGCATCCACCGACTGAATCAGCCCGACGCCGCGCACGATGGCCGCCTGCTCGCCGAAATTGACGGTCTGGCCGCCGACATTGGCGTCGCTCTTGCCGATCGCCTGCAGCACCTGCGGCACGGTCACGCCATGCGCGACCAGCTTGTCGCGGTCGAGCTGGACTTCGTAGGAGCGCAGCTTGCCGCCCCAGCCGGTCACGTCGATCACGCCCGGAATGCGCTTGAAGCGACGCTGAAGCACCCAATCCTGGATCGTCTTCAGGTCCATCACCGAATAGCCGGAGGGGCCGGTAAGACGATAGCGATAGATTTCGCCGATCGGGCTGGTCGGTGAGATGAGCGGCTGGGCGTTGTTGGGCAGGTTCCCAAGCTGCGAGAGGCGGCTGAGCACCAGCTGCTGCGCCTCCATATGCGTCACGTCAT
This sequence comes from Sphingomonas sp. DMC8, assembly GCF_056314185.1. NCBI lineage: Bacteria > Pseudomonadati > Pseudomonadota > Alphaproteobacteria > Sphingomonadales > Sphingomonadaceae > Sphingomonas > Sphingomonas sp. DMC8. The sequence goes on along the minus strand of NZ_JBQUYV010000005.1, from coordinate 29,623 downwards.
AGCTGAACTGGATGCGCACGTCCGACAGGCCGAACAGCGAGATCGAGCGTACCGCCGTCAGATGCGGCAGGCCGGCGATCGCCACTTCGATCGGGGTGGTAACGTTGCGCTCCATCTCCTCGGCGGAGATGCCGTCGCTCTGCGTCACCAGTTCCACCATCGGGGGAACCGGATCGGGATAGGCCTCGATATTGAGGTTCATGAAGCCGAGGATGCCGGCCAGGATCAGGCCGATCAGCACCGTCAGCACCAGCATACGCTGGCGCAGTGCCAGTTCGACGATGCGGTTCATTGCTCGAGGCCCGCCTCGTTCACGAACAGCGCGCCCTTGGTGGCGACCCGCTCGCCCGACTGCAGGCCGCTGAGCACGCGCGTAAAGCCGCCTTCGGACGCGCCCACCTTCACCATGCGGCTGTGCAGCGCCTTGTCGCTACCGAGCACCCAGACGCGGGAATTGTCGCCTTCATGGATAATCGACACGGAGGGAACCAGCACCCCCGCTCCACCGCCGATGGCGCGGCGAATGACAAAGGACGCGAACATCTGCGGCTTCAGCGCGCCGTCCGGATTGGCGATCGTCGCGCGCACCGGCAGGCGGTGGCTGGCAGGATCGAGTGCGGCGGCGATATAGTCGATCTTCGCGGTAAACTCGCGACCGGGCAGCGCCGGCGTCGTCACCGTCACTTCGTCGCCCAGCTGGATATTGGCGGCATCGCTTTCGGCGAGCTGCGCGACCAGCCAGACATGGGCAGGGTTGGTGATCGTCATCACCGGCGAACCGCCACCCGAAGCGACGAACTGGCCCGGCGCAACGCTGCGGTCAGCGACTACGCCGGCCACCGGCGCACGATAGACCACGAAGCCGGTGCCGCCCTGCGCGCCCGTCTCGCCCGAGGCGCTGCCGAACAGGCCGAGGTGGTCGCGCGCCGCGCGTGCGGCAGAGGCCGCCGTGCGCGCGTTCGACTGCGCCGCGACCAGATCAGCCTGGGCCTGCAGATAATCCTTCATCGCGCCGCCCGCGCTCTGATAGATCGCCTTTTGCCGCTCAAAATTAGCCTGGGCGAGCCGCAGCGCTTCGACAGCGCTCGCCTCCTGCGCGCCAGACGTCAGCAGCGCTCCGCGCGCGTCGACCAGTTCGGGCGAGGCGATGCGGAGCAGCGGCTGGCCACGCTCCACGCGCTGGCCCAGCTCGACCAGCACCGCCTGCACCTGGCCCGAAAAGGGCAGCAGGATCGGCGTGCTGTGATCGGCGTCGGCGGCGATCGAGCCGCTGGCGCGCAGCAGTTCCGAATTGGCGCCCGCCGAGACGGTGGCGAACTGGATCTGCGAAAGCTGGTCGGCCGTCGGCTTGAACGTATCGGGCGAGGCAGGCGCCTCGGGCGCCGGCTTCGGCGTCAGCGCGGACTTCACCGCCCAGCCGATCACGAGCAGCGCGATTACCGCGCCGACGATCAGCACCAGAAGCCGCCACTGGGCTGCAGTGTCGAAGCGGCGCGGCTCGGGCAGCAGCGCGCTTTCAGGGGTTTCGCCGGTCACGCGCGGATCTCCAGGGTCATCATCTGCAGGGAATTATAGAATGGCTTGCTCATGGTGCGCTGCGGCAGTAGCGCCCTTGGCTTACGGGCAGCTTACGGGGTGGCGGCATTGCGTCTGCTGGTGGTGGAAGACGATCTGGCGCTTGCCGCAGCGCTGACGGGCGCGTTGAAACGTCGCGCCATCCAGAGCGACCATGCCGCCGGGTTCGCTGATGCGCGGCAGATGCTGGGTGCCGCACATTATGCGGCCATGCTGCTCGATCTGGGACTGCCCGATGGTGACGGCCTCGCCCTGCTCCGCACGCTGCGCGCCGAGCGCAATACCATCCCGATCCTCGCCATTTCGGCGCGCACGCGCCTGGACGACCGGATCGAAGGCCTCAACGCCGGTGCCGACGACTATGTCATCAAGCCGTTCGACGTTGAGGAGCTGATCGCCCGCCTGCACGCCGTCTTGCGCCGTCAGGGCGGACTGGCGGGTCTGGCGCTGGAGGCCGGCAACGTCGCGTTCGACAGCCAATCGGGCGACTGCACGGTCAATGGGCAACCGGTGCAGCTTTCCGCGCGCGAACGCCAGTTCATGGGGCTGCTGCTTCGCCGCGAGGGTCAGGTGGTCAGCAAGCAGCTTGCCGAGGACCAGCTGTACGGGTTGAGCGAACCGGTGGGGTCCAACGCGGTCGAGGTACTGGCACATCGCCTGCGCCGCAAACTGGAAGGCGCCGGTGCGACGGTTCGGATAGAGACGATCCGCGGGGTCGGCTACATCTTGCGGTCCGGGACTGCCACGGGCGTGCGCTGAGCCCGTGCGAACGGCATGGATGCGCGCGGCAGCTTACGGTACAGCCATTCCATGAAATGGTGGCCGCGCTCACTGATCGCGCGAATCCTTGTTCTGGAGCTAGGCGCCATCCTGGTGGCCGCCGTCGCGCTGCCGATCCTGCTCGCCTCGTTGCTGCACAAGGAAGTCAGCCGCTATCAGTTGCAGACACTTGCCGAACAGGCCTGGGTCATTTCCGGCGCGATCCGGCACAATTCAGGGCCAGCGCGCGTGCAGCTCGGGTCGGGGCTGTCCAGCGCCTATGCCTCACCCTATGATGGCCGCGCCTATGTGATAACGGACGCGGCGGGTCGGTTCGTCACGGGCAGCGCGCATGTCGAGCTTGTGCCATGGCAGCAGGCGCCGCGTCTCAACCGGCTGACCCCTTTCCGCGCCGGGGCATTTATCGGCGTGAGCATGCCGTTCGAGCGCGGCACGACGCGCGGCTGGGTAATCGTTACCCAGGATGAGGCCGGGCCGGGCGCGATCCTAGACGATGTCGTCCATGCGTTCGTGCGCCGCTACAATCCGTTGCTGGTCGCCATCCTCTTGCTGTTACCCCTGATCAATAGCGTGCTGATCGGGCGGCTGGTACTGGCGGTACGCGCCGCGTCCAACCGGGCAGCAACGATCGGACCCGGCAATCTCGACCTGCGCCTGGAGGAAGAGGGCCTGCCGCTGGAAGTTGCACCGCTTGCCCATGCGACCAATGCGCTGCTCGTGCGACTGCAGGCGAGCTTTCGCCAGCAGTCGGAATTCATTGCCAATGTCGCGCACGAACTGCGCACGCCGCTCGCCGCACACCGTGTCGAACTTGAGGGGGTGGAGGATGCCGCATTGCGGGCGCATCTACGCGGCTCGATTGACCGGCTGACGCATGTCGTTGCCCAGTTGCAGGACCTGGCAACGCTTGAGACGATCACCGAAGACCGGTTCGAGCGGTTCGACGCCACCGACTTCGCGCGTGCCCTGGTAGCAGAGCATGCGCCGGCCGTGCTGGCAGCCGGCGACAGCATCGCGCTGGAAGCGCCCGACGCGCAGGTTCTGATCCGCGGCAACCGCACCCTGGCCAGCATCGCCCTGTCGAACCTGTTGACCAATGCCAGCCGCCACACCCCGGCCGGCACGCAAATTACCGTGGAGGTGATGGCCCCCGGTTGCATTGCCGTGCGCGACACCGGTCCGGGTATCGCCGCCGCTGATCCGGAAGCAGCAATCCAGCGATACTGGCGCGCCGACCATCAGCGTTCCGACAGCGCCGGGCTGGGGCTCTCGATCGTCCGCCGCATCATGGAAGTCCATGGCGGGCAGCTCACGATTTCCAGCACGCCGGGGCGCGGCGCGACCTTCACGCTTGCCTTTCCGCCCGCCGCAAGCGGGAGCGAAGGCGCCTAGAGCATTTTCAAGTTGACCGTTACGGTCAACGCCTCCGAAATGCCCCCCTCCGAAGAGGAGGAGCGTCTTCACTGAAGGTGAAAACGCTCTAGCCCTGCCCTCCTCAGAAGGTTTTGCTCAGCCGCAGCCGCAACTGGCCGGTCTGCTCACCCACGCCGCCACGAATGCCGAGCTCCATGTCCAGCATCCAGCGCGACAGCGTAGATAATCGCCCGCCGACCGTCAGCTGATATTGCTCGCGCTTCCAGCCAGTGGTCGAAAAACCATAGACCGATGGACCGTCATAATCGGCATAATCCAGCGTCTGAAGGCTCGCGCTGCGGAATTCATGCAGCCACTCCGCACCCAACCGCGGACTGATCTTGGCAAAGCCCAGATCGCGCGTGAACTCGACTCGCCCGCCCAATGCGCCGGTGAGCGAATGGATGCGACGCGCATCGAAGCGCAGCGCATACCGATCCGACCCGGTCTCGGTATAGGCGTTGAGCGTACCGTCGAGGAATTCCACCCGGCCATAGCTGGACCAGCGCACCCCGCCCTCGCGTCGGTCGACGCCGAAGGACAGCGCGCCGAAGGTCATGTCACCGTTGCGGCTGCCCGAAGCGATGCTTCCGTCGGCCGTGATCGTGCGGCGAGTGCGGAAATCGAGCGTGCCATGGCCGACCATCGTGTCGACAAAGGTGCCGTCGAGCGGCTCGAAGCTGCCATAGCCGGCATAGACCTTCGTATCGCTGCGGACGCGGGCTGCCTGGCCATCGATGCGACTGATGTCGCTGCCATAGCCGCCGCCGATACCCACACTGCCCCATTCGGCAATCCGCACATCGGCACCGCCCGACAGGCCGCCGCTCGACAGGCTGATGCGCGCGCGGTTGCTGCGCCGATCGAGCGTGCCGATTTCGACCGAACCGCCCGACCACAGCGCGATCGAACCGACCGGCCGTTCCTCGCCGCTCCCGCCACGTGACGCACGGCGCGACCGGTTTCCGCTACCTGCAGCGTCGCCCCCGGCGGCATCCCGCTGCCCCGGCAGCACCCCGGGCAGACCGTTTAGGGACATGTCGCCCATCGAGCCGCTCTCGACGCCACGGTCGCTAGTGCGGCCGTGCTTCCAGTCGGCAAAGGCGATTTCGACATCATGGCCGGTCATGTCCGGCTCGCGACGTGCACGCAGCAGATCGACCAGACCGAACCGCACGCCCAGCGGGTTGGTCGCGCCGCCGCCATGGTGCAGCTGCTGCGCGCGGGCCATGAAATTCGCTACCTGTGCGCGGGCGAAGCGACGCGCCGCCTCGGCCTGGGCATCGGACAGCGCCCGCACGACCGGATCGGCCGACGGATCAGGACGCGCTGTGACGGTGACGGTTACGTCCGCCGGCTGCGAGTCGCCGAACAGATTGGTGAGCGTGTAGCGCACCAGGATCGTGCCGTTGAAATGCGGCTTCGTCGTCACATTCAATCGATAGCTTGGCGACAGAGGATCACCGATCTGCTCGATGCTGGTGGTGGCGGCCGAAGACGGCGTGACACTCACGATAGTCGCGCCGCTGAACGGGCCGCCGGTCGCCCCCGCAGTCAGATCGACCGAAACCGACTGCGCATCGCCGACGCTCGCCTTTTTCGGCTGCGCGACCGGCGCGACCGCCGCGACGGTGATCGTGACCGTCGCCGGCACCGATCGGCCGCCCGGCCCAACCGCAACGAATTCGAAGCTGTCTTCCCCGACAAAGCCTGCCTTTGGCAGATAGGTCGCCGTCCAGCCGCTGACCGCCTGGGCCCGCAGTCCGCCTTTGGCGGTGGACGTGCCAGGGCCGATCAGCGTGACCGAGCCATTTGCCGGCGGGGTGGAGATTTCGAGCGTATCGAACACGCCCGAAACCAGCGCCCCCAGATTGACATCAACGCTCGACCCGCCTTCGACCATCGCGCCTGTCGCGGCCGCGCTGGTCGGCTTCGGTTCCGGCGGCGGCGGTGTCGCGACAGTAAGCGAAACGGTTGCCGGTGCCGAGCTACCGCCTGGACCGCTCGCTATATAGGTGAAGCTGTCGGCGCCGTAATAGCCGCTGGTCGGCACATAGGTCGCGGTCGTCCCGCTGATCGTAACGGAGCCATGCGCAGGTGCCGTACCGACCGCCACGCTGGAATAGACTCCGCCGGGCTGCAGCGTGATCGCCTGTCCGCCGCTATTATAGGGCACCGATGCGGTAACGGTCGCTGCAGCCGGGGCGGCGGGCACGCTGACCGTGACAGAGGCCGTCGCCGGCGAAGAGGTACCGCCCGGGCCCGTCGCCGTATAGGTGAAGCTGTCCGCACCATAATAGCCGCTGGTCGGCACATAGGTGGCCGTTGTGCCGCTGATCGTCACCGCACCATGCGCGGGGGCCGTAACGACCGCCAGGCTCGAATAGACTCCGGCGGGCTGCAGCGTAATCGCCTGGCCGCTACTGTTGTAGGGCACAGCCGCGGTCACCGCGGCCGCAGTCGGCGCGGCCGGCGTCGCCACCGTCAGCGACACCGTCGCCGGGGCGGAAGTGCCACCCACGCCCGTGGCGGTGAAGGTGAAACTGTCGGCACCATAATAGCCGGCGGCAGGTACATAGGTGATAACGTCGCCCGCGATGCTGGTCGTGCCATGCGCAGGCGCGGTTGCAACCGCAATCGCGCTGTGGGCGCCGCCGGTAATGCTGGTGGAAAGATCGATCGCCGTTCCCGAGCTGTTATAGGCGACTGCCACCCCGGTGCGGTTGGCGGCGACGGGCGGCGCAGCGACAGTGATCGTCTGGTTGATCGGCGTCGCCGCCTCGTGATTGGCGTCCCCCGCCTGGCTGGCGACGACGACGCAACTGCCTCCGGCCGTGAAGCTGACGTTGCTGCCACTGATCGTGCAGATGCCGCTGCTCGAAGGCGAGATGGCGTAACTGGCGGGCAGGCTGACGCTGGACGTCGCGGTTACGGTGTAGCTGGTGCCAATGACAGCGGGCGACGGAGGCGTCGAAGTAAAGCTCAGGGTCTGGTCGCCCTTCGCCATCGTGCCCGAGACTGCAGCGCCCGTTGCAGTGACCGCCGGACTGGCGGCATCCGATACGGTGATCGTGTAGCTGAAGGCACCTGCCGCAGTCGGGGTTCCGCTCACGATACCCGTAACGCTGTTGAGGCTGAGACCTGGTGGCAGCGTTCCAGCCGTCACCACAAAGCTGTACGGCGCTACACCGCCGGTCGCGATGCTGTTCTGAATATAGGGTGTCCCTACCTTGCTGGCCGTCGGGCCGCCTGACGTGAGCACCAGCGTCTCGGGCATTACGGTCAGGCTACGGCTGACGGTCGGCGCAGCATTCCAGGTGCCGTTGCCCGCCTGATCGGCCGCGACCGTGCACGTCCCAAGCGCCACAAGCGTCAGGGTGGTGCCGGAAACGGTGCAGGTGCCGGGGGTAGTGCTCGAAAAGCTGACGGTCAGCGCCGCGCTCGACGTAGCCGTGAGCGTCAGTGGGGACGCAGACCGCGCGGCGTTGGACAAGGCCGCGAACGTAATCGTCTGGTCGCCCTTGGCAACGGTGAATGTCTGCTGCGCCTGCGTCGCGGCAGCGTAGCTGGCGTTGCCCGCCTGGTCCGCGTTGATGCGGCAAGTGCCCGGCGCGGTGAACGAAACGCTACCGCCGGACAACGCACATATTCCATTGCTGCTTGAATCGACCGTGAAGCTGACAGCCAGGCCTGAGCTGGCGGTAGCTGCAGGGCTATAGGCGGAACCGCCCACCTTGGCGCCGGCAGGTGCCGTCGAGGTGAACGCGATGGTCTGGCTGCCGATGCCGACAGAGAAACTCTGCTGCACCTGCGGCGCCGGATCGTAACTTGAGTTGCCCGCCTGGTTGGCGTTGATGCGGCACGTGCCGACGCCCGTGAAGCTCACTGCGCCGCCGCTGATCGAACAGACCCCCGAACTCGACGAGTCGACCGAGAACGCGACCGTCAGGCCCGACGTCGCGGTCGCGGCAGGCGTATAGGTCGCGCCCCCGACCGTTGCAGAAGCGGGCGCGGTGGAGGTGAAGCTGATCGACTGAGCCACCGGACCGGTCACTTCCAGGGTAAAGGTGTTGGACGCGGTCTGCGACAGCGCGTCGGTGATGGTGACGGCAAAGGTCGTCACCCCCAGCGTCGTCTCCGGCGTACCGGAAAGAAAGCCGGTGCTGGAGTTGAAAGCGAGACCGCTCGGTATAATTCCCCCGCTGATCACGTAGGTAAAAGGCGCCTGGCCGCCAGTTTGCGAAATCGGCTGGACGCTCGTAGCCGTGCCGGTCGTCAGTCCGACCGCGCTTATGCTCCGTGTGGCGCTCAAGACAGCGACCGCCGTGAAACTGCTGGTGCTGGAATCCACCGAAACATTGCCCGCAGCATCGGCCGCGCGCGCCTTCACGCTGTGGCTACCAGCGGTGAGCGCGGACAAGGTGTAGCTCCAGTTGCCCGATCCGTTCGCGACGGCGGTGCCGTCGGCATTGCCGTCGAGATAGACGGTGACCGTGCTCGATGCCTCTGCCGTACCCGAAACCGTCCGCTGCGAGACCAGCCGGGTCGATCCATTTGCAGGCGCCGATATCGCCGGCGCCGACGGCGCAGTGGTATCGACCGTCCAGCTATGGCTGGCCGCAGTGCTCGTTCCGCCAACGTTGGTCGCACGCACCTGAAAGCTGTGTGTGCCATCGGCCAGCCCGGTATAGGTCTTGGGGCTGGTGCAGGCAGCAAAACTGCCGCCGTCGATCGCGCATTCTGCAGTGCCGCTGGGGAGCGTGAACTGGAAGATCGCGTTGCCGATATTGGCGAGTGAAGGCGGGGTGGTGGTGATCGTCGGCACCGCCGGCACCGCCACATAGGTGAACTGGTCGGCAGCGCTGGTCGCGCTGGTACCGCCCGGAGTCGTGACGGTCACATCCACGGTACCGGCGCCAAGTGCGGGAGACGTGGCCGTGATCTGTGTCGCGCTGTTGACCGTAAAGCCGGGCGCCGCCGTGGCGCCGAATTTCACCGCAGTCGCGCCGGTAAAATTCATGCCGGTAATCACGACCGACGTCCCACCCGCCGTCGCACCGGAAGTGGGCGCCACCCCGGTCACCGTGGGCGCGCTCGCAAGGGGCGTTACCGTGGTCGTGTCACTGGCGGAAGGCGAATTGCTGGCCCTGCCACCGGACAAAGTGACGCCCGGCGTCAGGCTGGCGGCAGCATTGTTGGCAACATTGAGCCGCAGCGTCAGCGGATTGCCGCTGCTCCCGCTCGCGACGCTGTTCGAATAGGTGCAACTGGTCGAGGTGCAGCTCCAGCCCGTGCCCGTCCCGCCGTTGAAGCTCATGCCGCTGGGAATGCTTAGGGCGAGCGTGAGATTGCCGATGGTGTAGGAGCCGCTGCTCACGCTGGGCGTGATCGTATAATCCACGGTCCCGCCCTGCGAGGGCGTGCCCGAATGGGTCATGGAGACGCCCAGCGACGGGGCCGTCCAGCCCGCGGGCGTGCAGGTCACCGTCATCTGGATGGTTGCGGTACCGGCACCGCGGCCATCATACACGCCGACACCGAGAAGACTTACGGCGCTGCCGAGCGTGTAACTTCCTGTGTAGGGGCCGCCCTGTCCGATTTTCGCTATCGAAGCGTCATTAACATCGTAGTTGGGAAGAGGATCGCTCTCCACTCTCACGCCAGCATAAAAAACATCAGGATCGGACGTCCCGGAAAAATTACTGACATTAACGCTATAATTTATAATGTCCCCTGAATAAAATGAATACCCATTAATATATGAAATTGAAAAAACTCCACCATTATTACTATCCAGAATAGACTGATACGAAGAACTCGCCCGCATGAAATTCATCAAATACGAAGAATCATGAAGAGATGCATTATTGGAGCTAAAATTTCCTGACGAGATACTCCCCGTAAGATCCATCAGACCATTATTTACAGCCGCACAGCCGGTGCTCTGCGCCTGGGCCGCAGCGGGCGCCAGCAATGTCGCGGCGAGCGCCGGGACCAACAAGGCCCTGCCCATGCGCCAGCCACGAGCGAAAATCGCCGCATATGCGCCGACAATGGCCTCAACCTGCATCTCACCCCCATATGCACGCACGGCAATCCGAAACGATGACAACAACTTACAGACCTATAAGTCCGGAAATCACCACCATTCCCGATTTACCCCCCTTTAATCATGCCATTTCGGCGATTTTCCCTCAACACCACAAGACAACTCAAAGCACAATCCAAGCACGCTTCATTCGTACAACTGTGACATAAGTGGCTATTTCTGGATGTTTTTTATTTTACATCCATTACGGCTCTACATTTCCTGCAAACGCTTCTACAGGCGGGCTATGGTCGCCCGTGTCTTTTAGGAGGGAGATGACGATGGATCCATTTATCGGGCAGATCATGCAGGTCGGGTTCAGATATGCACCCGTCAACTGGATGAACTGCGACGGCACGATACTGAAGGTCGGCCAGAATCAGGCGCTGTTCGCCCTGCTCGGCAACAGTTTTGGCGGCAATGGCGTCACGGACTATGCGCTGCCGGATGCGCGCGGGCGCGTATTCCTCGGCGCCGGAAGTGGCCCGGGCCTGACACCGCACGTTGTCGGCGCAAAAGGAGGCCTTGAGCAATATTCCCTCAGCCAGGCGCAGCTTCCGGCTCACAACCACACTGCGACCTTTGCCGCGACTGGCTCGCCCCAGTTTACCGGGCGTCTCACCGCACTGGCGGGCTCTACCCTTGCCAATGAGGTGGCCGCCCCGGAGGCGGGAGCACATCTCGGCTCGGTATTCTCGGCCTCCGGCAGTCCCAAATTTTATGTGCCCGCCGCCAAAGCGTCAGGCCTCACCCCCGTGGCGCTGGACGGCGTTTCCGGTCAGGTTTCGGGCATCACCGGTGCAGTTACGGTGAACCCGGCAGGAAGCAGCGCGCCGATTTCGGTGATGCAGCCGTTCCTCGCCGTTACCACGATCATCGCCTCGGCGGGCGTCTGGCCTGAACAGCCCTGACGCGCCGCCGATCGCGCGGAAAAGTCAGGTGAAGAGCGCCTGGTAACGGCGTGTCGGCCCCTTGGGCAGCAACTGGGACAAATGGATGTCGTGCGGGCCGCCACGGCCACAATCGATTTCATAGGTCTCGTCGAGCAACACGACATCCCACGGCGATTCGAAGAGCAGCAAAAAGGGTTCGCGAAAATCGGCGCCGATGATCGGCGGCATCCGCCGCAGTTCGGCAAGCACGAGTTCGACGGGATGCGGTGCGGTGTTCACCCGCACCGCACGCCCCACCCATGGTTCGAAATCCTCGGGCGTTGCGAGGCGCATCGTCTTCCTCTTTTCTCTATAGGCTAGTCGCGACTAGTTTGCCGCAACCACCGCTTCAGCAAAAGCCGATGGAACGGAAACGGATGTAATCCTGATGGCGCAACAGGCAGACGCGCTTAGCCTTCCACCCTTTCCAACGCAGCATTCCTCATCCGCCGAGGACGCCCCGCTGCCGTCGGCGCTCTGCCTCCGGCACGCGGACACGGCCGACCTGCCGTTCCTGCTTCAGCTCTATAGCGCCCTTCGCGCACCGGACCTCGCCGCCGTGCCATGGGGGTCGGCGGAAAAGCTTGCCTTCGTCGCCGATCAGTTCCGGCTGCAGCATTGCCATTATCTGCGCGAGCACCCGCATGCGGACTATTGGGTGATCACGGCTGCAGACTCTGCGCAACCCATCGGCCGGCTATCGCTCGACCGGCAAGGGAGGGAGTGGCGACTAATGGAAATCAGCCTGTTGCCCACTGCGCGCAACAAGGGCCTGGGTAGCGCGCTGATCGGCTGGATTCAGGGCAATGCAGCGACACGAAAGGCAGCGATCGGCCTGCATGTCGCACGCGACAATCCCCGCGCCTGCGCGCTCTATCTGCGTCACGGCTTCAGCCAATCCGAATCGCAATTTCCAACCCATTATTTTCTGCGATGGAAACCGGCCGACTGACACCGGCGCGACCCTTATCCCCCCGCCGGCACCTGCGGCAGCCGGGCTTCAAAGCAGGCCCCCTGCCCCTCCATCAGCAGCAGATCGCCGCCATGCGCCAGAAATATCTGCCGGGCGAGCGCGAGACCGACGCCGCTACCCTGCGCCTTGGTAGTGAAAAAGGGGCGGAAGATCGCACCACGATCGGCAAGGGCGATGCCCGGTCCGTTATCCTCCACACGGAATAGCGTGCTGCCTGCCTCGCGGAGCAGCCGGATTTCTACGTGCCCGCCGTCCCCGACCGCTTCGGCCGCATTCTGCAACAGCGCCCATAGCGCGGCGCTCAACTGATCGGCATCGGCGTACAGCATATGCGGTCCCGCCGCCGTCAGGTTCAGCACCACCCCGGGCCAGCGCGTGGCAAACAACCGGGCGAGATCGGCGACCAGTTCGCTGGCTTCGACGCTGCCCATCGTCGGCGCCGGCAGACGCGCCAGTGAGCGATAGGCATCGCCAAAACGCTGCAACCCCGCAGCGCGGCGCGCCACCGTTCCCACCGCGTCTCGGATCGCCGGCAGGGCGGGTGTATCGTCCTCCAGCATATCCGCCGCGGTGCGGCTGAGCGACGCGATCGGGGTCAGCGCATTGACGATTTCGTGGCTGAGCACCTGCACCAGGTCGCGCAATGTCGCCGCCTCCGCGGCCTTCAGTTCGGCATCGATATCGATCAGCGCCGCGAGCTTGCTCTGCGCCCCGCCGAGTGCAAAATCGCTGCTGGTAAGGGCATAGCTGCGGCCGCCAAGCGCCACCGTGGCGGCCCGTCCGACCTGCTCGCCTGAGATCGCTTCGACCAGCCCGGCCGGTGGGTCCGCCACCAGATCCTCGGCCCCGAACAGGCGTCGCGCGGCGCGGTTGATCGCATAGAGCCGCCGGTCGCCGTCCAGCGTCACGATCGGCGCCGGCGACAAGTCGAGCAGCGCCGTCAGCCGCCGCTCGCGATGGGCGCGGTCCACCGGCGGCGGTGCCGCGACAGGTTGCGGCAAGGGCGGGCGCGCATCGGCCCACCCGGTCGCCAGCGCCCAGAGTGCCGCCAGCGCAGCCACCAGCGCCGTTGCGTACAGCCCACGCTGCCAGCCGATCGACAGCGCCACGCCGGCCAACATCAGCAACAATCCGCGCAGCAGCGCCGCCCACCGCCTAGAGTCCATATTTCGCCATCCGCCGATAGAGCGCAGCCCTTGTCAGCCCCAGTTCGGCCGCCGCCCGGCTGACGTTGAATGCGTGACGCTTCAGCGCCGCCGCCACCAGGGCAGCCTCGCTGCGGTTGAGGTTCAGATCTGCCTTGATCGCGCGCGGCTCCAGCATGTCCGCCTCCAGCGCAAGCCCCAGCGCCGCGACGTCGATCACCGCACCGCCACCCAGCAGCACCGCCCGCTCGATCACCTGGCGCAGGCCGTGTACGCCTTCGGGCCATGCATCGGCGGCAATCGCACGGGCCGCTTCGTCGGTCAGCGACCGCAAGGGCTGGCCGTACCGACCCGCGAACAGCGCCAGAAAGTGCCGCGCGAGCAGCACCGCATCCTGGTCCCGTCCTGCAAGCGGCGGCATCGCAATCTCCACCGTGTTGAGCCGAAAGCGCAGATCGTCGATCAGCGCCGCACGCAGGCCGCCGCGGTCCAGCCGGCTGGTGGCGAGCACGCGGATACCCGCCAGCCGCCGCGCCAGTTCGGGCTGGAGGGCGGGAGCGAGCCGGTCGACTTCCTCGATCAGCAGCGTCGCGTCCGCCGCAGCAGCGACGCGCGCCTCGATCATCGCCAGATCGGCCACCGCTGCGTCGAGTGTCACCAGCGGGCGTTCGGCGCGCGAGGAGGCGCGGTGGAGCATCTGCGCCGCCAATGTCTTGCCGCTCCCGGCGGGACCGGTCAGCAGCACTGCCGCATCAGTGGGCGCCACCCGAGCGATCAGCGCGCGCGCGGCCTCGATCTCAGGCGCCTCACCCAGCAACAACAGCGCCTCTTCCCCGGCCATGGCGGGCGCCGCCGCCAGCCGCGCCCTGCGCAACGCCACCGCCCGGTCGACCGTGGCAAGCAGCCGCTCGTTGCTCCACGGCTTGATGACGAAATCGCTCGCCCCGCCGCGCATCGCCTGCACTGCCACGGCGATGCCGCTATGCCCGGTGACCACCACAACCACGGCATTGCGATCGGCCGCGATCAGCCGGTCGAGCAGGCGGAACCCCTCCTCCCCGCTGGTTCGCCCACGCGCGAAATTGAGGTCGAGCAGGATCGCATCCACCGGCCGCTCCGCCAGCCGCACCCATGCCGCATCGGGATCAGCCGCGCCGATCACCTGCATGCCGTTCCGCTCGAGCAGCAGCGTGGCCGCGCGGACGATATCCGGATCGTCGTCGATGACGAGGATGACCGGTGATTCGGAGGACACGGGCTTGACGGCTCCTGACAAGTGTTCGGAATCGAACACTAGCTTGCCAACTGTTCGGGCAAAGCGCCAGCCACTTCCATTTTATGACAAATTATCATCTATTTAGCTGCGAACGTGCGCTTGCTGTACGCTGCCGGACATGGAAGCCCCCTCTCTCCCGAACAATGGCGCAGCGATGGATCGCCGGATCGAGCGCCCCCATGCGCGTCGCCGCAAGCTGATACTGCGCGGCGCGATCGGTGTGGCGGTCGTTTTGGCGGCGGCGCTGCTCTGGTGGTGGATGCCCGCCTCCGGATCGCTGGCGGTCGATGCCGCGACGATCCGCACCGCCCCGGTTACGCGCGCCGCCTTTGCCGATTATGTCCCGCTGCGCGCGCAGGTGGCACCGCTCCAGACCGTGTACGTCACGGCGGTCAGCGGTGGTCAGGTCGAGGCGCTGCTTGCCAGCGATGGCCAGTCCGTCGCGGCCGGCGCGCCCCTCGCCCGGCTGGCCAATCCCAACCTCGCGCTCGATGTCGCCAGCCGCTCGGCCAATATCGCCGGCCAGCTCAGTTCGATCAGCGCCCAGCGCCTGTCGATCCAGCAGAGCCGCCAACAGACCGGCCGCGACATCGCCTCCGCCCGCAACGAACTGGCCAAGGCCGAGGCGCTGCTGCGCCAGAAGCAGATCTTGTTCGACAAGCAGATCGTCACAGCCGCCGCGCTGGCGCCGCTGCGCGACGAAGTGGCGTATCAGCGCGCCCGCCTCGCCGCGCTCACCAAGGGCGCGCAGGAAGCCGACAAGATGCTCGCCGACCAGTCCTCCGGCGTCGACGCGACGGCCGGCGAGCTGCGCGAGAGCCTCGCGATGACGCGCGCCGGCCTCGCGGCGCTGGTGGTGCGCGCGCCGGTTGCAGGCCGGCTCACGGCCTTCACGCTGCAACCCGGGCAGATGGTGAAGCCCGGCGACACGGTGGGGCAGGTCGATTCCGAACATGCCTGGAAGCTGACCGCCGATATCGACCAGTTCTATCTCGGCCGCGTCCGCAACGGCCTCAACGCCGTCGCCGATCTCGATGGTCGCGCTATTCCGCTCACCGTCATCAAGGTACTGCCGCAGGTCACGGAAGGGCGCTTTCGCGTCGAACTCGGCTTTGCCGGCGCGCCGCCGACGGGCCTCAACCGCGGCCAGACGCTCGACGTGCGCCTTACGCTCGGTGCCGACCGCCCCGCCGTGGTCGCCCCTGCCGGTGGCTGGCTCGACGCCGGCGGCACAACCGCCTTCGTGCTGACCAGCGATGCCAGGGCCGTGCGACGGACGATCACCACCGGCCGCCGCAATCCCGACCAGGTCGAAGTGACCAGCGGTCTCGCCCCAGGCGACCGCATCGTCACCAGCCCGCTCGCCACCTACGCCCCCTACCAGACCCTGCTCATCCGATAAGGAGCCCCGCCATGATCGAACTGAAGTCCATCCACCGCGCCTACCGCTCCGATGAGGTCGAGACGACCGCGCTCGCCGAAATCGACCTGCACGTGGAGCGGGGCGAGTTCCTGGCGATCATGGGTCCGTCCGGCTGCGGCAAGTCGACGCTGCTCAACATCCTCGGCACGATCGACCGGCCGACCAGCGGCGCCTATCTGTTCGAGGGCGAGGACATCGCCAAGGTGCCCGAGGCACAATTGGCGAAGCTGCGCCGCGACCGGCTAGGCTTTGTGTTCCAGAGCTTCAACCTGATCGACGAGCTGACCATCGCCGAAAATGTCGCGCTAGCACTTGCCTATCGCTCGATGCCCTCCCGCGAGAAGCGCGAGCGGGTCGACGCGGCGATGGACAGGGTCGGCATCGCCCATCGCCGCAACCATCACCCGCACCAGCTATCGGGCGGCCAGCAGCAGCGCGCCGCCATTGCCCGCGCGATCGTCAGCGAGCCGAAGCTGATCCTCGCGGACGAACCGACCGGCAATCTCGATACCGAAAATGGCGCGCAGGTGATGGACATCCTGACCCGGCTGAACGCCGAGGGCGCGACGATCGTGATGGTGACGCACTCGCCCGCCCACGCCGATATCGCCCGGCGCACCGTGCATATGCTCGACGGCCGGATTCTGTCCGCCGTCCGGAGGGCCGCGTGAAGCTCGACCGCGCCCTGACGGTGCTGGTGCTGCTGCTCCTTGCCGTCGCCCTGCTCCGCCATCTCTCCAACACCCGCGAACCGGGAGTGACGCCATGACGTCTGCCTTCACCAGCTTCTATCGCTCCCTCACCCGCCACAAGCTGTTCGCCGCGCTGAATATCGGCGGACTGGCGCTGGGAATTGCGGTATTCTTGGTCCTGTACCTGTTCGTGCGGTTCGAGACCGGCTTCGACCGGTGGATTCCGGGCGCGGACAAGCTCTACGTCATCACTGAACATTACCATATAGAAGGGGTTTCGGAGGATCCGAATCCCTACACCATGGGTGCGGAGCTGGACCATCTCCACGCCGATTATCCGCAACTGGTCGGCACCCGCTTCTGGCCGCTGGGCGGTATTATCCATCAAGGCGCGGTGGTAGCCGGTGAGGAACTGGTCGCCGTCGACACCAACTTCTTCAAGCTGATGCCGATGCCGGTCATCGCCGGCGATCCCAACCAGGCGCTGGCCGATCCAGACAGCATGGTAATCACCCAGCGCGTCGCCAGCACCTATTTCGGCACCACGTCGCCGTTAGGGCGCACGCTTACCATCGGAATCGGCTCCAGAACGTACAACTACCGGGTCGGCGCCGTGATCGCCGATATGCGCAAGGACCAGAGCTACCGCTCCGAAATCTTCGTGCCGGTCAATCGCGGACGCTTCGCCAGCGAGTGGTTCGACCATTGGGGCAGTACGTCGCTGACGACTTTGCTGCGTTTCCCCGACGCCGCTGCCGCAAGTGCGTTCCAGACCGAGTTGCACCGTTTCGCCGATCGGCACGTCTACGGCCCAGATATTCCAAAGACTGCCTGGGAACAGTCGCTCCTGCCGCTGACCGATCTGCACCTGCTCGATCCTGCCGACCGCACAGTGGTGACGACGATGGGCGCAGTAGGCGCGCTCACCCTGCTGATCGCCATCGTCAACTATATCAATCTCGCTACTGCCCGCGCCGGACTGCGCGCCCGCGAAGTGGCGGTACGCAAGGTACTGGGCGGCACGCACCGCGCGCTGATCCGACAGTTTCTGATCGAGGCAGTGGCGACGGTGGCGCTCGCCGCGCTGATCGGCCTCGCACTCGCTGAACTGGCACTCCCCCTCATCAACGCCGCCGGCGGCCTGACGCTGAAGATCCATTATGCGGGCGACCAGAGCATCGTCCTGCCGCTGGTCCTCCTCGTGCTGCTGGTGGGCGGGATCGCTGGCCTCTACCCGGCGCTGGTGCTGGCGGGATTTCGCGCGGCGGCGGTGCTGGCCTCGGCCCGTGCGCCCGGCGGCGGGCGGGCCGGTGCCCGGGTTCGCGCCGGGCTGGTAATCTTCCAGTTCGCGATCGCCATCGCCTTCGCGATCGGCACCACGGTGATGATCGCCCAGACCCGGCACATCCAGACCGCCGATCTGGGGTTCCGCCGCGACGGACTGTACGTCGTCCGCTCTTTCGTCTCTTCCTCGCTGCGACCGGAACAGAAGACGGCGCTGCTCCGCACCTTTGCCACGCTGCCCGGTGCCGTCAGCGTAACCATGGCGGAAAACGCGCCCGGCTCGCAGGACATGACCAACCGCACCACGATGAACCGACCGGGCCAGGAAGCGATCCGCAAGCCTTCGATGATGCACGTCGCGGTCGGCGAAAACTATTTCGAGACCATGGGTGCGCGGCTGATCGCCGGGCGCTGGTTCGACAAGGCGCATCCCGGCGACGACCTGGCGCTGCGCAAGCGCGACGATATCAGCGGCAAGAACCCCTATAGTGTGGTGATCGACCGCAGCTCGGTAGGCGCGCTGGGCTTCAGCAGCCCGCAGGATGCGATCGGCAAGCCGCTGGAAGGCAATGGGCCGATGACGATCATCGGCGTCATCGACGATCTGCGCTTCCGCGGCCCGCGCGAGGCGGCAGGCAGCGTCGTTTATCGCTATGACAGCCGGCCGTTCGACAATGCCTTCGCAACGATCCGCTATGCCGGCGATCCCGGGAAGTTCGGTGACGCCGTCGAAGCCGCGTGGAAGCGCATCGCCCCTGCCGAGCCCTATCAGGGCCGCACCGTCGAAGAGAATTTGTACAAGCGCTATTACGAGCAGGACACGCAGCGCACCCGCATCTTCACCATGGGTGCGGTGCTGGCGATCCTCATTGGCTGTATCGGGCTCTATGGCCTCGCCGCCTTCGACACGACAAGGCGGATCAAGGAAATCGGCATCCGCAAGGCGCTGGGCGCTTCCACCAGCGATGTGCTCAAGCTGCTGGTCGGCAAGTTCCTGCGTCCGGTGCTGCTCGCCAATCTGATCGCCTGGCCGCTCGCCTGGGTGGCGATGCAGCGCTGGCTGTCGACCTTTGATGACCGGGTCTCGCTGTCGCCGGGCTATTTCCTGCTGGCCTCCGCCGTCGCCGTGCTGATCGCCGTGCTGACCGTCATAGGCCAGTCCTGGCGCACCGCCCGCGCCGAACCCGCCCGTGCGCTGCGCTACGAATAGGATCGGACCTCCATGCATCGCCTCGCCTGGCTCGCTTTGTATCGCTCGTTCTCGCGCCACAAGCTGTTCACGCTCGTCAATATCGGCGGGCTGGCGCTGGGCGTCGCGGTATTCCTGATCCTCTATCTGTTCGTCCACTACGAAACGACCTTCGACCATGCGTTGCCGGGCTGGGACAAGACCTGGATTGTCCAGCGGACCATGCAGTTTTCCGGTGCGCCGGAGGTCAACATCCCCAATCGGCGCGAAATGCTGGCGATGCTCCAGACCGACAATCCGGGGCTGGAGGGCACCCGGCTGCTTCAGGGCGAGGCCGCCGTCCGGCTGGGCAATGGCAGCGTCGCCGAACCGATCGGTCATGTCGACGCCAACTACTTCATCTTCTTCCCGTTGCCCGTCGTCGCGGGGGATCCCGCGGCGGCGCTGCGCACGCCTGACGGCGCGGTGATCACCGAGCGCATCGCCCGCACCTATCTGCCTGGCGGTCCGGCAATCGGGCGGACGCTGACCCTGACGATGGACGGCAAGACAAGCGTGGTCCGCGTCGGCGCAGTGATCCGCGACCTGCCGGCCAGCCTCAGCTACCGTAGCGAAATCTATCGCCGTCTGATGCCGGACACGCCGCTGTTCGGCCGCAAGACGAAGGGGCTCGTCACCTTTCTGCATCTGGCGGACAAGGCAGCCGCAGAACGCTTGCGTCCGCAGATCACCGACTTCAACAACCGCCATCCCAACCCGGATTTCACCGGCCCGCCCGATCTGTTGCGACTGCGGCAAAAACTGCTGCCGCTGGACTCGTTGCACCTCCGCGAGGGCCGCGACCAGGCGGTCGTAACAGCGCTGGGTCTGGTGGGGCTGCTCGCGCTGCTGATCGCGATCGGCAATTATGTGAACCTTGCCACGGCACGCGCCGGACTGCGCGCACGCGAAGTGGCAGTCCGCAAGGTATTGGGCGCCAGCCGCTCCGCGCTGATCGGCCAGTTTCTTGCCGAAGCCACCGCAACTGCTGCACTGGCCACGCTGATCGGACTGGCGCTGGCGGAAATCACGCTGCCGCTGGTCAACAGCATCGGCGGTACCAATCTGCGCATCGCCTATTGGGGCAGTGACTCGATCGTCCCGCCCGCACTGGCGCTGATTGGCGTGGTTGGTCTGTTTGCCGGCCTCTATCCCGCCTTTGTGCTGTCGCGTTTCCAACCCGCCGCCGTGCTGGCCGCAGCCGGAACCACGGGCGGCGGGCGCGCGGGCCGAAATCTGCGCACCACGCTGGTCGTGCTGCAATTCGCCATCGCGATTGCGCTGATGATCGGTACTGCAGTGCTTTTCGCCCAGGCCCGGCACCTGCAACAGGCCGATCTCGGCTTTCGGCGCGATGGGCTGGTGATGGTGCCTTCGTTCGGGGACGAAGCCCTGGACGCAGCCCAGCGCCATGACCTAGCAGCCGCGCTCGCCCGTGTACCGGGCGTTACCGCCGTCACCCAGTCGTCGATAGCAGCGGGAGGCAACGGCACCTTCGGCATCGCGACGATGCACCGCGAAGGCGCTGTCGGCCACGACCCGAGTGCAATGCAGGATGAAATCGGCCCCGGTTTCTTTCAGGTCTATGGCGCCAGGCTACTGGCGGGGCGCTGGCCCGACATGAAACGCTTTGCCGCTGACGATGCCAGCGTCGGGCCCGGACTGCCCGAAGGCGCCCTGAAGACGGCGTATAATGTCCTGCTGAACCGCACCGCCGTCGCGCGGCTTGGCTTTGCGAGCCCGGCTGCAGCGGTGGGCAGCACCCTGCGCGACGGCGACGCGAGTGTTACGGTGATTGGCGTCGTCGACGACCTGCGCTTCACAAGCCCGCGCGATCCGATCGAGCCGCAGGTCTATACTTCCCGTTCCAGTCACCTCGCCAACCCCGTTCTTGCCGCACGTTATACCGGCGATGGGCAGGCGGTGCTTGACCGGCTTGAAGCGATCTGGCGCCGCATCGCGCCCAATGCGCCCTATCAGGCAGTGACGGTAGACCAGCAACTATATGAGCAATATCAGCGCGCCGACGTGCAGCGCACCCGACTGTTCACCATGGGCGCGGGGCTGGCGATCCTGATCGGCTGTATCGGCCTATACGGCCTGGCCGCCTTCGACACGACACGGCGGATCAAGGAAATCGGCATCCGCAAGGCGCTGGGCGCTTCCACCGGCGATGTGCTCAGGCTGCTGGTCGGCAAGTTCCTCCGCCCGGTGCTGCTCGCCAATCTGATCGCCTGGCCGCTCGCCTGGGTGACGATGCAGCGCTGGCTATCGACCTTCGATGACCGGGTCGCGCTGTCGCCGGGCTATTTCCTCCTCGCCTCGGCCATCGCCGTGCTGATCGCCGTGCTGACCGTCATCGGCCAATCCTGGCGCACCGCCCGCGCCGAACCCGCCCGCGCGCTGCGCTACGAATAGGATCGAACCTCCATGCACCGCCTCGGCGCGTTTAGGACGGGGTAGAAAAGAGATGCCGAACGCGCGCGGCCACATCGCCACGCGATCGGTTATGCCGTCAGCGTGCCGGGCGCAGCCACCCGACATAGCCGCCCTGCACGCGGAGCCTCACGTCGATGGAATCGCTCGCGCGCACCGTACGCTCGGTTCGATCGTACGCATCCTGCCGCCCTTGATCGTCCGCCAGCGAGACGAGCTTCCAGGGGCCCGCGCCCAGGAAGCGGAGATCGACCTTCAGCGGGCGCGCCTCCTTTCCATTGATGACCGCGACGAACCAGTCCTTGCCGTGCCGCCGGGCGAAGCCCGCCATTAGGCCCGGCTCGCTGCCCGGCAGGACGATGGTCTCGTCCCAAACGGCCGGAACGGCCTTCAGTACGTCGATCGCCGGGTTCTCCAGATAGCTGCGCGGATGCCCGCCCATCGACAGGTAGGGGGAGGTGAACAGGATCGACTGCGCCAGTTCGTGCGCCCAGCTATTGCCCTGCAGTTCCCTGGGCTCGAAGACGGTGGGGGTATAGTCGCCCGGCCCGACCACGTAGCGCGTGAAGGGCAGGATCGTGTCGTGGTCGCCCGGCAGCACGCGGTTGTAGCGGGTGATCTGCCACTCATGCCCCCGCACGCCCTCCCGGCTCAGGACGTTCGGCCAGGTCCGCTCGGTGCCCGTCGGCTTCATCGCACCATGAAAGTCGACCATCAATTTGTTCGCCGCGCTGTCGCGCGCGAAATCCTCATACCAAGTCGCCCAGCGATGGTCGGCCTGCTCCGGGAAATCGACCTTCACGCCGACGATCCCCATGTCCGCATAGCGGCGCAGCGTCGCGCGGCGCTGGGCGGCATCGAACATCTGCTTACTGTGCACCCAGACCCAGATGTCGACACCCTGCGACCTTGCGTAGCGGATCGTCTCGGCCAGCGTTTCCCACGGGCGATTCCAGTCGGCCCAACCGTCGTCGATCAGATAGTAGCGATAGCCGAGCTGCCGCGTCCAATCGATCCAGTCATGCTGGTCGCCTGCTTTCGGTGCGCCGATCGCCAGCCATTGCCAGCTGGAAACGCCGGGCCGTATCCAATCCGCCTTGGCGAGCGCCGGCGAAGGGGGCGGGTTGAGGTTCTGGATCAGCGTGGTGTTGACCAGCCGGGTGAGGTCGCGCGCGATAATGGTTACGCGCCAGGGCTGGGTTACTGCGTCATCGGTCGTCCAGCCCTGGGGATCAGCATAGAGACTGCCCTGGAGTAACCCGGCGGCGTTGGGCGTGATGCTCATGTCGCCGTAATGGACTACTGCTGCCTCGCTGATCGTCACATAATAGCGGTCGATCCTCGCGGTCAGCGGCATACCCAGCGCTTGGCCGGTCAATTGGCTCAGCGTCGTGGCCGCATAGATTTCTTCATAACCCGGATCGAGCTTGGTCGACCAAACGCGCGGATCCGCGGCGGCGAGCTTCCACCCAGAACGATCCGCTTCGATCCTGCGGCCGGCCTTTGCAGGCAGGCGCAGGCGCACGCCGACACCGTCATCCGCGACATGGACGTCCACGGTGAACCGCATTCGGCCGGTGGCAAGCACAACGCTGGCAACATTGGCGCGGTCGATCGCTTCGACCTTGCCGCCGAAGAAGCGGTATCTTCTGTCGACCCTGGTTCGCTGCACCCTTCTGACATGGGCGTTATCGCCAAGCTCGACACCGTCGACCCGCATCCCGATCGGCGAAGAGTCCAGGATCGACCGCCCGTCCATGGTGACGCGATACAGCAGCTTCCCGCCGTCGTCCGACAGGATCGCTCGAACCTTTCCGTCCGGACTGGCGACTGTAACCGTTTCGGCCATTGCGGTCGTCGTCGTGGCGAATGCCACGCAACCGGCGATCGCCCACCCACAGAATCGCGACCGCACTAGTCTGGATCCTATCATTTTGCCGCCCCCTCAATGGCCCAGAAGCGCATGCCGATGCCGCTCAAACCACGTTCCGCACGCTCAAATTTCCATATACGCTCCATTCCATATACAAAAGCATGATTTGATTCATGCAATCATACCGCTCACATTGCCGCGCAAGCCGACGTTCCTAAACTGCGTCGAGGTCAAGAAAATTGGTCAGAACGGCCCCCGTTGGAAGCATGCATTGCCGCCAACGCACTTCTTGACCGGTTCACAACGACGAGTCTGATCCCAGTGCCGAATAAAGGGTCACGCGATTGCTGAGGTCCGCCAAGGTCGTCGAGATTGCCGCCTGGCGCGCGGCATAGAGCGTGCGCTGGGCCGTCAGGACATTCAGATAAGCGGAAATACCCGCACGATAGGATCGATCTGCCAGCGTCAGACTGCGTTCTGCGGCGGCCAGCAACCGGGCCTGTGCAGCACGTTGATCCGTGATCGTGCCGCGCCGGGCCAAGGCGTCGGCAACATCGCGGAAAGCGCTCTGCACGGCCTTCTGGTATTTGGCGAAGTAATAGTCGCGCTGGGCCCGCGCATAAGCGAGGTTGCCGCTGTTCGCACCGCCCAGGATCGGTATGCTGGCGCTGGGTGTTGTAGTCCAGTTGCTCGCGCTGCCCTTGAACAGATCGGAGAGCGCCGTGCTCGCGAGGCCCACGGCCGACGTGAGGCTGATCTTGGGGAAGAACGCCGCCCGCGCCGCGCCGATGCTGGCATTGGCGCTCTTCAGGCTATGCTCGGCCTCAACCACGTCGGGGCGCTGCAGCAGGACGTCGGAAGAAAGACCGGCGGGTGGCACCGCGATGCTGGCGTCGAGATCGAGGAGCGTCGCGGTCAGCAGCGCCTCCTCCACCGGCGCGCCGACGAGCAGTTCTAGCGCATTGCGGTCCTGTGCCACCTGCGTGGTGTAGGAGGCGATGTCGGACTGAGCCTGGGCCAGCACGGTTTTGGCGCTTTCAAGGTCGGCGGCGGTGCCCAGGCCGGCCTGGAGCAGCGACTGGTTCAGCGCCACAGTGCGGGCCGCGCTCGCCGCTGTCTCCTTCGCCGCGGCCAGCAAGTCGCGGTCGGCGGCGAGGGTAACATAGGCGGTGATGGTTTCCGACACGATGGTAAGCCGCGTCGAGCGCATCCCCGACTGGGTCGACAGATACGATTCGAACGCCGCCTTGCTCTGGTTTTTCAGCCGACCGAACAGGTCGATCTCAAACCCGCTGAAGCCCGCACTGGCACTGTAGCTCTCGGACGAGCCGCCCTTCTGCTCGACGATCGTGTCAGAGCCGCTGGCCGAGAGCGTCGGGAACTGGGAAGCGCGGTTGATCCGGTACTGGGCGCGCGCCGAGGCGACATTGGCGAGCGCGGCACGCAGATCGCGGTTATTCGCCAACGCTCGCTCGACCACCGCGCGGACCCGGGCATCGGTAGCGAGCGACTGCCACGCTAAGCCGGGCTCGGCCGGCGCAGGCGCTTCATATGCGGCCCCGCTCGGCCAGGCAGGGGCCACAGCGGGTTCCGGGCGAACATAATGCGGTGCCATGTCGCAGCCCGCCAGAAGGACGGGGGCTGCGAGCAGGACGGTACGAAGACGATAGCGAAAGGTCATGCGGCCTCGGGGCTGGGCGTTTCGCCATGGGGGGCGGCTTTCCGGTGGAACAGCCGGCCGATCACGACGAAGAACATGGGAACATAGAAGATGGCGATGGCCGTGGCGGTCAGCATGCCGCCGGCTACGGCAGTACCGATTGCAATGCGGCTTTGGGCGCCCGCCCCGCTCGCCACCGCCAGCGGCAGCACGCCGGCGATAAAGGCGATAGAGGTCATCAGAATCGGGCGCAGGCGCAACTTCGCCGCCTCCAGCGCCGCCTCGACCAGGTTTTTGCCCTCAAGCCGCCCGGCTTCGGCGAATTCGACGATGAGGATCGCGTTCTTGGCGGCAAGTCCGATCGTGGTGAGCAAGCCGACCTGGAAATAGATGTCGTTTTCCAGGCCCCGCAGCTTTACTGCCAGCACCGCGCCGATCACGCCGAGTGGCAGCACCATCAGGATTGCGAACGGCACCGACCAGCTTTCGTAGAGCGCGGCAAGGCAGAGAAATACCACCAGCACCGAGATTGCGTAGAGATATGGCGCCTGCCCGCTCGATTGATTTTCCTGATAGGAGAGCCCGCTCCAGGCATAGCTTGTGCCCGGTGCAACCTGTTGCTGCAGGCGGATCATTTCCTGCATGGCGGCGCCGGAACTGACACCGCTCGCCGGCTCCCCCTGGAGTTCATAGGAGGATTGGCCATTGAACCGCGAGACCGAATTCGGCCCCTTCTCCCAGGCCGTGGTCGCGAAGGCGGAGAACGGCACCATCTCGCCGGTGCTGCTCGAACGAACGAACCAGTTGTCCAGATCGGACGGCAACATGCGGGCGGCAGCCTCGCCCTGGACATAGACGCGCTTGACGCGCCCGCGATCGATGAAGTCGTTGACGTAGTTGCCGCCCCAAGCAGCCGCGAGCGTGCTGTTCACATCGCTTTCGGACAGTCCGAGCACGGCCAGCTTCGGTTCGTCGATGGTAACGCGCAACTGCGGGGAATCCGCCAAGGTCGAGGCGCGGACCTGCTTCAACTTCGAGCTCTGGTTCGCGGCAGCGATCAGCTTGTCGCGCAGCGCCTCGAAGGCGCTTCGGCTCAGCCCGCTGGTGTTCAGCAGCTCAAAGGTGAAGCCGTTGGACTGGCCCAGTCCGCTGATCGCCGGGGGCACCATGGCGAAGACCTGGGCATCGCGAATCTGGCTGAAGCTGCGCATCGCCCGACCGGTGATCGCCGTGCTGCTATTCTTGCTGTCGGTGCGCTCGTCAAAGGGCGCCAGCGAAACGAATCCCATGCCGGTATTCTGGCCACTGCCCGAGAAACTGAACCCGGTCAGCATCATGGCTGCTGCCACATTCTTCCGCTCGCTGCCGAGATAGAATTGCTGGATCTGCTCGCGCACGGCGTCGGTGCGTTCGGCCGTGGCTCCCGCCGGCAGGGTGAACATCACCATCGACTCGCCCTGGTCCTCGGTCGGCAGGAAGCCGGTGGGAAGCCGGACGAACAGCACAACCATCGCGACGACAATGACCGCGTAGACACCCAGGTGCAGCAAGCGCCGACCGACAACGCGCTCCACATTGCGCAGATATCCGTTGGTCATCCGCTCGAACCAGCGATTGAACCGACCAAAGAGGCCGTGCTGCTGCGAATCCTGGTGCGGCGCCTTGAGCAACGTGGCGCACAGCGCAGGCGACAAAATGAGTGCAACCACCACCGACAACAGCATCGCCGAGACGATGGTGATCGAGAACTGCCGGTAGATCACGCCTGTGGAACCGCCGAAGAACGCCATCGGCAACATCACGGCCGACAGCACCAGCGCGATGCCGACCAGCGCGGAGCCGATTTCGTCCATTGAGCGGATCGTCGCCTCGCGCGGGCTTAATCCGGCCTCCTGCATCAGCCGCTCGACATTCTCCACCACCACGATCGCGTCGTCGACCAGCAGGCCGATGGCGAGCACCATGCCGAACAGCGTGAGGGTATTGATCGAATAGTCGAATGCGGCAAGGACACCGAAGGTACCGAGCAGCACCACGGGTACGGCGATCGCCGGGATCAGCGTGGCGCGCCAGCTTTGCAGGAAGACGTACATCACCAGCACGACGAGCACGACAGCGATCAGCAGCGTTTCCACCACTTCCTTGATCGAGAGCTTGACGAAATCGGTGCTGTCGCGCGGATAGGCGACGGCGAAGCCGGCCGGCATTCCCTTGGCGATCTGTTCGACACGCGCGCGCACGGCGGACGCGGTGTTGAGCGCATCGGCGCCGGGGGCAAGCTGGACCGCGAGACCGGAAGCGGGATGGCCATTCAGCCTCGCGTCGGAACTGTAATCCTCCTCCCCAAGTTCGACCCGCGCCACGTCGGAAAGCCGTACGACCGATCCGTCGCTACGCGTCTTGACGACAATGTTGCGGAACTGATCGGGCGAAGTGAAGCGCGATTTCGCCTTCACGACGGCATTCAGCATCTGCCCTTTCACTGCAGGAAGCGCGCCGATCTGCCCGGCGGAAACCTCGGCATTCTGCGCAGTGATCGCACTGGTTACGTCCGACGGCATCAGCTTGACGGCAGCCAGCCTGGCAGGGTCCAGCCAGATACGCATGGCATATTGCGCACCGAAGACCTGCGTTTTGCCCACGCCGTTCACGCGGCCCAGATCGTCCTGCAAATGGCTGACGAGATAATCGCCAATGTCCGCCGACGTGACGCGATCCGTCGTGTCATACAAGGCGACGACCATCAGGAAGTCGGCATTGGATTTCTGAACAGTGATGCCCTGCTGCTGCACCTGGGTCGGCAGGCGGGAGGTTGCCTGCGTCACCTTGTTCTGGACCTGAACCTGCGCCGTATCCGCGTTGGTGCCCTTCTTGAAGGTCGCGGTGATGGTGACGCTGCCGGCGCTGCTGGACGTGGACGAGAAGTACAGCAGCCCATCGAGCCCGGTCAGCTGCTGCTCAAGCACCTGGGTCACGCTGTTTTCCAGCGTTTCGGCGGACGCGCCCGGATAGGTCGCGCTGATGCTTATCGAAGGCGGGGCGATATCGGGATATTGCGCGATCGGCAGGCTGTAGATGCAGCCGATACCGGCCAGCATGATCGCGATCGCAATCACCCAGGCGAAAATCGGGCGTCCAATGAAGAAGCGACTGATGCCCATCGGATCAGCCGCCGATCTTCACGGCGACGGCCTTCACCGTCGCACCGGGCATCGCCTTGTCGGTCCCCTGCACGATCAGCCGATCGCCGGCCTTAAGGCCATCGGTGACGATCCACTGATTACCCACCGCCTTCAGCGTGGTCACGGACCGCTGCACAACCTTGTTACTGCTGTCGAGCACCAGGGCAGAAGCATTGCCCTTGGCATCGCGGCTGATGCCCTGCTGCGGCGCGAGCACCGCGTCGGGTACCACGCCTTGCGGCGTTTCCACGCGCACGAACATGCCAGGCATCAGCACGCCGTCCGGATTGGGGAAGCGCGCACGCAGCACTACCGTGCCGGCATTCTCATCCACCGACACTTCGGAAAATTCGATGGTGCCGGCAGGCCCGTAGTAACTGTCGTCCGACAATTTGAGCCGCACCGTCATATCCCCCTTTTTCAGGCTGCCATTGGCGAGCCGCTTGCGGAGGGCGAGCAACTGATCGCTGGACTGCGTTATATCGACATAGATCGGGTCAAGCTGCTGGATCGTCGCAAGTGCGGTGGTCTGCGAGGCGGTAACCAATGCGCCGGGGGTCACGCTCGATCGGCCGATACGGCCGGAAATCGGCGCCAGCACGCGCGTATATTCAAGGCTGAGCTTCGCGGAACGGAGGTTGGCCTCGTACAGATGAATGTTCGCACGCGCTTGCCTGGCACTCGCGATGGCATCGTCGATGTCCTGGCGACTGACCGCATCGACGTCGTGGAGCGTTGCGTAGCGCTTTGCCTTTGCGTCCGCCGAAGCCAGCGCCGCCTGGGCACTTTCGAGCTGGGCGGAAATCTGGTCCCGAGCGGCGCTGTAGCTACGCGAATCGATCTGATAGAGCGGCTGACCGGCGCGCACGAAGCTGCCTTCGTTGAACAGGCGCTGGCGGATCACGCCGTCCACCTGCGGCCGCACGTCCGCCGTCAGTTGCGCGGTAACGCGCCCGGTCAGCTCGGCCGAAACCGGCGCGGACGTACCAGCAAGCGTAACATAGCCAACCTCCACCGGCCCCTGTGGCGGGAGACCGGAGGGCTGGCCCGACGAACAGGCAGCGAGGGCGACGCAGAGCGCAAGCGCGCGACAGGAGGCGGGTACAGGCATGGTGCGTGCCCTATCGCCCCCCTTCCCCAGGCGCATGCGACAATGCGTAGCTTTTCATGTACTCGGCAGCCGGCGCGCGTAACACTCGGTCGGTGTCTGTATCGATATGTATCGGGCGCGGGACGTCCAGGCAGGATAACGCTACATGCACCCGATGACCCAAACTCCAGTCGGAGCGACCGGCAACATTCTCGTCGTCGATGACGATGCCGATCTCCGTGCGCTGATCGTGCAGCAGCTTGAACGGGAACGCCATGCCGTGCGCGCTGCCGCCAGCGTTGCGGAAGCGCGGGAAGCACTCGCCGAACAATGTGCCGATGTGGTCGTCCTGGACCTCAATCTCCCCGATGGGGATGGGCTGACGCTGTGCTGGACGCTGCGCGCCGAGGGCTTTACGCAAGCCGTGATCATGGTCACCGCGCGCGACAGCGCGATCGACCGTGTGCTGGGGCTGGAACTGGGCGCCGACGACTATCATTACAGTTGCGTTTTTGATCATGTTCTGAATCAATGGGTGACCATGACGAGGGAGGTCGTGGTGACGGGGGCATC